>DSAD01000117.1 GCA_011372875.1 Deltaproteobacteria bacterium
CCGGACAGTGCAATACCCAGGATGACTTTCTCATTGGGGAGTCCCCCCTGCTGAGGGAAAAAGCATTTTCCCACTTCGAATATCCGGATGTCTCTGCTTTGAAGGTTCTTGTTCTTTGCTGCAACAGATGCAAGCCCTGGGACCAGGGACCTTCGCATCAGCCTCATTTCATCGGAAATGGGATTTAAAAGCTCGAGCATCTCATCACCGAAGAACTGCTTCCACTTTGGTGATATGAATGAATATGTAACAACCTCGGCAAGCCCCATGGAGGCGAGCCTTGAACGGAGACCGTTCAGTTTCATCTCATCGGACGACCGCTTCATGGGCCTGAAGGTCGGAAGCTCCGGCTCTGCCTTTTCCATGCCATAGATCCTGATGAACTCCTCGACAAGATCGATCTCCCGGGTGACATCATGACGGAATTGCGGGGGAGATACACTCCAGCCCAGATCAGTCTTCTCAACCAAACAGCCGAGTCCAGTCAGGATATCGGCCACATCTGCATCGGTAAAATCATCAATGCCCAGGACTTCCTGCATATACTCTCTTCTCAGGATGATATTTCTTTGATCAGAGGTGACATGGTTCACATCGATGACGCCGCCCAGGACCTTTGCATCGGCGAGTTCCGCCATGAGATATGCAGCACGGTCAGCGGCCAGGACCTGAATCGCCGGATCTATGCCGCGCTCGAATCGGTACGAGGCCTCTGTCGAGAGATTCAGCCCCTTGGACGTATGTCGAATGCCGACAGGGTTGAAAAACGCACTTTCCAGGGCAATACTCTTTGTCGTATCAAGCACCTCGGAGTTTTCTCCTCCCATTACCCCGGCTAAGGCGATCGGTTTTTCCCTGTCGCAGATAAGCAGATCTTCTGCCCTGAGCGTTCTCTTCTCAGAGTCCAGGGTGACAAATTCCTCGCCCTGTCTTGCCTTTCTCACCTCAATGGCGTTTCCGGCAATCAGGGTATAGTCAAATGCATGCAGAGGCTGGCCATATTCCAGCAGCACATAGTTTGTTATATCAACAATGTTATTGATAGACCTGACCCCGGCCTGGAACAGGCGTCTTCTCATGGCGAAAGGGCTTTTCCTTATGTTAGCGTCCTGAATCACCCTGGCCGCATACCTCGGACATGCATCCGGGGCAAGGATATCTACACTCAGCACGGAATTGATTGATTTTGCGTCTTCTTTGATAGTGAACTGCGGGATTGCAAACTCTTTCCTGAACAGTGCGGAAAGCTCGCGGGCAATGCCTATAACACAAAGACAGTCACCCCTGTTAGGTGTGACATTGATATCGAGCACCCAGTCTTCCAGTTCGAGTGCTTCGACAAGGACATCTCCCGGATTAACATCGGCATCAATCTCCATGATGCCGGTATGGTCGTCGGTGAGGCCGAGTTCTCTTTCCGAAAGAAGTACACCGAAAGATTCAACACCCCTGATCTTGGCCTTTTTCACCTTCATTCCAGGGCCGAGGTCAGTCCCTACCGGTGCAAAGGCGCTCATCATCCCGGCCGCAACATTAGGTGCCCCGCAGACAACCCAGAGATGCTCGCTGCCCGTGTCGACCAGACACAGCGACAGCTTGTCTGCGTCGGGATGCGCCTTGACCTCTACTATCTTGGCGCAGACAACCTCTGATGGTATTGTCTCGTGAACGATCTCTTCGACTTCGGTGCCGCTCATGGTCAAGGCTTCGGCAACCTTGTATGCATCTTCATCTATGTTGATGAGTTCTTTTATCCACTTGTAACCGATCTTCATGATCCTTGCCTTTAGGAGAATTGCCTCAGGAATCTCAGGTCATTGTCAAAGAACATACGGATATCATCAATACCGTATTTCAGCATGGCAACGCGTTCGACACCGAGCCCGAAGGCAAACCCGGTGACAGATCCAGGGTCTATATCGACATAGGTATATACCTCGGGGTCTACCATGCCGCAGCCTAATATCTCGAGCCACCCGGAATTCTTGCATACCCTGCAGCCTTTGCCTTTACAGATAATGCAGCCCATATCAACCTCTGCAGACGGCTCGGTAAACGGGAAAAACGACGGCCTTAAACGAAGCGGTATATCATGGCCGAAAAGGGTGTGAATAAACTCATACAGCACACCCTTGAGATGTCTGAAGGTAATGCCCTTTTCCACCCACAATCCTTCTATCTGATGAAACATCGGTGTATGGCTTACATCGGAATCGCACCGGTAGACCTTGCCGGGTGCTATGATCCGCACAGGAAGCCCGCTCTTTTCCATAACCCTTATCTGTACCGGAGAGGTATGGGTCCGAAGCAGTACGTCGTTGGAGAAATAGAAGGTGTCCTGCATATCCCTGGCAGGATGATGCTCGGGTATATTGAGCGCCTCGAAATTGTGGTAGTCGTCTTCCACTTCAGGGCCTGATGCAATGTTGAAGCCCAGGGAAAGGAATATTTCCTCAAGCTCGCTTACAACCTGATTGATGATATGTACGCAGCCCTTTGAAGGGGCCCTGCCGGGCAGAGTCACATCTATCCCCTTGAAGACCGAGCCCCTGCGCAGACCTTCGAGCTTATCTGCAAGGGCCTCTTCCATATAGACCTTCAGGGCATTGGAGAGCGAACCCATACGGGGCCTGTCCTTCGGATCGAGAGAACCCATCAAGCGCAGAATGGAGGTAAGTGCACCTTTTCTCCCCAGATACTTTACCCTCATGGGCTCGATATCATCAGGAGAATGCAGGAGCAGAAGTTCTTCGCTAAAGGTTTGCTTCAGTTCTTCGAGCTGCTTTTCCATTTATGATTTGATTACAGAATCCGCGATATAGGAAAAACCCTTGGGATCGGTAATGGCAATATCAGAAAGGACCTTTCTGTCGAGCTCAACACCTGAGGTGTTCAGGGCATGAATAAACCGGGAATAGGTATAGCCTCTCTGCCTGAGTGCGGCATTTATCCGGGCTATCCACAGACGGCGGTATTCCCTCTTTTTCTGACGCCTGTCTCTGTATGCATAGGCCAGCCCCTTATTCAATGTCTCTTTCGCTGCCCGTACAAGATTTCTCCGGCCTCCGACAAAGCCCTTTGTAAGCTTGTGAAGCTTTTTCCTCTTTTTAATACCTACTACGCCTCTTTTTACTCGCATTTCTCTTTACCCCTTACAGATATGGCAACATCCGTTTCACGCCGCCAAGGTTTGCAGAATCAACAAGAGTTGATTTTCTCAAGTTCCTTTTTCTCTTTGTAGACTTGCATGAAAGAAGATGGCTTGCATATGCCTTGTTCCTCTTTACCTTTCCGGTCCCTGTGCGTGAAAATCTCTTTGCAGCACTCCTATTTGTTTTAAGCTTCATTTCCCGCTCCTTATATTACTTTGGGGACATCATCATTATCATGGTGCGGCCTTCTGTTTTGGGTTCGTTATCAGCAGATCCGAGTTCTGCGACATCTGAGCGCACCCTCTGTAATATCTGCAGCCCTTTGTCCATGTGGATAATCTCTCTGCCCCTGAATCTTATTACCACCTTAACCTTGTTCTTTGACTCTAAAAATTTCATAATATGACGCAGTTTGAACTGATAATCATGCTCATCGGTCTTCGGTCTGAATTTTATCTCTTTGAGGACCACCGTGGCCTGTTTCTTTTTGGCAATATTATCCTTTTTCGATTTCTCGTATTTGTACTTGCCAAATTCCATAATGCGACATACGGGAGGATTGGCCTTGGGAGCAACCTCAACAAGATCCATTCCGTATTCTTTCGCCCTTTCAATTGCTACAGGAACGGTCATTATACCAAGCTGCTCTCCATCAGAGGAAATGACCCTGACGCTGTCCGCCACGATCTGATTATTTACTCTGATCTTGTCCTTGCCATCGTATCGTAAACTACTTTTAGCTATAACACCCTCCATGTATTCGAATTATGTGCTTATCTAACCCAGAGATCTGCTTGTTGTCAATACAGATTAGATCACAGGCTCTGCATCTTTCACAATTGAGATGAATTCTTCAAGCTTCATGACACGCTGATCACCGCTGCGCTCTCTTACCGCAACAGTATTGTCCTGCATCTCTCTGTCTCCGACAACAATCATATATGGGACCTTCTGCAGACGTGCCTCCCTGATCTTGTAGCCGATCTTTTCGTTTCTCGTATCGAGTTCTACCCGGACCTCATTGTTTCTCAATGTATCGGCAACCAAGGATGCATACTCTGCCTGCGCATCGGTAATGCACATGACAACAGCCTGCACAGGGGCTATCCACACAGGAAATGCACCTGCATAATGCTCTATGAGCACGCCGATGAACCGCTCGATAGACCCGAGGATGACACGGTGCAGCATAACCGGGGCGTGCTTTTCTCCGTCCGCGCCGATAAAGCTCATCTCAAACCGCTCAGGCAGTGAGAAATCGCACTGAATGGTCGCGCACTGCCAGGACCTGCCTATGGCATCCTTGATCTTCACATCTATCTTCGGTCCGTAAAAGGCCCCGTCTCCTTCATTGATATCGAAAGGCAGCCCCTTCTTCTTCAGCGCATCGATCAGCGCATTGGTCGCCATCTCCCAGTCCTGGTCCGAACCGATTGACTTCCCGGGACGGGTGCTGATCTCCATTTCGTACTCGAACTTGAAGACCGCCATGACCTCTTCGACCATGTCTATAATGGCTGTGATCTCATCGATGAGCTGATCGGGCCGGCAGAATATATGTGCATCGTCCTGGGTGAACTGCCTGGTCCTCATCAGCCCGTGAATCACACCTGACTTTTCATGCCTGGTAACATTGCCCAGCTCAAAGTACCTCAGCGGCAGATCCCGATAGCTGCGCATCTTGGACTTGTATATCAGGATGTGGGAAAGGCAGTTCATGGGCTTTATGCCGTAGATCTGGTTGTCAACCTCGGTGAAATACATGTTTTCCTTGTAGTTATCCATGTGGCCCGAGGTCTCCCACAGCTTCCCCCTCAGGATACTGGGGCCATAGACAATATCGTAACCTTTCTTGAAATGGATCTTTTTTTCAAAATCTTCGATCAATGTCCTGAGCCTTCCGCCCTTGGGCATGTACACAATCATGCCCGGACCTATCTCATCGGACTGCATGAAGAGTTCCAGCTCTTTACCTATCTTGCGATGATCGCGCTTCTTGGCCTCTTCAATGAAATTCAGATACACTTTGAGTGCCTTGGGTGTGCTGAATGCGGTCCCGTATATGCGCTGGAGCATCTTGTTGCGCTCGTCGCCCCTCCAGTATGCGCCTGCAACGCTCAGGAGCTTGAATGCCTTGATGTAACCGGTGGACGGGACATGAGGACCTCTGCACAGATCCACGAAAGAGCCCTGTTCGTAGAGAGAGACTTTTTCGCCTTCATCGCCAAGGTCGTTGATGATCTCAACCTTGTACGGCTCGTCCTTTTCCTTGAAGAAGGATACGGCCTCATCCTTTTTCATCTCTTTCCTGACAAAGGGGGCATCGAGTTCGATCAGTTCCTGCATCTTCTTCTCGATCTTTTCCAGGTCCTCTAAAGAGAAGGAATCGTCGCGGTCGAAATCATAATAGAAACCGTCTTGTGTGGACGGTCCGATCGTGGGCCTGGCATCCGGGAACAGCAGCTTGACCGCCTCTGCCATTATATGTGATGTGGAATGCCTGATAAGGTGTACTCCTTCATCGGATTCCATATCAATGGTTTCAATAGCAAGCCCGTCTGCGAGAGGAAACGAGAGATCTACCAGATTTCCATTCACCCTGGCTGCAATTGTTCGCTTATTTTTGATTATATCCTTGATGGTTGATTCATCCGTGGCTATTGCCTTCCCATCCACGGTTACGGTTATCTGGGGCATATATTCTCCATAAAGAAAATGGTAGGCACGCAGGGATTTGAACCCTGGACCCCCACCGCGTCAAGGTGGTGCTCTCCCCCTGAGCTACGTGCCTGTAACAGGGAAGTGGTTATCCTGTATCTTCTCCTTTTGTCAACTGGTTTTTCAGCCCGCTGTAGAGCTTACATGTAATACCATGCCGCAGGCTTGCGAGGTATCAAAAATCGATTTTATACCACCCTCACCTTTATCCTCTCCCCCCCAGGGCGAGGACCAAGAATGTGAGAGCTGCAAGCTTACGGGGTATCAGAAATGAATCGTCAACCATGGGACAAGACCCCTTTGCCTATCAGACATCATTGTGATAATACCTGTGAACTGCAAAGGGGAAGACATGAATAAAACCATCAGGAACATACCGCCCAGCCGGATCGCCTTTGATTTCGACGGTGTTGTTGCAGACACATTCAGGCTGTTCATCCAGATCGCAAAGTCGGATTATGCCGTGGATATCGATTATGAGATGATTACAAGCTATGAATTCATTGATGTCGTGAATATGAATTTCGAGCATGCCACGAAAATCATCGACGCACTGACCTTCTACCCCCATGAACTCGATCTGAAGCCGAACAAGGGGGCTGCTGACGTACTTGCCAGAATCGCCAGGACAACACGTCTGCTGTTTGTTACGGCACGCCCTGTAAGCGAACCGGTCGAAATGTGGTTCGAAAAGTTTATGCCGCAGATACATCCTGATTCCATAGAGGTACTGGCAACCGGTGAAAACACCTCCAAGCTGCCGGCACTCAAGAAACAGGAGATAACCTATTTCATCGATGACCGTCTCGATACCTGCAACCTGCTTGCAGCCCAGGGGATTACCCCCATTGTCTATGACCAGCCCTGGAACAGACA
>DSAD01000046.1 GCA_011372875.1 Deltaproteobacteria bacterium
ACCCTTGCCTGTATTACAGGCGGTATCGCTCAGGCATTCTACGGCGGTGTACCGAGGGAAATCTCTTCGAAGGCCTATCAGTATCTGAGCCCTGATCTGCGCAGGATCACCGCGGATTTCTGCCGGAAATACTGCGGAACATCTCCTGAATGATGCACTGTAGACCCTCTGGTTCTGCATGGCCCGGCCTACGTGTGATCATACCCGCCCTCTTCCAGAAACTCCCTGGCGCACTCATGGCAATAGCCGTGAAAGAACTGTGGGCCATCTCTGCTCACCTATGTATATCTCCAGATGCTCAACGACTGCAGATTGCTGCGAATGATCTGTTCCCCTCGGGGGGGGTATTGCTTCCCAGCAACGTGCTCAAGCATAGTTCATTATCTTGTTTTGACCAGCAGGCCGGAATATCTGGCTTTGTATTTTCCGCATAAAACGGATAATCAATCAGATAATCAATCAGTGCTTGACAAACAACGGGATTTTTTCTTTATCTAAGATTCTTTTGATAGACATGGCAATGCCATGACGTTATTACTATGCATGATACAAACATCATGGCTTGGGATAGGGAGGATATGACATGATCCATGTGGAAAAACTTACTAAATATTACGGGAATCTGTGCGCGGTGGATCAGATCGACCTCGATATCAGCAAGGGGGAGATCACCGGCCTGCTCGGCCCCAACGGCGCCGGCAAAACCACCACGATGCGGATGATAACAGGGTATCTGCTGCCCACTTCCGGGGACATCAACATCAAAGACCTTTCCACCCAAGATGATATGCTCGCCATCAAGAGACTCATCGGATATCTGCCGGAATCCGCGCCCCTGTACCATAACATGCTGGTGTTTGACTATCTCGATTATGTTGCAAGGGTGCGGGGTATCAGCGGTCAGGCAAGAATGGCAAGGATTCAAGAGCTTGCAGACCTGTGCGGCCTGAACGACATCATGCACAAGGCCATAGGCGAGCTTTCAAAGGGACTGAAACAGAGGGTCGGCCTGGCGCATGCCATGATGAACGACCCCGAGATCCTGGTTCTGGACGAACCGACTTCCGGGCTCGATCCGAACCAGATCGTTGAGATCAGGGATATCATAAGACGTATAGGCAAGGAAAAGACCATTATCCTTTCCACTCATATCCTCAGCGAAGCAGAAGCGACCTGCGACAGGATCGTTATCATCGATCACGGATGTATTGTCGCGGACGGCAGTACCGAGGCACTGAAAAAGGCATCGGGGCAGGAAAAGACCATCGACATAAGCCTTGTCAATGCGGATATCGATTCGGTCAGGGCAAGACTCGGCTCTATCGTCGGCATAACGGATATGGAACAGATCGCCTCGACCAGTGCCGACGAACTCCGGATAAGGCTTTGTGCCTCGGGCAATGATGATATCAGGAGACCCGTATACCAGGCCATCAAGGAAACAGACTGGATACTGGTGGAGTTCTCCCAGGAAGGCAAGTCGCTGGAAAAGATCTTCCGCGAACTGACAAAGGAGCAATGACATGTCCCAGGCAATAAACATATTCCGCAAAGAACTCAAGGACTACTTCCTATCACCCATAGCATACATAGTAATATGCATCTTCCTTCTCGTGACAGGATGGTTCTTTTATGCAACCTTCTTTTATTACAGCCAGGCAAGCATGCGCAATTTCTTCAACCTCCTGCCCATTATCTTCTCTTTTGTGATCCCTGCTGTCACCATGCGGCTGTTCTCCGAAGAGCTCCATGCAGGAAGCTACGAAATGCTGCTGACACTGCCGGTTCGCCTGGGCGATGTGATCATCGGTAAATTCCTGGCAGGGGTCGCCTTTGTTGCGATCATGCTTGTCCCTACACTGTCGTATGCCGTGTGCATCTCTTTCATCGGCGATCTCGACTGGGGGCCGATTATCGGCGGCTATACCGGGGCCATACTTCTGGGGGGCGCTTTCTGCGCTGTGGGAATATTCGCCTCATCCATGACACGCAACCAGATCATCGCTTTCATCGTGGGCATGGTCATCTGTTTTACACTCACGCTTATCGACAAGATGCTGTTTTTTTTCCCGGCATCCATGGTCGAAGTCGTAGGCTATCTGGGCGCCGGGTTTCATTTCGAGAACATCTCAAAAGGCATTATCGACACCCGGGATATCGTGTATTTCTTCAGTGTGATCTTTATCGCACTTTACGGCTCTCATCTTGTGCTGCAGGAAAAGAGATAAGGAGATTGTCATGAGAGACAAAAACACATCGCGATATATCAAGTTCGCCCTCTATATCCTGGTGATCGTGCTGATCAACATCGTTGGTATCACCATGTTCGCCAGGCTCGATCTTACCGGAAACAAGGTGTATTCGCTTTCCAGAGTCAGCAAAGAGACTGTTTCAACTCTTTCAGAGCCTCTGACCATCAATGTATTCTTCACCAGGAACCTGCCAGCCCCATACAACACAATCGAACGCTACCTCAAGGACCTGCTCGCGGAATATGCCCTGCACTCCAACAGGTATTTCAACTACCGGTTCTTCGACGTCACTGCAGAGGGCGAAGGAGGTTCGCAGCAGAATATGGAGAACCGCAAACTGGCGGAAGACTACGGGATATACCCGATACAGATCCAGGCCTTTGAGCAGGACGAGGTTAAGTTCAAAAAGGCATACATGGGCCTTGCCATCATCCATGGAGACATGGTCGAGCGCATATCCACCATTTCCAGCACCGAAGGCCTGGAATACAATCTCACCATGTCAATCCGGAAGCTCAACAACAAAATCAGTGCACTGATCAACCTGGAGAAACCCGTGCAGGTAAAGCTCTATCTTTCCCCGTCGCTGAGGCTGGTTGCGCCATACATGCAGTTAAACGAGATTGACACCCTTGCGGACACCGTAAAGAACCTGGTAACCGATCTGGCAAAAACCATGTACGGGAAGCTTTCATACTCTTTCAAAGCTCCTGCAGATGAATCGGAGATGGATGAACTCGTTGAAAAATACAACCTGATGAAACTTCAATGGCCGGATATCGACAACGGCCGTATCAGCGCAGGCAAAGGGGTGATCGGCCTTGTAATGGAACATGGCGACAATTCAACCCTGCTGCCCATACTGAATGTCTTCCGGGTGCCGCTTTTCGGAACACAGTACAAGCTCGCAGGCCCCGACGATCTCGAAGACATGATATCCAGCAGCCTGGAACTGCTCATCGGCATCAACGAGGACATAGGGTATCTTGCAGACCATGGAACTCTCGAGACATTCGCCATGCCCGGCAGTCAGAACACAGAGGCAATATCACACTTTTCCGAACTGGCGTCAAAGAGCTACCGGCTGAAAGACGTAGCGCTTGCAGAAGACGGGATACCCGAGGGCCTGGGATGCATGATCATTGCCGGACCTACCGAGGAATTCAGCGACTATGAGCTGTTCCAGATAGACCAGGCTCTGATGCGCGGCATGAACCTGGCCATATTCATGGATTCGTTCAAAGAGATCCAGATGCCGAGTCAGAACCCATACCAGCAGCAGCCTCCCCAGTACATCCCCCTGGACACGGGGCTGGAAAAGCTCCTGGACAGCTACGGGGTGCGGATCAGGAGATCCATCGTCCTGGACGAGAACTCGTACAAGCAGCGCCTTCCTCAACAGTACGGCGGGGGTGAACAGCACCTCTACTTTGCACCGATCATCCAGCGCGAGTTCATAAACAATGATATAGCTTTCATGGAAAACATCAAAGGTCTGATCATGGTCAAGGTATCACCTGTCGAGATCGACGAGGTACGTCTTAAAGAACACAATATCCAGGCACACAGGTTGTTCTCGTCGTCAGAGCGCTCATGGGAGATGAGAGACAACATAAACTTCAATCCCATGTACATGAGGCCGCCTGCAATCGATGACGAAATGAAGAGCATGCCGCTAGCCTATAGCCTCGAAGGCCGCTTCGCCAGCTATTTCACGGGCAAGCCCATTCCGGAGAGACCCCGGCAGGAGGCAGAAGATGAGACGCAGAACGAAGGTGGGCCTTCACCGGAGCTTCCCGGCATCACAGGCACAGGAGATTTCATCTCAACCTCGTCAGGGGCAAAGATAATCCTGGTCTCCACATCAGAGGTTCTGAAAAACAATGTCCTGGATGCTCAAGGGGCAAGCCCCAATGCCATGTTTGTGATGAATATACTCGACGTGCTCAACAACAGGCAGGATATTGCCCTGATGCGCTCCAAGATATTGACCTTCAACCCGCTTACAGAAACAGATGCCGGCACAAAGACCTTTATCAAGTCACTCAATATCATCGGCCTGCCGGTCATCGTAGTTGTCATCGGACTGCTGATGTGGGTAAGAAGGCACATGAGAAAAAAACACATAGAGCTGAAATTTCAGCGACAGAGGTAGACCATGAAGATAAAGAAAGAATACCTTGTTCTCATCTTGATTATTTTTGCACTCTCAGGATATCTCTATTTCAAGAGTACAGACCGCCTTCACTACGAACTGCCTGCAGTGCCACATATCGTTCCGGGTGAATTAACAAGAATGGAGATCTCTTCTAAAGACCAGGGCCTTTCACTCGTTAAAAAAGATGAAGCATGGTATCTCCAACCCGGTGATTACCCGGTGGACGCAAAGAAGGTTGAGGCAATGCTCGCTGTACTCAAGGACCTTTCCATAACAGAGATGGTCTCCGAATCCAGAAACTATCTGCTGTATGAACTGGATGAAGAAAGCAGGATTACTGTCAAGGCATATGCAGGCTCTTCCCCTGTGCGGGAATTCGATATCGGAAAGACTGCAGCCACATACAAGCATACCTATATCAGACCGGCAGGCGATGAAAGGGTTTATCATGCAAAAGGCAGCTTCAGGAAAGACTTTGAACATACATCCGCGGATATCAGGGACAAGCAGGTCCTGGCATTCAACAAGGGTGAGATCCAATCCGTGAAGATTGCTGCGGCAGGTACGTTTACGACCATTAACCGCGAAGATGTCCCTCGTGACGATCCACAGCAGAACACGCAAGCCACTGCAATGGATATTCAGTGGAAGAACCAGGACGGCTCTCCGGCAGAAAAAGAAACCATGGACAATCTCCTGAACAGGCTGAGTACGCTCAGCTGCAAGGAATATATCGAGGGAAGACAAAAGGATGAGATGGGCAGCCCTGAGAACACTATCGTGCTTTCTTCGGGTACCAGGGATTACGTGCTTTCTCTCTATGCAAAAGACAGTGGCACCGCACCTGCATCATCTTCACGAAACGATTATGTCTTTATCCTTACTGCCGAGAATCTCGAAGAGATCGAGACCGCTGTGAAAAAGCTCATGAAGGCCTCTACAGAGCCATAAGTGAGGATTCAGGATCTCATAATGTCCTGCAGCAGCGGAAGCATCTTTGTACGGTACAGGTGCTCCGAGTTGTAGTCACGAAAAACCATTCTGAATATGCTGCCTATACAGGCTGATACTTGCAGGCAGATCTTCTCGGCTGCCACATCAGGGCCTTCTTCAAGGGCGAACATGCACCCGTTGTCGCCAAGCAGCCGTCGAAAACCCGGGATATCGGAACAGGCGATGGGAAGCCGCGAAATAGCAGCCTCGAGCAGAGAGGTCCCGTAACCATTCCTGATATTAGGCATTATGAGAATATCGGACAGCTTGTAAAGATCCCTAAGCACTGCTGTGGATACGACCGGTGAAGAGGTATGCCGATGTACAAACTCCGATACGAACAACACCTGTCCGGAGAGTTCATCCCTGCGTAAGATCCTTTTTATCCGGTCATGACATTCGACACTGACGGGATCATGCGGGTCCATAACAGCAGTGAGAAGGAGAACCGCATTCACCCCTTTACGTATAAGCGCTTTTATTACCTCGATACTGAACTCTATATTCTTGTCAGGACGAAACATGGCAGGATGCAGAAGGATCATATCCGTTTCATAGAGTCTTTTCTCATCCATCAGCAGATAAGTCACGGACTGAAGCCTTATGAAATCGGCAATGGATATTCCGCAAGGTATCACTGCGATATCGATATGCCGTCCATAGAGTTCTTCAAACGACTGCTTGTGATCCTGGGTTGTGCACACATAACGCACATAGGGCGATGCATGCCTGAGCACCTCCCAGGATGCAGGACACGCATTCCTTTGAGCCTCGTCAAAGAACAGGGAATCGTGGTTCCAGCTCACAACCTTGACAGCCCCTTTTTGTGCGATGCGAAGGATTGCATGGGTAAGCGGAAGATTATAGGGCATGACAAGCACGTTGTGGACTATGAGCAGGTCAAAAGAAGCAAGTGAGTATTCGAGAAATTCCATGATGGAATTGACCTGGGGCTCCATCATCTTTTCTTGATCGTTCATAGACCTGTCCCAATACATGCCCATTATTCCGGAACTCAACATAGGGTTGATGTCCACATCGATATCAGGAGAGAATTTGTTTCCGGCTCCTGCAATAACCTTGACAAAGTGGTGGTCTCTCTTCAGCGCAAGGGCCTGCTGTTCAACAAGACTCTCTATACCTCCGACATGCGGGGGACAGGAATAATGACACAGTGCAATCTTCATATCACCTCCTCGCATACAACAGATACCTGTGTTTATCCTGACCGGAAAGATAACCGGAAGGCACAGCCGCAATCAGCTTACGTATCATCTGAATGAAATATACTACTATCTACCATACAGATATGCAACACCTTCGGATATCCGAATATATTC
>DSAD01000126.1 GCA_011372875.1 Deltaproteobacteria bacterium
GATATGGATGCTGTCTTAGGGAACGGTTTTTTTGAGAAGCAGGTAATCAAGAAGATCTGCAAAAGGACCTACTTCTCGCATTCCGAACTAAACCAGGTAAACAGGGTCATCAGCAATCCGAACAATATTATCAACTGGCAGGATTTTATTGTTTCCATGGCCGAGATTGTTGCCTCTGCCGGGGTACGGATATGGACAGGCGCTACAGTGTCCTCGTTTCTCAAAGATGTAGACACTGTATCCGGGGTCAAAGCAATGGTTAGAGGGTTTACACAAGAAGATCTTCGTGCAAAGGCCGTCTTCTCCTGCGGCGGCTGTGATGATCCTGCATCCAGATATATAGGGATTGACCGTTCGACGATCGATTTGCCTGTTTATAAGAGGATCATCCAGGGATACAGAGGGCCTGCGGACAGGCTCGAGTATTATTTTTATCTGGGAGGAGGCGGACTTACCATAGGGACCATCTTCCCCAGGGCCGGCACAGAAGCGGAAATCATTCTTTTAAATGCGATCCGCGGTAATGAACAGCGGCTTTCATTCTATGAATTCTCAAAAGCACATCCCCTGTTCGGAGAGCGCATTGCAGGCGGAAATTCATCTTATTCACTCAGGACCAGGATACCCATGGGTGGCATGCTGCCTGATATATGTCCTGTGCCCGGCCTTGTCATGGCCGGTGATGCCCTGGGCCACGTCCAGGCACGGGGAGGCAGTGGTATCAAGACATCATTTATGATCGGGTATACCGCGGGAGAACTGGGTGCACGTGCAATAAGGTCCGGAACATGGTCAAAGGAAGTATCCGAGAGGTTTGCAAAGGAGATGAACAGTTCTTCCCACATGCGTTCGCTTAAAAAACACAACTTCATCTATTCAAAGCTGAGAATGCATATCTTCAGCAGGATAAAAACACCTGAAGATATGGACCGTTACTGGCCGTATCTGAAGATGGTGTTGAGATAAGAAATATACCATGATCAGCGTAGAAAATCTCTCCAAGAGTTATGCGGGACAGGTGCTGTTTGAAAAGGTCGGCTTCAAGATCAACGACCGGGAACGTGTAGGTCTTGTAGGGAGAAACGGTCACGGCAAGACCACCCTTCTGCGGCTCATTATCGGCGAAGAAACCCCTGATGAGGGCAATATTCTCATCCCCAGGAATTATCGTATCGGTTATGTCAGGCAGCATCTGGACTTTACCGAGGATACACTGCTGAAAGAGGGCATGAAAGGCCTGCCTGCACTGCAGAAAGAGCATCACTGGAAGGTTGAAAAGGTTCTTACCGGGCTCGGGTTCTCTGTTCACGACATGCAGCGGCATCCGGGTGAATTCTCCGGCGGATACCAGGTGCGGCTCAACCTTGCCAAGGTACTGGTTTCCGATCCGGACCTTCTTCTCCTGGACGAACCTACAAACTATCTGGATATCACCTCGATCCGCTGGATAGAGAGGTTCCTTCTTGAGTGGCCCCATGAACTTCTCCTCATAACCCATGACAGGAGTTTCATGGACAGGATCGTAACCCATACCATGGGTATTCACCGCGCAAAGATAAAGAAAATCCCCGGGAATACGGAAAAATTCTATGACCAGATTGTCCAGGAAGAAGAGATCTATGAAAAAACAAGGGTCAATGACGAGAGAAGAAGAAAGGAAGTGGAACTCTTCATTACCAAGTTCAGGGCCAAGGCCAGGCTGGTAGGGCTTGTGCAGTCCCGTATAAGGACCCTTGAAAAGATGGAGCGCAGGGACAGGCTCGTAAAGATCAATGACCTGGAATTTTCATTCAATTATGCGCCGTTTATCGGAAAATATGTGGTAAGCACCAAAGATCTTGGTTTTTCCTATGATCCGGAAATGGAACTGATCCGGGATTTCAATATTACAATAAGGCCGGGAGAACGGGTGTGCATTGTCGGCCCGAACGGAAAAGGCAAGACAACCCTGCTCCGTCTGCTCTCCGGGCAGCTGCGGCCTCAAAACGGTGAGGTGATATGGAACCCGAAAACCGTCAAAGGGGTCTTTGAACAGACCAATCTGAAGACGCTTATAGATTCGAGAACCGTTGAAGAAGAGGTCATTTATTCTCACAGCAACGTAGATCATCAGAAGGCCAGGAACATCTGTGGCTCCATGATGTTCGAGGGAGACAATGCACTTAAAAGGATAGAAGTGCTCTCGGGCGGAGAAAAGAGCAGGGTGATGCTGGCCAAGATCCTTGTGACCCCTGTGAATGTGCTCCTTCTGGACGAGCCAACAAACCACCTGGATATGGAATCGAGCGATGCCCTGCTGGCTGCAATCGACAGCTTCGAAGGGGCGGTCATAATGGTAACGCATAACGAGATGTTTCTGCATGCCCTGGCAGAGAGGCTCATCATATTCTATCATGACACCATAGAGGTGTTCGAGGGGGGTTATCAGCGTTTTCTTGAAAGAGGAGGGTGGGGAGATGAAGACGACCGCATCGCCACGGTTCGCAAGACCAAAGCTGCAATCGATACGGAAGGCCGCCTCGACAAGAAGGCCTTGCGGAAGATGCGTGCAGATATTATTACACAGCGCTCAAAGATCCTGAATCCTCTTGAAAAGCGTATTGCCGTTGTAGAAGCCGGGATAGTGGATAATGAGGCAAGGCTCAAAAACCTGCACGCGGAAATGCAGAAGGCATCCGAGAACTCCGATGGGCTCAAGATCGTTGAGATATCCCAGGCCATTCACACCTGTGACGAGACCATCAACAGCCTGTTTGAGGAACTTGAGGAACTGACGAACAGCCATGAGAAGCTGAGTGCTGATTTCGACAGACAGCTCGAGGCTGTCGAAAACTAGGCGCCTGGCATTGGGCGCGTTGGCACTGGATATGAGATGAAATTATTTCGAATATGGAATTGCGAAATTCGAAATTGAAAAGAAAAGTCTGATGATCTCGCAAAAAGTCCGGAATAGGCACTTTTGATACTTGTAACTATATGATATTATTGGTTGCAAATTCTTACAAACTGACTTTTTGCGAGACTGTCAAGTCTGATTTATCCCACATTTTGCGGTCAAATAAGGCCCTTATGCTTAATATTAACATATAGCATTGCTCTGTGGGAGCGGCTTTAGCCGCGATGCTATTTTCACCGAACGATGCGAAATCGCGGCTAAAGCCGCTCCAACAAGGTTTATTCCTCCTGGATGTACTTGACCCCTCTTAATGTCGCATCTGAAAATGCTCTTGTGAAGATCGTTAACGGGTTTTCTTGTTCTTTATATTCGAAATTCGCAATCCGAAATTCAAAATAAACACTGCCTAGCGCCTATTGCCTAGTGCCTTGAACCCCGAGCATCCCTGAAAATCACTTCTTCTCATCAAACGGTATGGTCAGTTCATATGCTCCTTCAGCAAGGCTTGCATGAATAGGGTATCTGCCCTTTTCAAAGACCTTGAGCATCTGCTTGTTCGATGCGAGCACATCTGCTGTAAATCCGTGTAAGCCGCGTTCTTTGGCAGCTGTTATAAGTTTGTCATAAAGGTATGTCGCGATGCCTATGCCCTGGTATTTTTCTTCCACCACAAAGGCCACATCTGCATAAGGCCGGTTTCTGTCCTTGACAAACCTGGCCTCGGCAATGATGTGCTCCTGCTCGGGCGGACCGGTAAGGCCGACGATGGACAGTCCCTTGTTGCAGTCCAGATTCACATACTGCTGCATCTTTGCATGGGGCATGACCTTGATCGGGCTGAAATAGCGGTAATATACGGTCTTATCGGAAAACCGGTAAAACAGTCTGCGCATCTCTTCCTCGTCCGAAGGCCTGATCGCCCTGAAACGGACCTCGATATTCTCCTTGAAGGTATGTTTTGAGGCAATCTCGGCGGGGTAGAGGTTTGAACGCTCGGCAATAAAGATCTGGTCCTGGTACAGGAGGCGCTCATGTTTTGCCTCTTCGAACAGGGCGAACCTGTCGGAAGGGTGTGCAACATCGATGAGGGCCTGCGCACGTTCTCGCACAGACCTTCCCCGCATATTGGCAACACCGTGTTCCGTGATAACCATATCCACTGATTCGCGCAGGCTGAAAAGATTCGGGAAATTCTCTACAGACAGCCGGATATTGCCCTGACCCATGCGGTTTCTGCTGGGAAGCGCAAAGATGGCGCATCCGCCTGGGGAGAGCTCCGCTCCGTTGATGAAATCAACAGCCTCTCCAGGGCTTGTTGCAACATTGCCTTTGCCTGTATGCATGGCGACCCTGCCTGAGAGGTCCACTTTTCGTGCCGGAATAACTGTGACAAATCGCGGGTTGCGGCCGATCTGCACCGGGTTGAATACCGTGTCTATGCCCTGGAACTCCACCATGGGGTTCCTGTCCAGCCATGTCATGAGCTCTTTTGACCCGAAAGCATACGATGTGAGCGACTTTCCCCTGAATGCCCCCTTGTTGCGGTTGGTCACTGCCCCGCTTTTCACGAGATCCATAAGCGCGTCTGTGAAAAACGGCGTATGAATACCCAGATTGCGCTTATGCACAAGATGCCTGCTCATGGCCTCGTAAATCGGCCCGATGGAGAAGCACAGGCAGCTGCCGTCTTCGATTACAGAGGCGATATTGGCGCCCAGCTGGTCGAACACCTCGTCCACCGGCCAGCGCTGGAAATAGATCGGCGGGTCCTCCGAGCGCACAAGAATGTCGAATTCCGTTACAGGAACAAATGTATCGCCGAAGGTACGGGGGATCTGCGTGTTGATCTCGCCGATAACGATCTTTGCCTGTTCCATGACCTGGCGGGCGACATCCACTGCGAGGCCGAGGCTGCAGTAGCCCGCCTCATTGGGCGGGGTGATCTGGATGAAAGCCGCGTCTATGGGGAGCTGTTTCGATTCGATCAGGCCTGGCACCCTGGCAAAACGGCTCGGTATAAGGTCTACATAGCCCTGGGTTATGGCATCGCTTGCAACCCAGCCGGAAAAAAAGGTCTTGAGCCGGAACTTCTGCGTCTGAAGCTCTTTCATGGTAACGACATCGCCCAGGCTTACCAGCTGAATCAGCTCTAGATCCTGAAGATTGTTGGCGTTCGATGCCATGAGGCACTTCACAATTGTTCTGGGCTCGGCAACACCGGTTCCGAGGAAGATCTTCATGCCGGGTACAATGCTCTTCAATGCCTCTTCACATGATACGATCCGTTCGGTCCAATCGGTATAATTGATATCTTGAGTCATAGTCATTTTTCCTTTCTATCAGTCGGGCCTGACAGTAAGACGTTTTGTGGGAGCGGCTTCAGCCGCGATAATAGCTTATTGCATATACTGGTGAATCGCGGCTAGAAGCCGCTCCCACAGGGTCTATATCTTATACGTGCTATAGCCTTTTTTGGAAAGTCATTTTTGATGATCTCGTCAAAAGGCAAGAATACCCAAGTCTCTTTTCACGATAGTGGGGGAGGCCGACGAGATCCCTCTATCCTTCGAGAGAGAGGGCGGGAAGTTCTCGGGCCTCGTTCGGGGTGAGGATATCTCCTCTCCCTCGAGTAAAAGGGCAGGGGTGAGGGTGAATACAAAATAAAGTTCAGGGGATATTCAACTCAGGGATACCCCGGCTGCTGTAAAGCTGTCTTTCGCCTCTCTGATCTGTAACCATGATTTTCCGGCCCTTTCTGTCGATGCTTATAAGGCTTACCCTGTTCATGCTTTTAGGGAAGACCGTATAGGGGTTTTCAACCTTTATGATATCCATGTCATACGGCATGACAACCTCGTGCTTTTTGCATATGAAAAGCCTCTTTCCCCGGTCATATACGGTGATGGTTCCACCCGGCCTTAACGGCCACCCTGGAAATATACCTAGTCTCTGGTGGGGGAGGTTAAGTTTAAGTTTACAACAGGAAACACAATTCCTGCCACAGGTTCCAGATCTACCAGCCCATAAAGAAGGAGTGTCTCAGCGAGATGTTCCTGCGCAAATTCAGGCGTACATAATGTTCGCTCTTCTTCATCAAAGACACCTGCTTGATTCAACTTTATTATCAGAGTTTTTATGTTCAGGTTATCATCAAAGCCCGGATCCGAAAAATCAATATCCTGTGGTTTAAAACCTGGTCCTGCAAGCTGTCTGGTTAGGTCTTCGGGTATGGCTATACCGTTATCCGGGTCACCGTCAGTGTCCAGGAACAGGAGAAGTCTGCAGATATTCGTGACAGCGGTATCGGTTACATCTTCTGCGTTGTCAACAAGATCAAGAGGGGTAATCACATCCTTTGCCAAAGTCCTGCCCAGCACGATCCCGGCTATGAGAAAGGTGATGGTCTCGCCTTCTTCATAGTCGAAGATTCCATCGATATTTGTGGTGCCCCGGTGTTCTGGCGTTATGTAGGTAACACCCGAAACCGGTGAATCGACGAAGATCCCTTGGAGAATCTCCTCCTCCGATACCTTGGGAGGTATGAGATATCCGCTGTCGCTGCTGCCGCCGCAGCCGCTGAGCAGAACCAGGAAAAACGCAGGGATGATGAAAACACAAAAGGATCTTCTGATAATACTGATATGTGACATACGGTTTCCACCTCATAAAACAGATAGTGTAAGTTATACAAAAGGGCATGTACGGTGATGTCGAGTAGAAATGGTAAAATGCCCTCTTCGTGTCGAACAATGAAACAATCTCTATTATTGCATCTTCACAATGAAACAGAGCA
>DSAD01000055.1 GCA_011372875.1 Deltaproteobacteria bacterium
ATTTTAAAGGTTAAAGTGATACTTTAACATAAATCATTAGGACAGGGGGGTTATCATGTCTGAGTATGATGTAGTGGTGATCGGGGCAGGCAATGGCGGGCTGACATCTGCTGTCACTCTTGCCAGGGCGGGAAAGAAGGTGCTGCTTCTCGAGCGGCACAATGTTCCAGGGGGGTGTGCGACAAGCTTCGTGAGGGGAAGATTCGAGTTCGAGGTTGCCCTTCATCAGCTCAGCGGCATGGGTTCTTCTGAAAACCCTGGGCCGCTTCGGTCCATTCTCGGTGAAATGGGTGTGATGGACAGGCTGGAGTTTGTTGAGATGGAAAACCTCTATCGCGTGGTAATACCCGGTGAGTTCGATATTACGCTTCCATGCGAGAGGGATTCTATCATCAAGGAACTGCAGGCAAGGTTTCCCAAGGAAAAGGATGCCATACCAAAGTTCTTTGACCTCGTGTACAGCTACAGCATGCAGATGATCCAGGGGCTCTTCTTTCATGATCCGGAGATCTCAAAGGAAAAATACCCGCTGTATTTTAAATATACGCTCAAGAACCTGCAGGATATCCTGGATGAATATTTTACCGACCCTCTGCTCAAGGCGGTTCTCAGTATATACTGGTCATATGTGGGCGTTCCCCCTTCTTCCATGCCGTTTGGTGAATTTGCCATCATGCTGTTCGCCTACATAGAATTCAAGCCCTATCACTTGAAAGGCGGGTCCCAGGCAATGTCGAACGCCTTGTTGGATGAATATCTGTTGTGCGGGGGCGATGTCAGGTTTAACTGCGGTGCACAAAAGATTGTTGTGGCAGATGCCAGGGTGCGCGGCGTGGAAACTGAAGATGGTGATACAATAAGCTGCGACTATGTTGTGTCGAATGCAAGCACTCTTCATACCTACATTGATCTTATAGAAAGGGACCAGATCCCTGCCAGGCAGCTCGAAGTGCTGAAGAGTTCATCCATCGGGCCTTCGGCTTTCACTGTTTATACAGGACTTGACTGCGAGCCCGGAGATATCGGGATAAAGGAGACCACGAATTTCATTACGACCACGCTGGACTATGACAGTGCCTTTGCAAAATGGAAGACCATCGAACAGCAGGGTGTTTCACTGCTGACATGCTATGATGTCTCTGATCCTGATTTCTCTCCTCCAGGTACATGCCAGGCAGCCATTGTGGCACTTCAGTATGCAGATCCATGGTATACCATTCCCCCGTCGCAGTATTATGATGCCAAATACCGATATGCCGAAGGCCTGCTCGATCTGGCTGAAACGGTATTCCCGGGGTTTTGCAGTCACATAGAAGAGGTAGAGGCCTCCACGCCGCTGACCCATCTTCGATACCTCGGGCATCCAGGCGGTGCAATCTACGGGTTTGATCAGTATGCCAAGGATTCGACCTATTTTCAGTCTAACAAGTCGCTTATCCAGGGCCTGTACTTTGCCGGTGCATGGGCGGGTAGCGGCGGTTTCCAGCCGACCCTTACCTCTGGCAGGTCATCTGCAAGGTCTATCTTGAAATCAATGCGCAAGCAGCAATAAGGAGGGAATGATATGGCTTTCTCAGACGTGGTAAAGGATATCGAAGGCTATCAGGAGATACTCAAAGATATTGAGATCTTGAGGAAATACGGTTTTGATTATTCCTCTCAGAAAGGAAATATCGGGCAGGTTATCGAAAACTTTCATCCCAAGCGAATAGAATTCTCAGTATCAGAGATTATCGAGGAGACTGCATCCACAAAGACCATCAGGCTTGTCCCGAAACACGGCAGCCTGCCGCCATTTCAGGCCGGTCAATATATCAATGTATATGTTGAGGTTGGAGGGGTCAGGACCAGCAGGCCGTACAGTATCTCATCGCCGCCGAACCAGGCAGCCTTTTATGACATAACGGTTAGAAGGGTGGGAGACGGTTTTGTATCGGATTATCTCCTGGATGATATCAATGTCGGGGATTCTCTTGAAAGCACCGGCCCTGCAGGGAATTTCTATTATAATCCTCTCTTTCACGGGAATGACCTTGTTTTTATCGCAGGCGGCAGCGGAATAACACCTTTTATGAGTATGATCCGGGAAGTGACAGACAAGAACCTGAACAGGCGGATACATCTCATTTACGGCTGCGACAATCCTGATGATGTTATTTTCGGTGATGAACTGAGCAGGCGCTCCAGAATGCATGCAAATTTCACCTGGGATCTGGTTGTATCTACACCGCCTGAAGGATACCAGGGCATCACCGGATTTATCACTGCCGAACTCATGAAATCGCTTCTCGGTGATATTTCGAGCAGGACCTTTTACCTTTGCGGACCTGAGGCCATGTATACCTTCTGCGGGCGGGAAATTGCTGCAGCAGGAATACCGCCGAGGAAAGTGCGTGTGGAAATGTTCGGCCCTCCAAAGGAGGTTTTCAGGCAGCCGGGCTGGCCGCAGGGCGTGAGTTCCGATGCGGTATTCAAGGTAGCTGTTCGCGGGGGCAGGACAATCGATGCAAGGGCATGCGAGCCCCTGATGATATCTCTTGAGAGAGCCGGTATTGTTATCCCGGCACTGTGCAGGTCCGGTGAGTGCAGCCTGTGCCGCACCAAACTTATCTCAGGGAAGGTATATCAGCCCTCCGGGGTGAAACTCAGAAAATCCGACAGGGATTTCGGTTATATTCATGCATGCATGTCATACCCGATAGATGACCTGGAGATAATGATTTAAACCCATATTGCACTGTTGGGGATGATAGGGCAGGGAGTGTTGAAGCTTCGGCCCTGTTCTGTAGAAACCCCTTCATGCGCGATCAGGGCATGTCCGTAAAACATTGTTCAGGTGTTTTAGCGTTATACCGCTGCTGCCCCTGAAGTAAAATGTGGGTTTAAAAGCTGTATAGTCAGTTGCCTAAAGAAAAATACTTGAATATTAACCTAATCCCTTCAAGATGTTATCCAATTGCCCAATGCATTGTATTCAGGCAAAGTAATGTTTTATCTTCAACAAATGATAACACCATGATCAAATCCCAATAAACATGTTTCAACGGCTTGATTTATTGGTGGCTATGTTATATGAATCTTTGGATTTAATTGTATCAGTTATTTTTTATGAAGATTACAACAGCCAAATTACAACACAATATTTCACCCATCGTGGCGGAGCCTTGTTCATAATAAGGAGGAAAAGCGGCAATGCAATTCATTGATTTAATGGCACAGCAGCAGAGAATATATGAAAATATTCTGGGAAATATCAAAGGTGTACTTCAGCACGGCCAATATATCATGGGTCCTGAGATCAGAGAGTTGGAAGAAAGGCTCGCTCATTATGCAGGGGCCAGGCATGCCCTTTCCTGCTCGTCCGGCACCGATGCGCTTCTGATGGCCTTGATGGCCTATGATGTTGGGCCCGCTGATGCCATTTTCACCACCCCCTTTACCTTTGTAGCTACTGCCGAGGTGATTTCTCTTCTTGGCGCCACGCCGGTTTTTGTGGATATTGACCCTGAAACGTTCAATATGGACCCGGTTCATCTTGAAAAGGCCATAGCTGCCCTTGAGAATAAAGATCCGAACCAATATCCGCTGCCAAAGGGATATGAGAAACTGTATCCGAAAGGTATCATAGCGGTCGACCTGTTCGGGCAGTGTGCAGACTATGACCGTATCAATACAATCGCTCAAGAAAAAAACCTGTTTGTCCTGGAGGATGCAGCGCAGTCATTCGGTGCGCGGTATCAGGCGAAGATGGCATGCAATGTAGCGGATATCGCAGCAACATCCTTTTTCCCTGCAAAACCTCTTGGATGCTATGGTGACGGCGGCATGGTCTTTACCAGCGACGATGTCCTGTATAATAAACTGACCTCGGTGAGGGTTCACGGAAAGGGCTCGGATAAATATGACAATATCAGGATCGGCATCAACGGCAGGTGCGATACGCTTCAGGCAGCCATACTCCTTGCCAAGTTCGATATCTTCCCTGAAGAGATCGAGATGAGGCAGCATGTTGCCAACAGGTATACCGAACTGCTGGGTAAATCCGAGCATATTACCTGCCCGTTTGTTGCCGAAGGATGCATGAGCGCATGGGCGCAGTATTCCGTTCTCTCAGATAAAAGGATGGAGATCCTCAATGCCCTCAAGGGTGCAGGTATCCCGACCGCAATCTACTATCCCACACCGCTTCATCTGCAAACCGCGTATGCTTATCTGGGATACAGCAAAGGAGAGTTTGCCGTTTCAGAGGAAACGGCGGCAAAGATATTCTCGCTACCCATGCACCCATATCTGAGGGAAGAAGACCAGATACGCATAGCGGATGTAATCAGGAGTATATAAGAAAGTTGTATTAGGTTTTAAGTGTCAGGTGTTAATGATACACATGCTACAGTCACTAATAAAATCAATCGAGAGATCAACGCATAAAACGGAATATGTGGTTTTTTGCTTAACACTTAAAACGTAACACTTAAAACCTTTAAGACCCGGACAAGATTGATAAAGGAGATTATTCTTTGACCAAGCAAAATAAAATTCAGATTGCGGTCGTAGGCACCGGTTACTGGGGCAAGAATCTTGTCAGAAACTATGCACAGCTCGGAGCACTCGGTGCCATCTGCGACAGCAGCAAGCAGGTGCTGGAATCGTTCAGGGGAACCTATCCGGAGGTAAAATGCATTTCAAATTTTCAGGAACTCCTGGCTGATAATGATATTCAAGGTGTTGCCATTGCAGCGCCTGCAGAGATGCACTTTTCTCTTGCCCGCGAGGCCCTGCTCTCCGGCAAGGATGTGTATGTGGAAAAACCTCTTGCCTTGGATGTGGCCGATGCCTGGGAACTCAAGGACATTGCCGCGCAGAACTCGCGCATACTCATGGTCGGTCATCTCCTGCAGTATCACAGCGCTTTCATCAAGCTGAAAGAGCTTATCAGGCAGGGGGAACTTGGAAGGATCCACTACATCTACTCCAACCGGCTCAGCTTCGGCAAGATCAGGCGTGAAGAGGATATCCTGTGGAGTTTTGCGCCGCACGACATCTCCATGATCCTGTCGCTGGCAAACGAGGCGCCGGAATATGTCATGGCAACAGGCGGGAATTATCTGCATAAAAAGATAGCAGATGTCACAACAACCCATCTCGAGTTTCCGAGCGGGCTCAAGGCCCATGTGTTTGTCTCGTGGCTGCATCCTTTCAAGGAGCAGATGCTCGTTGTCGTGGGGAGCAAGAACATGGCGGTTTTCAGGGACACCGCTGACTGGGATGAAAAACTTCTTCTCTACCCACACAATATTAACTGGCAGAACGGGATCCCAGTCCCGGACAAAAAGGATGCAAAGAAAGTCGATGTGGAACAGAGCGAGCCCTTGAGGGCGGAATGTGCCCATTTTATCGAATGTATTGAAACACGTGCCAACCCGATAACAGACGCTGAAGAAGGTATCAGGGTGCTGAAGATCCTGAAAGCAAGCCAGGATTCCCTTAACAAAAACGGCAAAAAGGTATTTCTGAAAGAGTCGGAGACAAAGGCGGAAACCTTTTTCCATCATGCCTCGAGTTTTATCGATGAAGACGTTGTCGTCGGTGAGGGCACGAAAATCTGGCATTTCAGTCATGTGCTCAAGGGCTCGCATATCGGCAGAAACTGCAGTATCGGCCAGAATGTCGTCATAGGTCCGGGTGCAACCATAGGCGACAGGTGCAAGATTCAGAACAATGTTTCCGTCTACAAGGGGGTAACCCTGGAAGATGAAGTATTCTGCGGCCCATCAATGGTATTCACCAATGTGTTCAATCCCCGGGCAGGCATCCCGAGGATGGACGAGATGAGACCCACACTGGTGAAAAATGGCGCCACAATTGGGGCGAATGCAACTATTGTCTGCGGACATACGATCGGTTCATTTGCCTTTATCGGTGCAGGTGCAGTGGTGACAAAGGGCGCGCCGGACCACGCCCTGATGGTGGGCAACCCTGCAAAGCAGATAGGCTGGATGTGCGAGTGCGGCAACAGGCTTGATGACAACCTTGTATGTTCTCACTGCTCAAAAAGATACGAGAAGCACCGTGACGGACTGAAACCATCAGGACAAGAGACATGACAGATTTGCAACAGTCCCAAAATATACACCCTCTCCCCGGGAGGGAGAAGGCAGTGAGGGTGATTATAAAGATTATTGCTGACAGATTACTATTAGGGGGAGATCTGAATGGCTGAAGAAAAACAGGATCAATACTATGAAGACGAGATAAATCTGTCAGAGGTTTTCTCGGTTTTGTGGAAACGTAAGCTGTGGATTGCAGCCCTTGTTGTAGCGGCCCTGGTTTTGTCGTATATCTGGGCCGCTTCTCATGCGAGATCATACACGCAGTCCCTTGTTCAGCTCAACTTCTCCGGCATTGACAAGCACACGTATCCTGATGGGACACCCTTTGAGATGCACGATCTTATCTCGACAAATATCCTCGATGTTGCTGCCGAAGCCATCGAGGATGCTGAGCACCGTAAACTGTTTCTGAGCAACCCCAGAGGCTTCATAACTGTGGATCCCCGGATCCCCGTTGAAGTGATGGAAAAGATCAAAGCCATGGAGCGTGAAAAGCAGACATATGATTATCTGCCCAACCAGTTTTATATAAGCTTTGTTCAGCCAAAAGCCGGGGTATTTACCCATGAA
>DSAD01000067.1 GCA_011372875.1 Deltaproteobacteria bacterium
GTTCGAGGAGTTGCCCATGATTAATACCCTTGGCATACTCAAGAGGCTCAAGCACGGTGAGGTGCCGGAAAAGATCAGGACGTTAAGAGACTGGGGATAAGTCGGTGCGGTTGTTGTGGGGCCAAAACCATTTCAATCCCCCATTCTCAGCCTTATATTTGATGTATCCCGACGATATGAGGCTCTTTATGGTGCGTTCTACAAATAGGGCATCCATCTTGGTGACATCGGCAATACTTTTGATGAGTGAAGCGTCGGAGCCATTTTCACCTGCTGGAAGAATGGGCATATCGTCTATCAGATCTTCGCTAAGCAGTGAATAGATGAGCTTCATTCTGTAATAGCCCTCTATCAGGAAGTATTCCTCATCCGTACATGTGCCCTGCAGGTAATGTTCTTCCATTACATCTGTTTTGGCTTTATACTCGTTGCAGATGGCCTCGACAAAGTCATCCATTTCCTTGGGGGTCAGCTGTGATGTGCTTACGATAGCCCTGTTGGCGTCATAAAGATTCCAGTCATCGGTAAGGATCTCCAGGTCATAGTTCTCAATCTCTTCCCGGACCGTTGTCCCGGGGAACGGAGAAAGAAAGTGATATCCATGCTCGATATCTAGCTCTTTGGCAAATCGACGCGAATCGGCAAGGGTCTCGGGTGATTCTCCGGGCAGGCCTACCATGAATGATGCATGGGTCCTCAGGCCTGTCTCCTTGCTGCACAATACCGCATTGCGTGCCTGATCAAGGGTGATACCCTTTTTCACCCCTTTGAGGATATCGGGATTGCCGGATTCTATACCGAAACTGATGCTGTCGCATCCTGCTTCCTTCATGATCGAGAGTATCTCGGTATCCACGGTATTGACACGTGCGAATGCACTCCAGGTGAACCTGACGTTGCGTCTCATGATTTCTTTGCACAGGGCGATTACTCTGGCTTTGTTCGCTGTGAAGAGATCGTCTGCAATATTTATTCGGGTGAAGCCGTAATCCAGGATCTGCTCTATTTCGTCCACAACAAGCCCCGGATCTCTTAACCGCCCCTTGAACCCTACCATGCGTCTGCCCAGGCAGAAGATACATTTGTTCGGACATCCCCTGCTTGTGATGATGCTCACCGGGAAACCGAGGGCATGGTATCTGGACATGGGAAGGAGGTGTCTTGCGGGCAGGGGCAGGCTGTCCAGGTCGCTGATCAGCTCACGCCAGGGTGTGGTGATGATCCGGCCGTCTCTTTGAAAGGCGATCCCTGAAATGTTATCCCACCTTCTTCCTGCATCGATTGCCGGCACAAGTTCAGCTAAAGTCTGTTCAGCTTCGCCGATCACGATGAGATCCAGTTCAGGATATCGGGCAAAGGTGTTTGCGGCATCAAAGGACACATGAGGTCCGCCCATCATGGTTATGATCGCGGGATTGTATGCCTTGACATCGCGGATAATATGTATCGCCTGAAGAAAGTTCATGGTGACCGAGGTCGCACCCACTACATCAGGCTTGAAATCATCCAGGGCTTTAGCGAGTTTCTCGGGTGTATATCTGCTGACTATATAATCCAGGATGATTACCTGCGCCCCTGCCGCTTCGCATGCCGCCGCGACATAGCACAGTCCTAGAGGGGGGGAAGGGGCTTCTTCCAGAGGATACGGCGGGGCTATGAGTGCGATTCTCATGGGAACGTATCTAGCACCCTCTCGCAGGAAATACCAGAGATTTTATCCATCCTATGAACGTATTATTGCCGAGCATATCCCTGTCTATATCGTCAATCTGCGATTCAAGTCTGTCCGGGTCAGAAAACCAGTCAGCCCTTGTCTTGAAAGGAAGAGCCGTGTCGATTTCTTTTATTACGACCGCCGGATTTCCCACGGCAATGGCATTTGACGCGATATCCCTTGTTACGACAGAACCTGCACCGATGATGCTGTTGTCGCCGATGGTCACTCCCTTGCAGACGATCGCGCTGTCGCCGATCCAGACATTGTTTCCAATGGAGATCGGGGAGGTCTTCCCGATATAGTCAGTACGGTCATGGATGCCGTGCCAGTCTGCATCGGTTATGTATGCGCTGCTGGCCATCATACAGCTGTCCCCGATGGTAATGGATGTAGCTGCACTGATCCTTACGCCGGGACAGATCAGGCAGCAGTTGCCGATGCTTATGGATGCCTGTTTGTCCTTCTCTGCCCAGATGGTCAGTCTTACCTTGTGATCCGGTGTGGTGATGACATTTGCATAATCCCCCAGATCAATGGGCCATCCGAACACATTGATGTGCCAGGGTTTCATGAAGGTGCCGCCTTTGCCCAGATGCCTGAACTGGGGCCTGAGAAAGTGTTCGACATACCATTGGCGAACGTTCAGATCCAGTTTTTTGATATAGTATGGTCGGTAATCACGTATCAATGAAGTCAACCCCTCATGTCATGAGCCTCGGAACAGAAGGCATCCTTGATGTTGAATACAGGGTGTTTCTTTTTCAGGAAACGGTACATATGTGATTTTGAACCCTGGCCGATCCCCCAGAAGGAATGATTGAACAGGTGCGATGCAGGTGTTATGTTATGGATGGCATCTGATGCCATCATTACGGCTGCATTGGTCCAGGTGAGTTTCTCTTCGGGCCAGATCACCATATCAGGGAAGGTAAACCCGCAGTAAAACGACCCGTCATCATATCTTTTGCCCAGTATCCAGGATAGCATTGTCGTTGCAAGACTGTTGTCGCCCATGGCAGCCAGAGAGAGTACCAGTTCGGATGTTTCAGCCATGGTAATCCAGGGGCTGTCCGATACACATCGTGCGCCGAGACCCTCTACAACAAATTTGTTCCAGAATCTGTCCATGCGTTTTTTTGCCTCAGTCCCGGTGAGGGCACCGCAGAGAACCGGGTAGAACCAGTCCATGGAATAGCGGGATTTGCTTTTGTTGAACAGATATGGTCTGTAACGCAGCGCCTCTCCCAGTCTTCGCAGCGCATCCTGCCACTGAGGCCTGCTCTCTCCGAGAAGAAGGGCAAGAACAAGGGCGCATTTCAGGCTCATGTATACGGAACTCGATCCAGTGAGCAGAGACATGGGGTCCAGGGTTCCCTGACTGTTTCTTGCCCAGTAGATCTCTCCGCCCGGGCCCTGTAGCCCAACGGCATAGTCTATCCCGGCGCATACGCTCGGCCAGATATATTCCAGAAACGGTCTGTCCTGAGTAATCAGGTAATAATGAAATACGCCCACGGCTATGTAGGATGATTGGTTGGATTCCTTTGTCAGGTCTTCAGGCTTGCCGTTAATATAGGAAGAATGCCAGCTTCCGTCAGGCAGCTGTGTGGACGCAAGCCATTCAAATGCCTGCCTGGCCTCTTCGTAATACCCCCCGATGTTCAGCCCTATGGCAGCCTCAACATGATCCCATGGATCGGTTTTTCCTCCGGTATGCCATGGGATCTCTCCGGTAGGGAGCTGTACTTCGGCGATTGATGCCGCAAGTGCGTCCATGTCCACAGGAGAGGTATATCTGCGAGGAGATAATTCAAGTTTCATAGTGGTCACCTTTCTTAAGATATAGTACAATGCTTTTGGAGATGAGCGGATTAAGTATCTTGTCAAGCACTCTGGTGAGCAGAGGTTTCTTGATTATATCCCATACCAGGAACCTGTGATAGAGTTTCACCGGCGGTGATTCGTCATTTTTGTGACCTACCAGGCATTTCAGCCACCAGTAAGGACTGTGAAGCGAATGCGCCCTGTCCGTTTCAATGCACTTTGTGCCTGCATTTTCCAGCAATTCTATGAGTTCACGTTTTTTGTATATTCGAACATGGCCGCCTTCTTCGGTGTGGTAGTCTTTCGACAGAAACCAGCATATCCTCTCGGGAAGGTAGCGGGGTACGCTTACCACCAGAGACTTTCCCGGTTTGAGTACGCGGATGATCTCTGCAATTGCCGTGTGGTGATCTGGTATGTGTTCGAGAACTTCAGAGCAGATGACCACGTCAAACGATTGGTCGGCAAAGGGCAGTCTTGTAATATCACTTGTGCATACGAGCTTTCCCCCTCCGCCGTCTTCGTGCTCGGCATGCATGATCTTGAGTGTGCGGTTTGCAATATCGGCATCTTTCTGATTCCTGTCGATGCCGACCACGTTCACCCCTTTGAAACGGAATGCCTGGCTCAGATGACGCCCCGCCCCGCACCCTGCATCGAGGACATACGATCCGGGAGGCAGATCAATCATTGAGAAGTTAACAGTGAGCATCGATGGCCTCTCTATACACCTCTACGACATTTCTTGCCGTGTTATTCCAGGTGAATTGTTTCTTCACCCTTTTGTAGCCTGCCTCAGCCAGGCGTTCTCTCTTCCGGGGGTTATCAAGGAGATCTATGATCGCATCTTTCATTGCATGGACATCTCCCGGTGGTATGAGTATACCGGCATCACCGACTACTTCGGGAAGTGCACCTCCGGTTGTGCTGATTACAGGAACCCTGCATGCCATGGCCTCTCCGGCCGGCAGGCCGAAACCTTCATAGATCGACGGGACCACGGCTATGGTCGTCTGTGCGTAGTACCTTGCAAACTCGTCATCATCGATGCGACCGGTAAAGGTGATATAATCCTTTGCGTCCAGCTGATTGACAAGGCGTTCAATAACCCCGTTCTCCTTGGGTTTGCCTATTACTGTCAGATGGATATCACGGGTCTTGCGTATAGCAGCGACAGCGTCTATCAGATAACGAAGGCCCTTCAGCGGTGTATCGGCACTATTGGTGACCATGATCTGGTTGTCCTTGCGTTCGACCATTGGCAATGGATGGAAGATGTCCGTATTGATGCCGTTTGCAACAACCCTGAATTTGGAGGGTGGGATGGCGAATGCCTTTCCGATATCGTTCTTTGATGCCTCGGATACCGTGATGATATGTGAGAGCTTTCTGGAGACATGCTTCTGCATTCCGATGAATGAATACCATCTCATCACTTTGAGTTTTCTCCACCAGAGACTCTCGGACATGATCTCCACATCCCTGTCCACGGTCATGGGATGATGAATCGTTGCGATAGTGGGAAGTCCGATGGACTTGACGCCGAGGAGCCCGTAAGCCAGGCACTGATTGTCGTGAAGTATGTCATAGTTGTCTGCATTTGAGCGCATGAAATTCCAGAGCCTGATACCAGAGGTGAAGGGCTCAGGAAAACCACCGGTAGATACCCCGAGCCACTCCATGACATTCACGGGCGAGGAGAGTTCCCTTATCGAAGGCACCCTGAAGAGGTCGTCGGGGTTATACAGATCAAGGCTTGAGAGCCTGTGGAGTTTTATGTCGTCATCCACTGTCGGGTATGGCGGGCCGGATACGACATCCACCATGTGGCCGAGGTCAGCCAGTGACCTGCTCAGTCTCTTGATATAGACCCCCTGGCCGCCGCAGGTGGGGTTGCCGCGATAGGTGTAAAGACAGATCCTTAAAGGGGAATCAGCAGGGATTTTCTTCCTTGGTGTAGTATTCGATTTGCTGCCCTGATAAAATGACATCTCAGCATACTATCCTTTTTCTATTGAGATTTGCGTACCTTCCCCGAAAAGATGGACAATTCAGAAGCGGTAGCAACAAACAATAGCAATAAAGACTTAAGAAATCAATGGAAATTCGTGGCGTGCCTATTTGGGGAAGAGTCTTTCGTTAAGCAAGGATGTGAGTCGTTCTATCTTATCGGAGCTTACGCAGCATGGAGGTTCTATCCGCTGGGAGAGCCTGACCGTAAGAGAGTAGGTCCTGAAAAAGATTTCGCACGATCTGCATTCCTTTAAATGCTCGTTCAGTTCGCTGATAAGCTCTTCGGATATGGAGTCTTCCAGGTACTCCTGAAGGAGTTTAGAACATATTCTGCAATTCATTCGCCTTCTCCTGACGGGTCAGAATATTTTCTGAAATAATCGGAAAGGGTTTCTCTCAAAACGAGTCTCCCCCTGTGCAGTCTGGATTTCACTGCAGGGACGGTCAATCCCAGTGTCTGTGCTATATCCTCGTTTCTCAGGCCTTCGACATCCTTCATGATAACCACTGTGCGCATTGTGTCGGGCAGGGTATCGATGGCCCTTCTTAGAACCGTAGAGCTTTCTTCGGAAAGCAGGATGTCATCCGGCAGGGTAGACCAGTCATAGACTGCTGTATGCTCGCTGTTCGTATCATCAATTAAGGTTTGGTCCGAGTACTTTTTTTCTTTACGCAGGAATCCGTATGAAGCATTTGTTGTTACCCTGTAGAGCCATGTGGCGAAGTACGCCTCGTTCGTAAGGGTATGAATTTTTGAAAGTACGGTGAGAAAAACCTCCTGCATGATCTCTTCTGCCGCGGAGGCATCTCTGGTAAGATGGAAAGCCAAGTTATAAACCTTATTTGAAAAACGTCTCACAATCTCCTCCATGGCCTCGGCATCGCCATGTTTTATTTCACTGACAAGTGCGGTATCAGAAAGTTTTTTTGCTGGTTTACTCATTTAGATACCACGTCGTCTTTATAGGATTCATATGCATCCCAGGTGAGTATGAGATTTCTGGCTGCCCAGACTTCATCCACCCTGGTCACTGGACAGGATCTGGGTGATTCATGGAGCTCCTCAGGTCTGTTCAGGCA
>DSAD01000215.1 GCA_011372875.1 Deltaproteobacteria bacterium
CTATTATGGACAGTAAATGAATGGGAATTTCTTTCAGGTATTGATAGTATCCGGATATAAAAGATCTTCTCATGGAGAAGGAGCATTCAATGCTGAGGATTATCAGAAGGATACGGCAGAAATACAGCCCCTATATCCGGTGGAAGAATGACCTGATAGGCGAACTCGAATCAGGAAGCCGGATGGTTGAAACGAAAAAGGGGCCAATAGAGTATATGATCCACGGCGAAAGCGGGCCCTTTGTGGCAGTCATGCATGGCGGTCCGGGTGGATATGACCAGGCAGCTGCACTGTTCCATGATATGTTTGATAAGGGATTCCGCATACTCAGCTGGTCACGGCCGGGATATATCCGAACACCGCTGAAAGTCGGCAGGACCTTTGAGGATCAGGCAGATGCGTTTGCCGCACTGCTCGATGCCCTTGATATAGAAGCAGCAGCGGTTCTCGCATATTCGGCAGGCTCTCCGCCTGCGGTCTATTTTGCCGTACACTACCCCGAGCGCATCCGGGCGCTTATCCTGGAGTGTGCCGTCACCGGCAAATACAGGGTGAATGACGGCAATATCAGGGAACAGATCTTTTTCGGACACCTCATGTTCCATGACCCGGCATTGTGGCTCTCGGATGTCATTGCCAACCACTTTGCGTGGCTTGCCGGCAGGTCCGCCATCAAGATGGAAAGCTCCCTCGAAGAGGATGAGGTGTGGAAAGTCCTCAGTCACATCATTCATGATGAACAAAAGGAAAAGGTGCTTATGTCCCTGATCAGGTCCATGAGCCCGTCACAGCTGAGAAAAAAGGGAATGAAGAACGACCTGAAACAGCTTGCACAGCTTTCAGACCTGCCGCTGCGGCAGGTGAAAACCCCCACGCTGGTTATACACGGGACCGATGATTTCGATGTGCCGGTAGCGCATGCGCACACAGCAGTGCAGTTGATACCCGATGCCGAGCTCTATCTCGTCAAAGAGGGTTTCCATATCCTGGCCCTGGCCGATTCAGCCCGCGAGATAACAGAAAAGAAGATCATGTTCCTGAAGGAGAATGTACCTGCAGCCTGAGAGCATGAGCAGGTACATTCTCTTTTTCATTTCTGCAACAATAATGGAAAAATAATCCTGTGAATGATTGTGCAAACAGCTAAGGGACAATACCCTGAAATGTTATCATGCCGCTGTTTCAATCCGGCTCAGCCTGGACCGGCTTTGGACAGGGTGTCCTGGTACGCCTCGAAGCACCTGTGCTCGATGGATGAGAGCCTCTCGAAGGCTTCATGGAATGATCCATGGCAGCTCGTGAACGTGCCGTGCCCGTACACGATGGCTGCATGCTGCTTTTCCATTGCCTGTGGCAGCGTGTGCATGAGTCCGTATCTGCCCGCACCCACTTCACCGGCAACTACCGGGATATCTTCGATAAAACGTGTTTCATCAAAACCTAAGACAGGGCCGGACATGGACATGATTACCGAGAACCTCGGGTGGCCGTGAAGGATGGATGTATCGCCGGTACGTTCATAGGTTTTAATGTGGGCGACAAGCTCTGACGACGAAGTGAGTTCGCAGGTGGACGAGCCGTCCAGCGGGATGCAGTCGATATATCCGGGGAGTTCATCCAGCGATGAGCCTGTCTGGGAAATATAGATCATGCCCTCTTTTCGAAACGAAATATTCCCGAAGAACGAGTCGACGAGCCCGGCATGTACAACAGCCTTTCCCGCGGCATCCATGGCATGAATGATCCCGGTTTCCGAATCCGGCATCTCACAAGAGAGCGGATTCGGGAATGCAGACGGCGCTGTGCCGGAAAGGATGGTAAGCGCTTCATCTATCCGGGCGGTGTCGGGCCTTGGCGCATTGCAGTAGCCATGCAGGCTGTTGAGCGTATCCGCAAAATACTTGACAAACGTGGCAAAGCAGATGGAGCTCAGCGATATGAACGCCTGTTCCAGGGAAACCGTGCCGGTGGTTATGATCCCTGTATCAGCTATGATGCAGCCTTTTCTCCGGTTCAGGGCCTGTGCGACGGCGTGGACATCGAAGGTGTCCACAACCGGGATGTCATGGATGAAGGTGAGGCTTTCGCAGTCGCACGGGCAGATGAGTCCGGGGTTGTCCCGGACAAGGCGTGTTATGATCGACCAGCGAACCCTCTGCGGACGGGCGATAATGAGGCTGTTGATGTTGAGGAGGTCAAACAGTGCCGATACCCTGGGATCTATTTGGGCTCTGTTCGTGTAGATCTCATCGTCAAGGCCGTACAGCCAGGCGGCATCATCGTTGTCAATGAGGGCGTGGCGGATCAGTTTCGCAAGATAGTTGTCTACCTGTTCCTGCATGCCATAAGCCTTTCTGCCCGATCCTGGGTGAGCGTACCGTCCTTGCTGCAGCCCCTGATCCGGTAGTACCTGTCCAGTGCCTCGTTAAAGGCTGTTTTGTCGATGGGCCCGACCTCGATCCCGGGGCCGGCTGTGCCGGGTTCATTAAAGAACCGCTCCGGCAGCATGTCGTCTTTTCGTGCAAATCCCCGCAGCGTGTTGATGTATCGTTCCAGGGTATAGATGCTGTCCCCGAGCCTGAGGAGATCCTGCGCGTCATAGTCAAGTCCGGTCACTGCGGCAAGCCCCTTTGCATATTCCTCGAGAGATGCACCTAAAAAGGCGAACTTGCATGCCCCGATGGAGTCGATGACGGCGTTGAGGTCTTCGGCAATTTTTATGATGCGGGCCTTGCCCGAAAACGAGAAGCGGTCTGTTGAAACAGGCTTGCGCAGGATCTCGTGGGCGATAGGGTATGCCCGCAGATGGCATGCCCCTCTGGTGGAGGTGCAGTAAGCCAGGGCCATTCCGTATGCCCCGCGCGGATCGTATGCAGGCATTTCCAGCGACTTGACGCACATGGACTTTTCCGGTGCCCCCAGTTCCCGGGCAAGCACTGCAGAGCCCATTCTGAGCAGCTCCCCGTCGCCTTGTGCAGATGTGATCTCTCTGACCTTGCCGGTCAGGGCATATCCGGGTGTAACGCTGCTGCCTTATCTCTGCAAGGCACGCAATGGTGGCTGCTGCGGTGATGGTATCCACACCGATCTCATTGCAGATGGAGTTTGCCTCGATGATGGAGGCAAGATCGGCATTCTCGTTCAGCGCGCCGAAATGCGACAGGGTCTCGAATTCCGGGATATCGCTAGCGGACCTTTTCTTGCAGGCGATGGGGCAGCCGTGGCAGGCGTGATGCTTCGGGTTTTCCTTTTCCCTGATCCGTGTGGCCGAGAATGCGCGGTATTCCTCGAAAAAGGTTCTCCGGAAGTTTGCAGTGGGCATCATCCTGCGCGAGGCCATGAGATCCACCAGTGCCGCTGTTCCATAACGGCTGATGCCGGATCTTCCCATAATGGCAGGCGATGCGTCAAAAAGCCTGAGAATGTCTGTCCTTGCAAGATCTTCCTGTTCACGGTCATATACACTGATTTTTCCGCTGCCCCGTATTGCAACTGCCTGAAGGTTCTTTGCCGCCATGGCACATCCGAGGCCGCCCCTTCCGGAAGCAAAGGACCCGTCGATCATGATGGATGCATACCGGCAGCCCAGAAATGCTGCCTGTCCTGCAGCAGCGACCGAACCGTTGAAGGACCGGTAGCCTTCGAATATGCTGCTTAAAGGGGCGTTAGCAGGTATTGCACTCCTGATGAGACGCACATCCTGGTTGTCGATCTCTATGACAGTGCGGGCTTTTGCTTTGCCGGTGATACTGATCAGGTCAATACCAGCCCGCTTCATCATGATCGCAAGCCTTCCACCTACCGAACAGCTGCATACAGTACCGGTGAGCGGAGAAAAGCCCGAGATCATCATGCGGCCGCCTGCAGGGATGCGTGAACCGGTCAGGGGCCCTGTCGAGAAGATCAGGGCCGCGTTTTCTTCTAAAGGATCGACACAGGGCTGCTGCGCGAGAAGCCTGGCCGCGATGCCTCGACCTCCGAGAAACGAGCAGGAAAGGTCCGGGTCAAGCATTGTTTTGCGAACATCACCGGCGCCAAGATCTATGAACAGCGCACTGAGTGCAAAATCTCGTGTCTTTTCCTGCATGGTTGAACATATGTAATTCAAATGAAGGATAAGCTCAACTTTAATTTAATCCCGGTTTATCCGATATGGTTCATATGAAAATCCGGGATTGTTTCGGTTTCCGTATTTAAGAGATAAAAAGGGATATAAAGATGCCGTTGGTTGTACAGGATATCTTTCCCTATATTCTTCCACCCCTTGCCGGTCTGCTGGCATGTATATCTCTCATCGTACTTGCTGCACGTGACAAGCAGAGAAGTCCAACAGTCAGGATCTTCGGGATCATATGTGTCTTCATCGCTTTGTGGAGCCTTATTCCAATATGTGCCTACAACTTGGATCGTCAAAGCGTTTTCATTAGAATAATCCAGTTTCTCAGGCCCGTATCACTTGTCCTCATTGTTCTGATGATCCACCTCACACACCATGTTGCACATATTCGTTTGCAGGCATGGTTCATTCCGCTGCTCTACAGCACAACCTTTTTTGTAATCGTTGCGATGGGGCTGGGTGAACGTGGTATGTTCCACATGCGCAGTATCGCGCCTGTTCTGGCTCTGGCAGGTATTGCCTATAACCTGAAATGCGTTGTTTTCCATTTGAGGTCTTTGAGAGACAGAATCGGGATCATTCATCCTGTGCAGATATATTCGGGTATTTTTCTGCTGCATATTTTCTTGTTTCTGAGTGTTTTTGAGTTTTCAGGGGTAAACACTCTGGAATTTGCCTTTATCCCGGTCGTGCTTATGGCCTTCGGGATTTTCAAGCCGGACAAAAAACAGGAGAATGAGGGTTTTCCGGCCAGGAAAAGACTGCTGTTCTCCCTTGCCATGGCCTTTGTTCTGTTGCCGCTGATCAGCGATATGCTTTTCATATTCCATCATCTGGAAGATCTGTACCTGATAAAACTTTCCACCTGGGTGCTCGGCAGCGGGGCCTTTACAGGCATATCTTTGATCTTCAGTGTGCTGCTTGCAATAATAGGGTTGCGTAAGTCAGAGGAACGTCTCGTTGCGCTCCTGTTTACCATACTTTGTCTCGGGCTTGCCCTGCTGAATCTCAGAGATATCATCCAAACAGGTCTTGGCACTCATAATGCTATGCAACTGATCTATATCAATGATCTCTTTCTGGTCAATATGATCGGTATTGCCGCCCACATGTGCTATCTCATAATGAACAAGGCCGGTTCTAAGAAGATCTTCTTGTTCTATGGAATAGGGCTTGTTCTGGCGGGCATTATCTTCTGGGAGTCTATTGTCGGAAGAAATTTCATCCCCTCTATGGCAATATCATACAAGGGATTTGGACATTTTCTTTTTATCCTGATTCTTGTTGCCGTGCTGATTCACTGTGCCGCTCTCCTTGTAAGGTCATGGGCGGAACAAAAGGGTGGTGACTTAAAAAGGCAGTTGATTCCGGTTTTCATAGGCGTCGCAGGCATGATCGTCTTGGGCCTGGGGAGCCTGTCATCAATTGTCGGCTTCACGGATTATTCCTTTTATAATCTTTCCTTCATGCCATTTGTTTTTATCGCATATGGGGTGTTCTATCAGGATGTCGGCAGGATAAACGAGTACACCAGAAGGCGTATGATATCCGGCATGCTGCGTTCTTTGCTTGTAGTGACCTATCTTGCCTGTGTATCGGGCATCTTCTATGTGCTCAGGGATTATCCGTTGGAATATGTTCTCTTCAGAATCATCCCCTATGGCATTCCTCCTGCGCTCTCGTTCATCAGTGCGGCATTCCTGTCCCTTTTTGTTCTCGGGCTCGAGCAGAACAGGACCGAGAGTCTGCTGTTCAGCCTGCTTTGTTTCTGTTATGCACTCCTGAATCTCGATATCTGTCTTCTGGGGGTCCTGGCCGATATCGGGCTCGCCTTGTTTGTCTCACGGCTTGATCATTTCTTTCTTGTTCTGATCATGCTCGGGGTTAACCTGCACCTTATTTTTCGTATAACTCAAAAGCGTGACAAATGGTGGATTGTCTACGGTGCTTACGCGATCGGTGCATTCATGGCGCCGTTTACCTTCACGGAATATTACTTTCAGGGGATGTACATCTATTACTGGGGTTTCTTTGCAAAAAAGGCCATCCTTTACGATATCATGAGCACCTTGTGGATCAGTGGAATCTTCTACGGTATTTACCTGCTCTATCAGGCGTTGAGAAGCAAGGACGGATCACGGCGGACTACGGAAAAAAATGTATTGATCGCATTCGTGCTCATTGCTGCCCTGAGCCTTGCCAATACACCGGCTATCTACGGGTATGAGGTCTATCCGCTGGGGACATTCATTTTTATTGCCCTGTTCTTTTTTGCATACGCACTCTTTAAATTCAATTTCCAGCTTGCGCTGCAGTATGTACGTACCATCGTGTTCTGGTCCGGACTGGTCCTGCTGCTTTTTATCGCAGGGTTTCTGCCGAAAATCATCTTTTCTCCTGAAAGAGAGATTGTCTCTCTGTTTTCAGGCATCTTGGTGGTGGCTGTTCTATAC
>DSAD01000260.1 GCA_011372875.1 Deltaproteobacteria bacterium
GTATATGCCTGAACCGGATGATCCAGTCGGTCAATTTCTTTAAATGCCTATCCATACGGGTTTAAACCTCCTGCCCTTACTTCATTTCAACGGATTTAAATATATACTGTTCAACTCTTTTCCAGAGGCGGCAGTACGCGGTCTACAATATTACCGACTTCTCTCAGCATCGAATCGAGATCCAGTGCCTTGCTCACAGCCTGCCTGATAATCAACCCTTCGATCATGGCAATGAGAAGCGTGCAGTAAACCTCTTTGTCTGGAACGCTGAATTCCCTGTTCTTCTCGCCTTGAGAAAGGAGAGATTTGACTATCTCATCATACTGGCTATAGAGGTCCATAATACGCTCCCGCATGAAATCGTCCTCATAAGAAGACCCCCAGAACACAAGCATGGAACTGTACAGTTCCAGATCTTCGATCAATGACCTGATAAAGAACTCTCCCATGCGAACAAGTTTGTCCCTTGCTGTCTTCAGGTCGGAGATCTCGGCGTAGACGCCCTTGAGGGTTTCATCCATCCAGTGTCTGAAGAGGTCTTCAAGTATATCCCTCTTGGACGGGTAGTACCAGTATATGCTCCCCTTTGACAGACCGTATTCGCTCGCGATATCATCGATGGTTGACTTGGCATACCCCTTTTTCTGGAAGCAGTGCTTGGCAGCCTCTATGATCTGACTTCTCCTGACCTGTGCAGACTCTCTCTTCCTTGCCATTACAAACCCCTTATCAATGCATGACACCAACCATTTAACATACTGACTGGTCAGTATGTTAATCAGTTCCTGTTCAGGCGTCAAGAGAAAAAATCGGCATTATAAAAGAGTCGCGACAGAGAATAAATCGGCACCATAAAGAACACAGATCCTGGAATTATCAGAGTTATGGACAAGCGAAGGCATGGACTGGAGAGATAAAGACAAGTATTGGAGAAATCGTGACAGGAAATCCCTCACGGGCTGCCTGCCACACCACCCGGCATACGGGTCCGCACCAGGGCGGTTCGGTCTGGCTGAATACTAAATGAGACCATCAACAGAGGCTTTCAGCCCTCACCTCCATCAAAACAAAGTAAGCGCCCCCTACTGTGCCGGCGTGCCCGGTACAGGTTAATTTTCACATACTGTGCGACGTGGACCCATCGGGTATAGTATGCTCTGAGCAGTTTTTTGACAGGGGCAGCCCTGTTGGCCATCTCTGATTTGCACATTGAGACATTAAAAAAAGTGCCTCTGCCGATACAGACCCGGCAGAGGCATTTAGAAGAGAGCACATCTGCCCCGGGTTGCCTTAGAAATAACACTTTAGAGTTGCAAACATCTCGTCATTTTTCTGAAATTGCCCTATAAGAGAATCGTGTTCCTTTCCATCGAGGAATATTGCACCCAAAGTGAAATGCAGCGTCTCCGTGAATTTATATCTCACTGACGGCTTTATCAGATATTCCTTGAATTCAAGGTTATAAGCACCGTCGAGATTCGCCTCCAGGATGTTCTGCAGAAAAAACTGTTTAAACGAGACAGTCAACACCGTATCGAACCCGTCCTTGATGAAATATATGGGTCTTTCGTCATCATAGTCTGGAACAAATTCCTGGATTGCCTGAACGCTTATACTGGTATCACCATATATGTAATCTATCCCGATGCCGTACTTCATGGAATCTTTCTGAAGGGCGATCGCTGGCTCTATGCGGAAGGTCTGGACCGACTCATTCCCTTCCGAGTCAATATACGCCTTCATAAAGTCATCCATGATGTTGTCCTGCTTTTCCTGGGTAAGCTCTTCCTTCAGGACTGAATCGAGCTTTCTGTTGAAGTATTTATTCTTATAATAGGCATATTCGCCTCTGATGGTAAATGAACCTGCCGTAGTCGTGAAATCAAAGCCATAGACATTCATCTTATGGATCTCGGGGACGAGAGTGGTCTTTGCCGATATCGAATAATCCAGGGACAGAAGATCCCTCAGTTCTATGGTGAGATCGGTTGGACCAGAGGTGATCGGTATTGTATTATATCCCCGGTAAAAGCTCAGCGATACATCAAATCCGCCAATATACTTCGAAACCCTGACGCCGTACTGTGAATATGACATATAACGTCCGGGCATCTCAATATCCTGGTAAAAGGACATGACCGGAATATCCCCTGCCGCAGTGTCAGTTGCAATGACACCGGGCGGTTTTAATACCCCGGGGAACCATCTCTCCTCAGATGTCGAGAGCCTGTAGGGTACATACTGGGGTATCCAGGCAAACTCGATATTTGCCAGATCCGTGTACATGGTTGTCTTTACGGCAGGGGCACCGATCTTTCGGTCATTCTCTTCATTCGTGCCCCCCTGCGTGAAGTCTTCGGTATTGAGATTATCTGTAGGGTTGATCTCATCGAGCCTACCCCATGCAAATTTCTGAATACCTATCCTGAAATCCATATTCTCCGTGAAGAGGTCGAGATAGGCCTCGTCAATATCAATACTGGGATTCTTATCCTGGAATATTTTGTTGAACTCATTGAACAGCAACCCGTTGTCCGGAGCAATGACCTTGCCGTCGTCTTGAACCTGGATAAACATCTTGAAAGATGTCTTTGATCCTATATCGGCATTGAGGTCGATACCCAGTTCAATGGATGGGTATTCATCAGGGGTATCACTGTAAAAAGCATATCGTGCACCACTTTGAAGATACCCGCCAAGAGACAACATGAGGGTTTCACCCTCATACTCATACGCACCTGCCTGCAGGGGATAAATCCCCATGCAGAACACAAGAAATGGAAATATCCAGGCTCTACTCAATTATTATTTGCCCCTCTTCATATATCTTTGAGTGAATATATCGTCCTGGAGGCCTTTGTCATAAACAATATTCGTCATATCGAGCGTGGTTGAACGTTTATTGAGCTGATTGTGCATCTCGATATGGGTCGGCGTATTAATCCCCTGGATATTCTGGACATCGGAAAAGATCCCTTGTTTGAGATAGGCACCCTTGGTGTCGTAGAAATCGGCTCTGGCCGGGATGAAATTCCCTTTGCGTATCCACAGGACAATTTTATTGTAGAACTCGACTTTCTTGGGAATCGCCTCTATGGTATAGCATTGTTCATTGTTCACATCTTCTTCACCTAAGAGGGTAAAGGTATAATCATCTATATCATGACTCCCCATGTCAAAAAAAGTGAACTCGGTACCCATGAAACTCTCGCCTTTTCCACTTGCGCTTATCTGGCGGATTCTTTTGAGAGCAGGCAGATACAACCACTGCTGGTCATCCTTGCCCGGCTCGCTCCATACGAGAAAGCTGGTACCCTTGACATCTGCAGGCGACAGGAAAAAAAGCATGGACTTTGACGAATCGTCTTCTCCTTTCTTAATATATGCGGCAAGGTTCTGTTCTCTTCTGTTTCCGTTCTTATTGATAAGGGTCATGAGAATATCCATCTGGCTGTCTTTGGCCTGATCAAGAAGATCCTCGGATTTCTTAACAATCTCATACGCGGTCATCTCTGCACCGAATCCCGGTACTGCCGCCATAAGATTGCCAAGGACAAAACCAATGCAGATAAACAAAACCCATAAATATCTAACCTTCATGATACAACCTCCTTATCATTCTTTTTCTGTGCCATAGGCTTAGTGTATCCTACCACGTTTGTATAATCAGAAGGAACTCTTTGTGAAACCAGATGAATGATTGTTGCCTCTTCCGATTCGTTTACTTTTGCCTTAACCAGTTCCGGGGGAAAGACCTTGATGATCGCAGGCAGTATGGTCATCGATGCCAGCGATGTTGTGATCATGACCAGCGCCACGAGAATACCGAGTTCACTTATGATGACAAAGCTCGAAGGGATCAGCACAAGAAAGCCTGCTGCAACCGCCAGGGCGTTATAGAGAATAGCCCTTCCAGAGGTATGGACGGCGATCTCGATTGCCCTTTCAGTATCGTCTCTTATGGTGATCTCATGCCGGTAACGGCTTAAGAAATGGATCGAATAATCAATCCCAATACCAATGGCAAGGCTTGCAATGATTGCTGTTGCAGCATTGAGCCGGATGCCGGCCAGCCCCATTATACCAAAATTCATGACAATGGGCACAACCAGCGGCACAATACTGTAAACACCGAGCTTGAAAGACTTAAACGTTAAGGAGACAATGAGTATTACAAGGATGAACGATGCGGTAAAGCTTCTGATCTGAGACTGCACCACCAGACGGTTGAATTCCTTTGCAAGCATTGAAAGACCGGTAGTGAAAATATCGCTTATCCGGGTACCGGAAAGACCAGATTGGTTGAAATCATCAACACGATTAACAATCTCCTGCGCGAGATAGCCGCTCTGAGATTTCATCTGCAGCATGATCTGACCTTTCTGATAATCAAAGTTTACAAAACTGTCCAGCTCTCCGCTCCCTCCCGAAAAGGAAAAAAGGAGGAGGTATTGCGCAACAAGCTCTCTGGAGTCCGGGATGACATAGTATGCAGGATCGCCATCATTCATGGCCTGGTTCATCTTCTTGATAAAATCCACAATCGATACTGCCTTTCCTATATCAGGATGTCCTTTGAGACTGTTCTGCAGCTTATCCATGTCGCGAAGCACCTCAGGGTCTTTGATGTCGTCAGGATCAGTCCCACTTAAGACAACATTGAACAGTGCTGTGCCGCCAAACTTCTCGTTGAGAATCTCGTCCGCAATCCTTATGGGGCTGCTCTTGCGGAAATCTTCGATAAGATTCAGATCACTCTTTACCAGAAGACCTAGCATCGCTGACAGAACTAGCAGAACCATGCTGCCCCCGATAATCCAGGAACTCTTTTCCAGGCTTATAAATGTAAACCATTTCAGGACAGGCCCGATAATATCCTTGCTTGAATGGTGATGAGGAACATATTCCCGGCCCCTGGAGTCGAGTATGGATAAAACAGCAGGCAAGAAAGTAAGCGAAATACCCACAGAGACGAAGAGGCCGAATCCGGAAAGCGCGCCAAACTGCTTTAAGGGAACAATCGCTGATGTGCACAGGGATATAAACGCTGCAATCGTTGTAATCCCTGCCATGACAATCGGCAGGCTCACCCTGCTGATCGCATTGACGATCCCCTCTTTCCCGGTTTTCCCTTCAGCAGCATCTGAGAAGACATTCTCCAGCGAATGAATTCCATAGGCTGAACCTACGGCAATAAGGGCAACGGGTAGAACAGACGTCACCATGGTAAGAGGAATATCCAGCATGGGCATGAGACCTACCGTCCAGACAGTGGAGATACCCACGGAAAGCAGAGGCAGCACAACCCCTCTGATATTCCTGAAGAAAAGGAACAGGAAAAAGACCAGCACAATATTGACCAGGGGAACCAGAATCTTGAGATCCTTGATCATATAATGACCCTGAAGGGCCTCCACCACAGTGGGTCCTGAAATAAAAAACTGCTCGGGCCCCTGATATTTCTCTATAATATCTGTCAGGGTATAGTAGATGGGAACAATATCGTCTGTCTCAATATCACTGTCCAGAACAACCAGTATGGCTGTCCCCTTCCCATCTTGGGTTACATAGATACCCTCATACACCTCCCATGAGTTTGCCTTTTCCCGAAGCATCTCGAGCCCGGCATTATCATGAGGAATCTCTCCGTCTGCGACTATAGGAGAAACATCAAGACCGGTTACACTGCCGGAAATATTCTTGACATTAAGGATGCTGGTAACCCTTTTTACTCCTTGAATTTTTTCTATCTCAGCAGATATCTCGTGAATCTTTCCGAGCGAATTCGAACGATAAATATCATCGTGCAGCATACCGATGATAATATCTGCATAGGATTCAAACTCCTGCCTGTTTTCATTCCAGAGAGCCTCTACCGGATTGTTCTCCTTGAGTACCACCTCAACCCTCGGATCAATCTTGATGTTCGGGATCTGAATGAGAAAAAACAGGGTAGTAAAGAAAACAACAGCTATAATATAATAAGGTCGATTAACACAAATACGAATAAGCCTTTTCATACCCACCTTCTTCCTTTGTCAAAAAGATCTCATAATGCCTTGAGCCAAGCGTTTAAACATATCCGCATATGCAAACACAACAAATCCCCTGTAACAATCCAGCCCCCTGTTGATAATGAGCCTTCATTATATCTTATATTGCAACCTTGCACGCCTCTTCCTTCCCTTATTGGTTTTCAGGCACAAACCGTAATGGACATCTATTGCCAAGATCTACTATCAAAAGCTGTTGCATCACTGAACTATTATCAGGTAATGAATCGTCATTACCACATATGTACTTGCATTCTATCACGTAGTCAATCATGTTTTTTTATTCCATATTCTGAATTTGACAGGGGCTTACCTTGCAGATTCCCACCAAACCCTGACAGACGGCAAATACCCTGACTCCAGCTGCAAGACAGCAGGCAGCTCTTGAAATATATTGACGGTCAAGGTTGTTTCCCATCATGATCACTGTCTTATTCGCACCTCTTCTCCCAGGGTGTGACCTGTGAAATATTCAGCCCTGAGACAGCCATATCGAGGTATAAATA
>DSAD01000208.1 GCA_011372875.1 Deltaproteobacteria bacterium
CCTAAATCCAGCGCGTCTACCAATTCCGCCACTCTCGCTTTCATACCATGAAAGGAAAATGATACAATGTTTGTCAAGCCTAAAAAAACACCTCTGTTTTCACCCTATCCCCATGCAGCAGGAAAATAGACGCTGAGAGCAATCTGATCTCATGCCCAGCAGATCAGCCCGGTATCCACCGGGTAGATCAGATTTGTCTGCTTCGGCAACAACCTTACGGTATAGCCGAATCTGCCAGTATCCTCACAGGGTATTCTTATCTCGAATATGTGGTTGCCCTTTCCTTTGTCTTCAACATGATTCATTCCCACTTCCTTGGTGTCAAAAAGGTTGCCAGCATCATCGAGATAACCATAGTACACCTGAGCATTCACATCTGTTGGAGAAAGCTGACCCAGATGAACAGATGCCTGGATAACCACATCGCTGTGTACCTCGACCTCATCGCCCTGTGAATGGGAGATATCCTTTATGCGGACCTCCTTCCAATTCTTCTTGAGCTCTTCGATCCATCCGACCAGGGTTCTGGCATTCTTGAAATCATCAGCGGACAGGTTCTTCATATTGAGAGCAGCCCCCATGTAGCACCTGTCGGTATATTCCTGCACCATCCTGTTGGAGTTGAATTCAGGGCATAAGGTCCTCATGGATCTCTTCATCATGGCTATCCAGCCTCGGGGCAGTCCATCAAGGCCCCGGTCATAGAACAATGGGACGATCTCTCTCTCGAGGAGATCGTATATCGCCTTGCTCTCCACATCATCCTGGTAATCGAGGTTTTCATACACCTCGCCGTTGCCGATAGACCATCCTAGATCTGGGTCATAGCCCTCGACCCACCACCCATCGGGGACGCTCAGGTTCAGAGCACCGTTGGCAGTTGCCTTCATTCCGGAGGTACCACAAGCTTCCTGCGGCCTTCTCGGGTTGTTCAGCCATACATCCACACCTTCGACCAGATACCGTCCTATATTGATGTTGTAATCCTCGATAAAAACGATCCTGTCCTTGAACGCCTCATCCCGTGAGATATGGGTAATCTTCTGGATGATCTCCTTGCCCTGATGATCTCTGGGGTGGGCTTTCCCGGATATGATAAGCTGAACCGGATAGTTGGTATTCGATATGATCTTTTTGAGTCTCTCGATATCCCGGAATATCAGAAGCCCTCTCTTATATGTTGCAAACCTCTTTGCAAAACCTATGGTAAGTGCATCGGGGTGCAGACTCTCCACTGCACGCTGAAGCTCCCTGGGCTTTGCACCTCTCGCCTTCAACTGCCTGGCGAGACGGCTTCGGGAAAACGCCACGAGCCTCTCTCTGCGCCTCTGATGAGTTGCCCACAACTCGGCATCAGGTATCTCGTCTATCCTTTCCCACACCTTCTGATTATCAGGATCCTCCTTCCATTTCGGACCGAGGTATCTGTCAAAAAGATCAGCCATCTCAGCGGATATCCACGAAGGAGTGTGTATACCGTTGGTAATAGAGGATATGGGTATGTCCTTCATCTTTACATGTGGCCAGATGCCCTGCCACATATCCCTTGATACCTCTCCGTGGAGTTTGCTCACCCCGTTCCTAAAAGCAGCGTTCTTAAGGGCAAACACCGTGGCGCCAAAAGGTTCTTTGTCATCATTGGTGTTCCTTCTTCCCAAGGCAAGAAAATCAGACCACTTGAGCCCCAGATGTTCGCTGAACGGCTTGAAATATTTTTCCATAAGACCGGCCTCAAACTCATCATTGCCGGCAGGCACAGGCGTGTGAGTAGTAAAGACCAGAGATGCCCGTACCACTTCTCTTGCAGTGTGGAAATCCAGCCCATGCTTGCTCATAAGAACTCTGATCCTCTCCAGCCCCACAAGAAAACTGTGCCCCTCGTTCATATGATACACCATCGGATCGATACCAAGAGCCTCAAGGGCCTTCATACCGCCTAGACCGAGCAGAATCTCCTGCCTGAGTCGGTCTTCCATATTTCCTGCATACAATCCACCGGTGATGTTCCTCTCATCAGGGTGATTCTCCTCCAGATTCGTATCCAGGAGATACAGGGGGATTCTTCCTACCTGGCATCTCCAGATCTGAGCTACACACTGTCTGTCTGCCATATCTATGGATATTCTCAGGGGCTTGCCTTTTTCATCATTTTCCAGAACAAGCACCATATGATAGAAATCATTGTTCGGTGATTCTTCCTGCTGCCAACCGTCCCAGCTCAGATACTGGGTAAAATATCCGTGTTTGTACAAGAGCCCCACACCACACAGGGGAAGTCTGAGATCACTCGCGCTCTTTAAGTGGTCACCTGCGAGTATCCCCAGTCCGCCTGAATATATCGGCAGACTCTCGGTAATACCGAACTCCATGGAAAAATACGCAATAGTAAAATCAATCGGTTGTGCAAGGAGAAACGAGTACACACCTTTTTCTGACATGTAATCATTAAAATCGTCTGCGGTCTTTTTCATCTGAGAAAGAAACCCGTCATCTTCCATCAGATCCATGATCCTTCCCTGAGAGAGTCGGGAAAGCATCTCGACCGGGTTATGGCCGGTCTCTTCCCACAAATCTCTGTCCATATGCTGAAAAAGACGGAGCCCTTTCTGATTCCAGCAATACCAGACATTGTACGCAAGTGATAATATCGGACTGATCGTCTCGGGAAGTGTTGGCACCACCCTGAAGGACCTTATTTTCATGAAATCCCCTTTCATCAACTGATTTATATAACATCCTTCAAATATAATTCCGCCTTCACTCAAGGCAAAGCGGAAGATAAAGCTCAAGAAGAGATAAATTACAAATTTACTGATTCCAACCTATAAGAGGTCCTTGATTATTGCACATGTGGCTGCCTGGCTTACCAGACCTAGATTGATAGTAACATGGTATAATGTCGGATCATTATGATACCGGTTGAACATCTTCTCGTGGTATCTCTTTTTTTCTTCCTCTTTTGCATTGATTATGGTCTCGGCTTCATCCTTGGTGATCGAAGCCTTGGAAGAGAGGAAATCTTTCTTGAACTCCAATGGCGCAATCAGCCTTGTACGGATCACATCCGCTCTGTCTTCAAGAATGCACTGTCCGCCACGGCCTACAATTACGACACTGCCCTGATCAGCCAGGTCTTTCATCAGACCTTCAAGGGCAAGCCGATATCCGGCATCATCCACATATCCAAAATCATCGGAAAGGATGTTCTGCACCTTGGCCTGCGTCATAAACTTGTCAATGAATTTAAAGAGCCCCAGGGAGACTCCGTCTTCATAGGTCGTCATTTTGCCGGCCGATGTTTTCATCTTTTTAGCAAGGTCCACCACAATGGATTTATCGATATATTCATAGCCGAGATCCTTTGCAAGCCTCCTGGCAACTTCCACTGCACCACATCCATAATCTTTTGATATCGTAACTGCTTTACCCATCACCCATACCATCCTTGATAATCTTTTTTGCCTTTGCTGCTGCGTCTGAGTTTGAATATCCCGAGATAAGCTGTTGAAGTATCAGCTCCCCTGTCTCCTTATCCCCCATTTTAATGAAGGACATCCCCTGTTTGAGGAGGCATTCCGTCACCTTCTCACTTGAGGTGAATTTCTTCACCACAAGATCGTATCTCAGAATTGCATCTTCATATTTGCCCAGTGCATAATAAGACTCTCCAATCCAGAAATGCGCATTGTCGACAAGGGCACGATCAGGATTCTGACCAAGATATGATTTCAGATCGACTATTGCATCTGCATATTGGGCGGCACGGAATCGTTCGACACCAGTTTCGTAAAGGGACTTCGTGACGGGAACCTTCCCGAGAGAATCTTTCACAGCTTGAATATCCTGCTCCAGGGCAACAATCCGTGCCTGAACATTGCCACCTGCCACAGACCCGGATGACATCTGCATCTCTTCGAGACGCCCCTGTATGGAGAAAAGCTGGTCCTGAACCTCTGTAAACCTTGCGTGAAGCTCAGCCTGCTGGCTCAAAGACTGCCCGAAGATCCGGTCCTTTTCCCTGAGCTGCTGCTCTGTCTTAGATAACCGGGTGTTCAGGGCATCCACTTCCCATTTCAAAGAATTCATATCCTGCTGGGATGCACATCCGGCAAGAATAAAAATAAGAAAGAAGCGGAGTACCCTTAGCATATTTCTTCGCTATCTTCCAATTATTACGAATTCTGCCCTTCTGTTCTTTGACCAGGCAGCCTCGTTGCTGGCAGGATCAACAGGCCTTTCTTCTCCATAGCTGATGGTTGAAACCCTGGCAGGATTGATACCCAGGAAAATCAGGTAGTCCTGTGCGGACTTGGCCCTGCGTTCGCCAAGGGCAAGGTTGTATTCCCTGGTACCTCGTTCATCGCAATGACCTTCTATCCTGATCTTTATCTCAGGGTGGGCATTGAGGAAGCTGGCCTTTTCTGCAAGCGCCTTTCGTGCCTCGGGACTGAGGCTGAATCTGTCAAAATCAAAATAGACAGCTATGTCCTGGAAATTCGCCATCGCTTCTTCCATGGTTGCTCCGGCGGCAACATCAACACCTTCTTCCACGTCAGGCATCTCAATCTCCATGCCGGGAGCTTCGGTAGTTGCTCCGGTTTCCGGAGGTGTTATCTCCTCAACCTGATCGACACCACTCTTTGAACAACCCGCCATGAAAAAGAACAGACTCAATACAACTATAGGAATTATCCCTTTGTGCAACTTGATCATTTCCCCCTCCTTATGTTGAAAACTATCTCATAACTGTTTTCTCGATCCACACTTATTTGTTAATAAATTACCTTAATTCCAGCCAAAATCAAGTAGAAAATATGAACTACCTTATAATACCGGACCATCTGGGCTGGGTAAAGCCACCGCCTGTTGTTATCCTCACGGTCATGGTGTTGAAGATATCGGCTATATAAATATTGCCGCCGGAGCTGCCAAAGGCAATGAGCCTTCCATCGGGAGAAAACGCGGGGGATTCATCGCCTGTGCCCGTTCCCGCAAGGACACTCATCTTAGATCCATCCGTCCTGATGATTGCAATATGAAAACGCCGGTCTTCGGCAAGATGGGTAAATGCAATGAGGTCTCCATTCGGAGAGTACGCAGGCTCGGTATTATATGTGCCGGCAAAAGTAATCCTCTCGACCTTTTTCGATGCAATATCCAGAATATATATCTGGGGTGAGCCTGCACGCGATGAGCAGAAAGCAACCTTCTTTCCATCAGGAGATATAGATGGCGAGGTATCGGTTGCCCAGCTGTCGGTAAGCCTGAGCTGAGTCTTTTTCTTTAGGTCCAGCATGTAGATCTCGGGATTCCCATCCTTTGAAAGGGTACATGCAAGCCTGTCTCCCGTAGGGTCAAAGCAGGGTGTGGAATTGATCCCTTTCTCACTGGAGACCGTACTCACCTTATAGTTGAACAGATCCAGGATATATATATCCGGGTTATTCCTCCAGTACGATACAAACGCAATCTTCTTCCCGTCGGGGGACCATGCAGGACTGAGCACAAGGTCCCCTCCTCCCTGTATAACCCTTCCGCCCGAGCCGTCACACCAGGATTCATACAGCTGTTTTTTCTTCCCAACCTTCTGTATGCATACAATCTTTGAAGAAAATATGCCTTCAATCCCGACGGCTTTGGCCATGAAGGCATCCATGAAGGCATGGACCCCCCTGTATACCGAGTCCGCCTTCGTGGTATAAATCGTGTTCATCAGGATTTTAGCAGTAGACAATTCTATGACCTGTACTGAAAAAGAGACCGTGGCCCCCTGCCTGGCCACCTCACCTGCAATCACATAATCAGCACCGATAAGTATCCAGTCTTTTAAAGTCCCTGGACCTATTGATTTCATGGGACCGGGATGAATATAGCTTTGCGGGTCAATGAGACTGAAAACCCCGGTGACGGCAAGATCTCTTGAACATGTATCCCATACCGACGCCACCAGATCGGGAGGACCGACAAACGCCGGCATGGCAACACTGAGCTTTTTGAACTGCCGGGCCTGAATATCGATATGTACCTTGTCTGCCCCCCACACAAGACCGGCAGACAGGAGTACTGTCATACAAGCAAAAATGGAAATCCTTTTCATTTATTGTGCTCCTTTAGGGGGGGTAAAAGACATGGTCACCTCCACAGCATCACGCCCTGCAATCAAAACCAGAGGCGGTGCTGGAAATGTTGTTACACTGTGTAGGGCAAGAAAGACTGAACGGTCAAACGGGCTGTTGCCTGATGATATCAGAAGACTTTTGTCGAGCAATTCCCCGGTGCGGGAGATCTTCAGGAGATAGGTGGTCTTGAGAGACATATCCATAATGGAGATCTCAGGCGGGGTCTTCCAGAGGCTTTCAACCAACACCATAACCTTTGACTTCCATACACCCACGGGATTCGGCGAGGATGCTGCACCCGAACCTTCTCTTGCCGCTCCGTACTCGCCCATCTGCTGCTTAAGATCGTCTTCGTCCCGCTGCACAATATCCTGCATTGTGTCGGTCTCCTGAGG
>DSAD01000069.1 GCA_011372875.1 Deltaproteobacteria bacterium
ATAAATAAGGTATAAGGTGTAAGGATTAATGTATATAGTATAAGGTACAATCCGCCGCAGCGGAATAGATAGAGTAATTCATTTCAGTCAGGAGAGTATATGGATATACTGCACGAATTCCATGAAGCAGCATACGACCCGTACGGGTATGCGCATGCATTGAAAGATCAAGGTAAAAAGATTGTCGGTTATTTCTGTTCTTATACCCCGGAAGAGATCATATATGCTGCTGGGCTTCACCCCATGAGGCTTTTCGGGTCAAAAACAGACATACACATGGCAGAGAGGCACTTACAGTCCTACAGCTGTTCGCTTGTACGCGGCGCCATGGCAGACGTTCTTGCAGGCAGGCTTTCTTTTCTCGACGGAACCGTGTTTCCGCACACCTGTGATTCCATTCAGCGGCTTTCTGATATATGGCGGCTCAATACGAATCTCGGATTTTTTGCCGATGTGGTTCTTCCGGTAAAGCTCAATACACAAAGCGCCAGAGACTATATGGTAGATGTCCTGAACAGATTCGTTCATGATATCGAAAAATATTTTGCTCTTAAAATATCTGATGAGCGCTTGCTGGGAGCCATTGAAACATACAATACTATCCGGTCGAACCTTCTGTCCATATACGAGCTCAAGGCAAAGAACCCTTCGAGCATTAAGGGGGAAGACCTCTATGCAATCGTAAGGGCATCAATGGTGATGGACAGGGATGAACTGTGCGTCAGACTCCCCGAAGTCCTGAAGGGTTTGCACCAGAAGGCATCTGCGGAAAAAGCTGTTGGCAAAAGACTTATGCTCGTTGGAAACATCTGTGATCATCCGGATATCTACTCTATCATCGAGAAATCCGGAGGAGATGTGGTATGGGACGATCTTTGCACCGGTACACGGTATTTCGACGGGATGATCGAGGTCAAGGATATGCAGGACCCGATAAGCGCTATAGCAGAGAGGTATTTCACCCGTCAGGTCTGCCCGGCAAAACACTCATCTCCTACTGCAAGGGGAGAGCATGTCGTGAAACAGGCCCGGCTGCATGATGTGGACGGAGTCGTTTTTCTGCAGCTCAAGTTCTGCGACCCTCACAGTTTTGACTATCCATATATCAAGGAGTTTCTTGACGGGGCGGGTATCCCGAATATGATTCTGGAGTCCGAAGACCAGCTTCCCCCGGAAGGCCAGCTGCTTACACGGTTTGAAACCTTTGTTCATATGCTTTAGGGATGTATAGGGTCCAGGGGTTAAGGCTGTAGGCGCTGGGCTTAGAGAACGAACAGAAAAAAGCATACCGCCGAGACGCAGAGGCCGCAGAGAAAAGATCCTATTATTTGTCGGCAGACAGAGACAAATAATAGAAAAACATAAGAAATAGTGTGGATGCAGAGAGGACTGCTTAATGTGGTGGTCTCACGAGAATACGGGAAACAATAAACATGAGTTTCATAGTTACAAATGTTACTCGATAAACATTTTATGCTCTGCGATCTCTGCGCCTCCGCGGTGAAACAGGAAATAAATTTGGTAATGATGTAAAGGAGTGATTGATGATTCAGACAGACGAAGAGAAAAAGAAAAGAAAGTTCAAGTCAGCAGGCAAGATGCGGGACATCATGTTCCAATACTATATCGATGCCAAGTCCGCTGAATCGAATGGAAAAAAGGTAGCATGGATTACGAGCGGAGGGCCTGTGGAGCCGCTCATTGTGATGGATGTGATACCGGTATACCCGGAGAATCACGGTGCCATGATCGGTGCATCTCACATGGGAGGCGATCTCTGCGAAAAGGCAGAGGCAATGGGCTACAGTGGTGATCTGTGCTCCTATGCACGCGCCGACATCGGATGCGCCCCTGTCAACGGCGGTCCCATATCAGGCCTGCCCAGGCCTGATATGCTTATCTGCTGCAATAATATCTGCGGCACTGTTTTGAAGTGGTATGAGGTTCAGGCACGCTACTTCAACGTACCGCTGTTCATCTTCGACACCCCTTTCTGCCATACCGGGTTTGGTGACGAGGCCCGGAAATATGTACGCAGACAGATGGAAGAGTACATTTCTTTTCTCGAACATGCCTGCGGAAAAAGGTTTGATTTTGACAAAAGCATGGAAGTAGGCAGGCTATCGCTTGCCGGACAGCGCCTGTGGCAGGAAGTGCTCGATGCAGCAGCGCAGAAGCCTTCTCCAATAACAGCTTTCGATGCATTCTTTTTCCTTGCATTGATCGTGACGCTTCGCGGGACCCAGACTGTTGTCGATTTCTATACGGAACTTCTTGAAGAGATGAAGGAAAAAGTGGACCTTGGGGTAAGCGCTGTACCGCAGGAACGCTATAGGCTCCTGTGGGACAACCTGCCTGTCTGGTACAGGCTGAAATGGCTGTCCGACAAATTTGCTTCACACGATGCCTGTCTGGTTGCCGACACCTATACTACGGCATGGTGCGGTTCCATGAAATACATAGATGAAAACAATTTTATCGATTCCATGGCGGAAGCCTATACAAGGATTTATCTCAACATAGGCATAGACGAGATGGCAAAGACCGTATTCGAGATGATCGACAAATACAATGTTGACGGCCTGGTGATGCACTCGAACAGAAGCTGCAAGCCGTATTCTCTGGGTCAGTACGACATACAGCGCATGGTGCAGGAGAAAAAGGGCATCCCGTGCATGATGATAGAGTCACACATGGTGGACGAGCGGAGTTTTTCCGAAAGCCAGATTGCAACCCGCATAGATGCATTCATGGAGATCATAAAACAGAGAAAATCATAATTATATTCATCAGTTTTAATTGATTAAGGGGAGATTATGCAATGAGCACACTACACTATGGACTGGAAGACAAGGTCGCTGTGGTTACCGGCGGAAGCAGGGGTATAGGTCTGGAGATTGCGAGGGAACTCATCGCACAGAAGGCCAGGGTGGTAATCTGCGGGAGAAAGATTGAGACACTGAGCGCTGCAGCAGAAGACCTCGGATGTTCCGAAGTTATGACCGTGCAGGCTCATATTGCAAAAGAAGCCGATGTAGAGAATCTTTTCAAGACTGTCATGGATACCTTCGGCAGAGTGGATGTGCTCATAAACAATGTGGGCATGAACCTGATGACCCCGTTTGTTGCAGATACGGAGTTTTCGCTGTGGCAGAAGATAATCGATACCAATCTGAGCGGCACTTTTCTGTGTTCCAGGTGGGCTTCCCGGATTATGAGGGAACAACAAAAAGGCGGCAGAATTGTTAATGTTTCGTCCATCGCCGGAAGAAAGGCATCCCCAGGCATGGGGATCTACGGTGTTGCAAAGGCAGGTATTGAAATGCTTACAAAGGTTCTTGCTTCTGAACTGGCCGGGTTCAATATTCAGGTCAATGCTGTTGCCCCGTCCATGGTCAGAACCGAATTCAGTCAGCCGTTCTGGTCCAACAAGGATATTTATGAACAGATCGTCAGGTCAATACCGCTCGGAAGGATTGCGGAACCCATGGACGTTGTCCATCCTGTACTTTTTCTTGCTTCGGATGCGGCCGGCTTCATAACCGGTCAGACCCTTGTGGTTGACGGCGGTGCAACAGCGATTTAAAAACAGGGTTCATGGTATAAGGTTTGAGGTTCAGGGTTTAAAAAAAAAGCGCTGACAGAGCGGAAGATGGGCTTTTCAGTTAGACTCACGGATTGAATAAACTGTGTGGGAGCGGCTTTAGCCGCGATTAATCCATATCCGGGAAAAAAGAATCGCGGCTGAAGCCGCTCCCACATAACAAAATCATATAAGAATAGTTTAACCATCAATTTATTCAGCTGAGAAATGTAGATTCAGCATTGAGGAGATATGAAAACAGCAGGGATTGATATCGGCTCCATTACGGCCAAGGCCGCCATTGTGGAAGATGGCAGGATACTAGGAACAAAGGTGGCGTTTACCGGCTATAATGCCAGCCTGGCAGGCCGGAGTGTGTATGAGAGACTGCTTGATGAACTAGGGATGGATGCATCATCGGTTATGAAGATCATTTCTACCGGATATGGAAGAAACAGCGTTGATTTTGCAGACAAGTCCATGACCGAGATTATCTGTCACGGTGCTGGTGCGCATTTCATCAATCCTGAAGTGAGAAGCATTATCGATATCGGCGGACAGGACAGCAAGGCTCTTGTAGTTGATAAAGACGGCAAGGTAAAGGATTTTGTCATGAACGACAAGTGCGCAGCCGGAACCGGAAGGTTTCTTGAGGTCATGGCAAGGGCCCTCGAGGTCAATCTGGATGACTTCGGCGCACTGTCTCTCAGGTCGGAGTCACCATCAAAGATCAGCAGCATCTGTACTGTGTTTGCTGAATCAGAGGTCATATCACTGATATCCAAGGGTGAGGTGAGGGAGAATATCATAGCAGGTATTCATGATTCCGTTGCTTCACGGGTATTTGCCATGGCACAAAGGATCGGGCTTTCTCAACCGATCATGATGACAGGCGGTGTTGCCAAGAACATAGGCGTTGTAAAGGCGCTTGAAAAGAAGATCGGCTCCCCTGTCGAAGTGAATGACTATGCGCAGGTAAACGGGGCCATCGGTGCAGCCGTTCTGGCAGGGAAGATGGGATAGGAAGGACAGGAGCAGGGGGGACTCTTGCCAGTTATTGAAAATAAAAAAAGTGAGGAGCACAAAGGCTCCTCACTGTAAGTAACCGCATATATTCGCAGATGAGCTAATTTATTCGGGAGGATACATAGCTTCTATCTGCGGAGCAAATTTCTCATTGATAATACGTCTTTTCAGTTTCATGGTAGGAGTAAGTTCCCCGGTGTCCTGAGACCATACCGATTCCAGCAGGGTGAATTTCCTGATCTGCTCGACACGTGCATAGTCCTTTGTGCAGGTTTCGAGTTCGCTTGCAATGAGCTTGTTAACCTCTTCATTGTTGATAAGGTCTCTGTTGGTATGGAATGTGATATTCTTATCCTTTGCCCAACTTGTCAGGGATTCGAATGCCGGGACAATAAGGGCGGAGAGATACTTCTTGTTGTCACCGATAACCGCTACCTGTTCGATATACTGTGATGCCAGAATACTGTTCTCGATATTCTGCGGGGAAATATTCTTTCCGCCTGAGGTAACGAGGATGTCCTTGATCCTGCCGGTTATCTTGATGTAACCGTCTTCGTCTATCACTCCGATATCGCCGGTACGGAAGAAACCGTCAGAGGTTAACACCTCTTTAGTGGCCTCCTCATTCTTGTAATAGCCCTTCATGACCTGAGGACCTTTGATGAGCAGCTCACCACCTTCACCAACCTTGATGATCGTATCCTTTACAGCAGGACCGACTGTCCCTGCCTTGATCTTTTTGGGCTTGTTTCCGGTGACAACAGGTGTGGTCTCGGTCAGACCGAAGCCTTCGAGAACCCGTATTCCCATACCGAGGAAGAACTCCGCATCTGACTGGGAAAGCGGACCGCCGCCAGAGAGGGCGCCCTCAAGTCTGTCCATGCCCAGGGCTGCTTTGAGTTTCGAGAAGATAATCTTGTCGGCAAGATTGAATTTAAAGGCGAACATCCCTTTTCTCGGCAGGTTGTTACTTATGTAGGGGAGATTTTCTCTTGCAATGCCCATTGCCCATCTGAACAGCTTCTGTTTAACAGGCGACCCTGCGGAAACCTTGGCAAGAATGCCTGCATGTGCCTTTTCGTAAATCCTCGGGACACTCACCATGAAGGTGGGTCTGATCTCCTGGAGATTCTGGACCAGTTTTGTGACATCCTCTGCGAAGGCAACCTTGTGTCCGAGGAAGATCGGGCAATAGTAGCCGACTGTCCTTTCCAGTGAATGCGCAAGGGGAAGGAAAGAGAGGAATATATGATCTCCGGCGAGGAACTCCGGGTCCACGGCATGGAGCTGGTTGACGTTTGACACGAAATTCTTGTGGGTAAGCATAACCCCCTTGGGGTTGCCTGTTGTTCCCGATGTATAAATAATTGTGGCTACATCATCGATATTGATGGGTATGAGCCTTTTTTCGAACTCGTCCTTGTTCTGATAGGAGCTTCCTTGTTTCATGACCTCGTCGAGTGTTAAAACGCCATCGATCTTACTGCCCGGATCATCAAAGATAAAGACCTCTTTTAGGTTCGGAAGCTTCGGTTTAACTTCCAGGATCTTGTTCATGTGTTCTTTTGTGCCGGTAAAACACATGATGGTGTCCGAGTTGTCGATGATATACCTGCATTCCTCGGGCGAGTTGGTGGCATAGATCGGCACATTTACCGCGCCTATGGAAAGTATCGCCAGGTCTGCCACCCACCATTCGTAGCGGTTTGGAGAAAATACTGCGATTTTATCTCCCGGTTTGACCCCTTTTGAAAGGAGATAATAGCCAACATTGCGAACCTTCTCATTCATCTGATTCCAGGACAGATCTTCCCATACACCATCCTTATTC
>DSAD01000139.1 GCA_011372875.1 Deltaproteobacteria bacterium
AAGAGCGGTTGGCCATGGCATCATGTTTATTTTCTATCATCTTTCTAATGGTTTACATGATCATAACAATTCACACACACATGAATGGGGATAACGCTGCATTACAAAAGAAAGCTGCTGTTTCATGTATCCTTCCATGTCATGGAAATAGAGGAAGTCGGATACGTTATTGAAGATGTCCCAGAATCGCTGTTCGCTCTCTTTTAGTTGATTCTCTCCTAATTTAAGGCCGGTGACATCCCTGGTTCATTGGTATCTTCGAAATCAAAGCCCCCGTCCAGATCATGAGAGAAGACAAAATCACTGATGCTGTTGAACAAGGAAAAAGTCCATCAAATGATTGTTCCTTTTCGGAAAAATCGGACAAGATCAGGGAAGAGAATCGGGGACGGATTCACATTGCAGAACTCATGAGTATCGTCACGCCGGAGAACGCCGGAGTCCAGAACTATTTAACCCACATTTTGCAGAAGATCGGGGACGAAAGGGCCCGGCAGTTGACAACCTCATTTCTGACCCATATTCCCAATTATGCAGGATAAAGAAAGAGGTTTGTGCTAGAGTGGATCAGCCGGCAGGTCTTCCGGCCTTATTCTCTTAGGCCTTACCGGGCGCTGGTTCTTAAGCGCCTCATATTCACTGGAATCGCCTGTCTCCGAAGCTATCCTGCGTGCCTCGGCCAGGCGGAGCCTCCACTGGCGCTCGCTCTCTCGGTACTGCTGATGGGCAAGCCGGTTTTCTTCCTTGAGCATGGTTCGCTGCTCTTTCCTCGCCTTTACCCCCATGTAGTGTTCGAAGGCCTCGGGACCCTGCTGCATCGCCTGTGTCATCGTGTTCATCTCCGCCCAGGCCTTGAATTCGCTTGCTGTCACACGTTCGCCCGAAGGTTCCAGGAAAACGCGATTATCCTGCGAGCTCTGTTCAGCAATGCCCTGCATATACAACGGCCCTGAAGATGCCGCCTCTGCAGGGCTGCCGAAGGCTTCTTCCAGCGGCCTTACCGGGCCCATCTCTGGCGGGGAGAGCTGAGCAGGCCAGGCCTGTTTTGAGACATTGCCTTGCCGATCTTCCTGAACATCGGTCGACTGTGCCGCAACTCCGGGTTCTTCCGGACCTTTCATGCTGAAGCTCACCGCAATCACGACCACGGCCGAAAACATGACCAATCCGATGACCAGCTGTCTCGTGAACATCTCCTGCTCCTTAAAGAAAAGAGGGAGCCGCCGGAGCGCTCCCTCTTGATGACTGCACAATCTGTCTGACAGACCGGGCTACAGAGTACCGTCCGTGCCTGCCAGGGGGAAGCCGTCGACCCAGATCTCGCCGTTGTCGCCGTCTTCGTTTCCTCCGGTACCACCTGCAACCGTGATGTCCCCGCTGTTCGTGGCAAGTGTCCCGGACCAGATATAGACGTATGCTCCGTCTCCTGCAACATCGGTAGAATTGCCGCCGTTGAAGCTCAGGTCTCCTTTATTGACCACCAGATCTTTACCCTGGAGATAGAAGTATCTACTGTCGCCGCCGTTGACATGACCGGTATCTGTTGCCGTCCCGGTCGCTGCCCCTCCTGTGGCAAGGACATCGCCCTTGTTCAAGACCGCCCCGGCAGAGTATATCTCGATATAATCGTAGCCGCCGTCGCCTGCATTGACTGTTTCACCGGTGCCTGCGTCACCGCCTGCAGCTCCGCCTGCAATAACGATGTCGCCCGTGTTTTCGGCATAGTCGTGACCGTAGAGATACATGCCTCCGCTGTTGCCGCCTGCGGTAAGACCGCTGCCGCCTGAAAGGTCGATCTCGCCGGAGGTCATGGCAACGGTCGTGCCGGAATAGGACTCGCCTTCGGCCTCGATATCGATGTAGCCGCCGTTACCGCCATCGCCATTGGTCCCATTCCCGCCCGAGAGATCGATGTCAGAGCGGACCACAAGAGCGCCCACGGGCCAATCACCACCGGGGTAGCTTGCATCCTCGGAGAACATATCGAGATCGCCGCCGTCGCCGCCGTTGACCGCGCCGTCGCCGCCTGAAAGGTCGATGCTCGCATACCCGACAAAACGGACCTCGCCCATCGGCGGACAGTTATCACTTGCATATTCGTCGTTTTCAACATAGAGATAGCCGCCGGTACCGCCATGGAGTCCGCCGGAACCGCCGTTGAGAGAGATATTGTTGGTGACCTGGAGTGTACCTGCGGTAACGTAGTCGCCGTAGCCCGGATCATACCCATATTCAGGATAGAAAGACAGGTTGCCGCCGTCGCCGACGCTGGCTGTTGCGCCTGAACCTGCACCGCCGTTGGCAGCCAGGATCCCGTCGCTTATGATTGCGCCGCCGTTGGATTCAAAATAGATTTCGCCGCCATTGCCGCCGTCGCCCGCCGATGTCGAACCGCCACCATTGGCCGTGAGGTCTCCGGCATTTATAATCTCGCCCGCATAATCACTATCCGCGGATTTAAAATAGATGTAGCTGCCGTCGCCGCCGTCGCCTGTCCCGCTGCCGCCGCTGGCCTCAATATCACCTGCATTGTAGACACTCGCATAACCGGAAAGGAGATAGACACCGTCTGAATCCCCACCGTCTCCGTCCGTGCCGGCGCCGCCATTGGCGATGAGGTTGCCGGTATTGATCAACTTGCCGTATGCATAAAAGTAAATCTGCGCCCCCTCACCTCCTGTGGCACCGTTGCCTCCCGAGGCGTCCATGTCTCCGGTGACTATCATGGTGCCGCCTTTGTCATCACCCCAGGTGAAAAGATACAGATAGTTAACGTTGTTATCGGAATAAACAGCCCCGTGTCCGCCGTCGCCCGCGCCCAGACCGTTGCCGCCGGATGCATCGATGTCGCCGTATACCAGAGCTCCTCCACCGGCCTCGACATAGACCAGACCGCCGTCGCCGCCGCGGTCATCGGCTACTGTGGCGTCATCGCCTGCAGTGTCGATCAACCCGTACCTGCCCAGGGTGAACCGGCCGTAGTCCGCATAGATATACAGCCCCGCCTTGTCACGTTCGGTCGCCGCGGCGCCGTGGCGGTTCTCTCCGCTGTCTGATACATCTGCGGTCACCACGGTGCCGTTGATGATCACGTCGCGCTCGAATCTCATATACGCGACCTCATTGCCTGCTGATCCGTTGTAATTGTAGTTCGGCTCCAGAGTCAGGGTCACGTTTCTGTTGACCTTGAGCCCGGTCACCCTCTGGCTAGCATCATTAATGGCTGTGCCTGCATCGCCGTCTGCACGATAAAGGTAGTTAGATCCCGATACAAAGTACAGGGTGCCTTCGTCTTCAGGTTCTGTTGCAGCAACCTCTACCGTGGTGTCTGCAGCAACGGTCACACCGTTATCACCGAGGTACTCTGGAAGATCCGGCGATGGCACGGTAAAGCTCGTATTGACCGTCTCCTTCTTTTTGTAGATGCCCGCATTGGCGTAGCTGTCCACTTGCAGCTGATACGCGTCACCGCCGCTGCCTAAAGTCCCCGCTCCTCCTGCCATGGAGATCACGTAGCTGCCGTTCGACCCTGACGGCTCGTCCAGCTCACCCATGACCTCCTCTGCCGCGCTCATCAGATAAAAATCACCGTCGTCGCTCTTGCCGCAGGCAGACACCAGCAGCCCAAGGAGCATTAAGCCTAAAAATAAAACCCACCATTTCCTCCTCATACATCCTCCTTCTTTCTTTAATAGTTGATTTTTTGTTTTTTCAAATAAGCCGGAACCGGTATACCTCTCACAAACCTAGTATACCAATTATACTACATCTCATTATAAATGCAATCAGTTTAAAAAAACCCGGGTTCAAGAAAAAGACCAACATACTCATAGCTCTCATTGATATCACTCTGAGATAGGAGAGAAAAGGATAAGGGGGACATCCTATAATCGACCAGTCAACAAGAAAATGAGATAAGAAAATGAGATAAATGCAATTGCATAATTGATTTATCCTGTAATATAGTATCTACAGCCTTATGAAAACATATATTATAATCGTATTACTGCTGTTTATCCCCATGGCCCTTCAGGCCGAGGAACTTGTCTTTGTATGTGAACTATATCCACCTTATGAATACATGGACAAGGGGCAACTGCAGGGTTTCGAGATATATGTGATCAAGGAGGTATGCAAGAGGATGCAGGTTGATCCTGCATTCAGGGTTTATCCCTGGAACAGGGCTTTATATATGGTTAAAACGGGCCATGCCGATGCGATATTCTCGTTATTCAAAAACAGTGAACGGCTCGAATTTCTTTATTATCCAGCACAGAACATCAGTTATGAACACAACATTATAATAGCCCGCAAGGAATGGACTCGAAACATCTCTAAAATCAGCGACCTCAATGGCCTTTCCGTAGGGGTCATAGCCGGTTATTCTTACGGCAAGGAGTTTGACGAATACAATGATATGAATAAAGAGGCATGCCAAAACCCTGAAAACCTGCTTGAAAAACTAAAAGGCAAGCGCATGGATGTTGCTGTAATAAACGATTTCGTCTTCAGAGACCTCAGAAGAAAGCTTGGTTACGGCGTCGATTTCAAAATCTTATGCACGATATCTACTGAGCCCCTATACGTTGCCTTTTCAAAGGCAAAAGGTCCTCATCTGAAAGAACTATCTCGGAGTTTTGGTGATGCACTTCATGAAATAAAGAATGACGGAACTTACAGGGATATCCTGAAAAAATACGGGGATAGCCTGTTGAATACACAGTACTGGTAACAACAAAGAAACAAGCGCCGGGGTCTTGATCTTTGATTTTCCGAGATAATACGATAAGCAAACCCTACTTTAAATATCCTTTGCAGACAATCTCGGCGCATCGGCAGAAGCGGCATAACGAATCTGGGACGCCTCACAAATGCCGGCCCGTCAGCCGGGAATGGGAAGGCCAGGAAAGGTTTCAGGAACACGAGAACTTGTTATTCCGGGCCTTCCGTACATTATGCCATATGTCGAAGGTGAAAACACACCGTGCATTGAAAAGAGGATATTCCTTGGTCTTGATAGGATGTTGATCGTAAACCCACTTGATTGAATGACCGGTAATTGCTCCAATCATAGTATTTCTCTGTTGTAAAGTATTACTGCTTTTGTTTAATTCCGGTTTGTGTTCTGCGCCTGACATACCACCACTTCACTATCACTGGAATGAGCGTGATGGTACCTAAGGCCAACACGGCGATGGTCATGCGGGTCATATCCGACGAACCGAATTCTTCCCCAAAATGCGCCAACAGGAAACTGACGGGGATAACACCCAGGAGCGTAGCCAGGGCAAAACGCCAGAAACGTAATGCCGTCAGGCCGGCTGCGTAGCTGAGAATGTCGAATGAAATGAATGGGAGCAGCCGCCCGAAAAAGACAATGAATGTCAAAGTCCATTGCGAACCGAGTAAGCCTAAGGGCAATCGTTTGCCAAACCATCGCAAAAGCATATCGCGTCCGACTAAACGGCCGATGTAAAAGGCCGTGATCGCACCGATTTCAGCCCCGATGACGATATAGAGCGTACCCCAGAAGTGTCCATACGCCATGCCGGCTGAAATGGCAATCGGCGCGCTTGGAATCGGGCTGACCACTATCGCTGCTGCCATTAATCCGATTATGGCAACAGGGCCGAAGAAACCGTAAGTGGTAATCTTGTTGTGGAGCGTCTGGCAATCACAAATCGAATGAAGCACATCTGTCATTGTGAGCAGCCAATACACTGCGATCAGCCCGCTCAGAAACACCGCCCCGATAATCAGCCGAGCGCGGGTGGTCTGCAGGGCTGGGCCAATGTTTTGCAGAGCGTGCCGCTTTTTCATTGTATTCTCCTCATTGTCTTCTGACCGGGTCACTGGGGACTTAGGGTAACTTGGTGGACATCCATGAATTTATAATAAACTATTGTCCTGGAGATAGAATACCATACTAGTGCAGATGTCCCATCTCTACTGCCCTGAATAGTGGGGGTTCAAAATAGTGGGGGGGTAACAGTTATGCTGCCTCGATCCCAGCTTTGACCCCTACCCCAGCATTGGTTTTTCCACACTAATTATCCTTTGGACCATTCAGCTTGCATATGATCTTTCGTTGTGTGTCATTTCAGATTTGCGGCGACGTCTTTTCCAAAACGGATACAGTTTTCAACAGCTTCGATATTCGGATTCCATTTTTCCCGTATTCCGTCGTTCAGCAGTTGAAATCCACCATCTTTGAGTTTCTCCGTTATCATCTTGACGGATTCCCCGCTCCACCCATAACATCCGAATGCCGCCGCCTTCTTATTCATGAATTTCAATCCCTTCATTTCTTCCAGGATGGCGGCAACAGCGGAAAGAATGCCCTTGTTGATAGTGGGAGAGCCGACCAGAACGGCTTTGGATTTGAAGATTTCCGTGATCAGATCGTTTTTA
>DSAD01000153.1 GCA_011372875.1 Deltaproteobacteria bacterium
CAAGGAATGGTTCATGCTTGCAGGGAAGGTCACCTATAATTTCTAGCGGATTATCACAGTGGAAATTAAGAAAGGGGATCGCCCGGCTGAGATCAGCAGTCCGGGTATCCCCTTTTTAACAAAAAGGATATTTAAATGCCCAGGATTCCCATAAGATACTGTTTTACCTTTGGTGATGGTTCTCAGGAAATAATCAATCTGAAATTAGATGCCCAGACCCTGGAGCTGAAAAATGACCTGCCCGAGGATCTTCCTGCCTGGACAGCACTCGGTTTCCATCAGTGTCCCAATTGTCCGATCACGACCGATACACATCCTCGCTGCCCTCTGGCGGTTCACCTGGTGAATACCGTGAACCGGTTCAGGGGGAAGCTTTCCTATCACGAGATTCATCTCAATGTGGTAACTCCTGAGCGGATCTTTTCCAAGCCCACTACCCTGCAGTCAGCCATCAGTTCGCTCATGGGACTGATCAGTGCGACATGCGGTTGTCCTCTTACAGCTCCGCTCAGACCCATGGCCAGGTTTCATCTTCCCCTTGCATCGAACGAGGAGACCATCTACCGTGTTGCCTCCATGTATCTCATGGTCCAGTACTTTCTCAGAAAGAAGGGCAAAGTTCCTGATCAGGAGCTTGGCGGGCTGATAGAGATATATAAGGATATTCAGGTAGTGAACAACTCATTTATGCAGAGGCTTCGAGATGCGAGCCAGACGGAATCCACTGTCGATGCCATGGTCCTGCTCGACTCCTATGCCCAGATCATGCCCGAACAGATAGAAGATTCCCTTGAATCCATTGCGTACCTCTTTGACGATTTTACGCAGGAATAGAGATCACCCTCACCCCGGCCCTCTCCCTTGAAGGGCTGGGGTGAGGGGGGGTGCAAGAATAAGCCCACTTTGTTATTTCAGGGCGTTATGCAGTACCGTTGTTTGTTTCATCCAGAACCCGGATACTCCAATATGTTTCACAATTATAGAGAACCCAAACCTGTCTCGAGTTCATCTTCCAAAGAAACCGCTTGACAGGATGGGCAAAAAGATACATGGTGAATTGGTCGGACTACCGAACCAATAAAATGAGGTGAACAATGACAGCTCAGATATTCAGCCGCCCGGTCAGCAGGACAAGGCTTTATGAAGAGGTGGAGCACATACTGCTTTCGAATATCATCAGGGGAGAACTGCCTGCAGGCTCCAAACTCCCGACAGAGAGACTTCTGGCAAACAATCTCAATGTAAACCGTTCAACCATCCGCGAGGCACTTGGAAAACTCGAGTCCCTGGACCTGGTGGAAATACGCCATGGCGACGGGGCTTATGTGAAAGATTATCTGGAAAGCGGGTCCCTGGAGCTTATCAGGGAAATGATCCATCTCGACAAGCCGAACAGGGAGGGCATTATCCGGGCGCTGCTGGAGTTCAGGACCATAACCGCACCCGAGATGGCATACCTCGCGGCGAACAACAGGACAGCAGAGCACATCTCCCAGCTCGAGGAGGTCAATAGAGAAGATAACGCCCTGACGATCGTTGAAAAGGATGTCCTGGTTCATCACATCATAGCTCTTGCCAGCGGAAATATTCTTTATGTGGTTCTGCTGAACTTCTTCAACAAGTTCATGGATGAATACGGGTTTCTCTATTTCGAGGACTCTCAGAATCAGGTTCAGTCACTGAAGTTTCACAAGGACATATGCGCGGCGATCAAAGCGGGAAATGCAGCGAAGTCTCGCAGGATCATGCGCCGCATCATGGAATACTCGCAGGATGCGGTTATCCGTACCATGCCGGGTCTGGCCGTGCAGGGAGGTATATGATGAGGAGATTCATAGAAGGAAACCTGGATCAGCACTACGATGTTGTTGTGGTAGGCGGCGGTATCACCGGCGCGGCGGTTGCCTATGAAGCAGCGAGCAGGGGGCTGAAGACAGCCCTTGTAGAGAAGAACGATTTTTCATCGGCAACGTCATCGGCCACATCCAAACTCATACACGGCGGTCTGAGATACCTGGCGAATATGGAATTTTCACTTGTACGAGAATCTCTGAAGGAACGCAAGGTCCTTGAAGATATAGCGCCTAACTTTGTTTACCCGTTCCCCATGCTCATGACACATTATAAATCCTCTCTCAAAAACAGCAAGTGGGTTGTGAAGGCAGGGCTCACCCTTTACGACATTTTGTCCTATGATCGGGGTTCCACCTGGGACAAGAGCAAGAAGATACCGCTTCACAGGACCATCTCCACTGACGAGGCGCTGTCCATGCAGCCGTCTCTCAGAAAGGAGGATCTCACCGGTGCTTCGATCTTTTACGACTGCATGAGCATCTTTCCCGAGAGGCTCACCCTTGCCTTCATCAAGTCCGCTGTGGCCTTTGGCGCCCATGTCGCAAACTACACTCGGGTGGACGGTTTTCTCTTTGATGATGAAGGCAGTGTTGCCGGTGTGCGCGTAACCGACCTTCTTCGCTCTACAGAACATGAAGTAAGGGGTGATGTAACGATCAATTGCGGAGGTCCCTGGGCGGACATCATACTGGGCCTGGCGAAATCCGTTGAGAAAACAGATACGCTCAGAAGGTCCGAGGGAATCCACATCATTACAAAAAAGAAGATAGACCAGGGCTGCATAGTCGGGGCCATGAGCAGGAAGGGCAGGCACTTCTTCCTGATCCCCTGGCGCTTTCATACGCTTATCGGGACCACGGACAAGGAATATATCGGCAGTCCGGATGATTACCGGGTAACAAGGCAGAGTATAATGGAACTCATAGATGAGGTGAATTCAACCCTTGGTGATGGTTTCGTGAAATTCGAGGATGTCCTTTATACCTATGGAGGTCTGCGTCCTCTTGTGGAGGAACAGACAGAAGGCACCTATCATTCTTCGAGAAAGTACGAGATATACGACAATGCCGCAGACGGCCTGAAAGGCCTCATTACTGTGGAGGGCGGAAAATATACAACGAGCAGAAACCTGGCCGAGAATGTTATGGGGCTTGTCTGGAAAAAAACAAATAAGCCCGTAGGCAAGACCATAAGCGACAGGCGCTATCTCAAGGGGTGTGAGATCAGGGACATGCATGCATTCATGGAGTCCCTGCATGAGAAGTATCCTGCCTTCGCAGACAACACCCTGGATTACCTGGGCAGGAATTACGGCGCCGAGTGTGCAGCTGTTGTCAAGCTTGCAGAGAAGGACAGGTCTCTTGCAGAAACGCTCAACAGCGATGGAGAGATCCTTGCCGAGGTTGTGTATGCCGTAAGGGAGGAGATGGCAAGGCGCCTGAGCGATATCGTGCTTCGAAGGACAGGCTTGGCGACACTGGGAAATCCGGGTAAGAAAGTGCTGAGACACATCGCCAGGATCGCGGCAAGAGAGCTTGGCTGGGACAGCGTCACGCTTGAGAGAGAAATAGCCCATACACAGGGTCTGCTCAAGATCCCTGTTGACGGAAGTTCCATTGCCGCCTAGTCGTCTGGGTCGCGTATGACAGACAAGACCATGTTCTGCGCGAGGCATTGAAGAGTACCTGCAAGACCGGCTTTAAGCCGAGATTGTATTGAAAAGTGCGCAAAGATGATATAGCGGCTTAAAGCTGCTTCCACAAGTCAGGCTATGGGTAATGATTGAACACCGTACCATGATTCAACGGCAAGAATGTGGGATAAACACAGCCGCAGGAGGTGGATGATGAAGAGAAAAAGACATTTCAGGCCGGACTGGACAGAGACTGCACCGGCCCCGGGAACGGTCCGTTCTGTCGTGAAATACGGAGCCCCCAACGCCTATAAGCATCCGAGCGACGGATGGGTAGCCATGATGATGCAGGAATTCGGCATGGATGAAGGTGATTTCTCCCGCAAGATCGAAGAGGGCAATATCGAGGTGGTCCTGGACAGGCCGGTGGAGCTCAAGGATGAACATATCAGGCAGATCAGTGCCGTTGTGGGCGAGGAAAATGTATCATCAGATGCCTACAGCAGGGTCAGGTATTCCTGCGGCAAGACCACCGAGGAGCTCATGGAGCTTCGCAAGGGCATAATAAGAGAGGTGGCCGATATTGTCGTGCATCCGCGGGGCAAGCACGATGTCGCCCGAATCGTCGAGTATTGCGACAGAGAAAAGATCCCTGTCTACGTGTACGCTGCGGGTTCGTCGGTGAATTTCGGTGTCCGTCCGGCAAAGGGCGGGATTACGCTGGTGCTGAGCACGCATATGAACAGACTGCTCGAGATCAACGAACTCAACCAGACAGCCCGGGTCCAGCCCGGGATGTTCGGCCCCGCATATGAAGAGGCCCTGAATAACGCCCCGGAACATTCCGGAACTGCAAGGAGATATACGTGCGGGCATTTTCCCCAGTCCTTTGAATATTCAACGGTCGGCGGCTGGGTGGTAACGCTCGGTTCAGGGCAGGCATCTACATACTACGGCGATGCCTGTGACCTGGTGATCTCGCAGGAGTATGTGACCCCTGCGGGCACCTTCAGAACGCTCGATTATCCTGCAACCGCAACCGGACCGAAGGTCAATGACATCATGAAGGGGGCTGAGGGCACCTTCGGCATCCTTGTGGAAGTGACCATGAAGGTCTACAGGTACCTGCCGGGAAACAGGAAGTACTTCAGCTTTATGTTTCCCACCTGGACCGCGGCGGTCGATGCGAGCAGGGAGATTATGCAGGGCGAGTTCGGCCTGCCGGCGGTATACCGGATCTCTGACCCTGAGGAGACAGACCGCGGGCTCAAGCTCTACGGCATACCCTCATTCGTGGACAGGCATCTCATAAGGAAAGGGTTTGTGCCCATGGAGCGGTGCCTGTGTCTCGGTACCGTCGAAGGCGACGCAGGATATACAGCGCTGGTAAAAAAGAGGATAAAGAAGGTATGCAGGGATTACGGTGCCATGTATCTCACCGGCTATGCATCGAAAAAATGGGAGAAGACACGGTATACCGAACCCTATATGCGGGAGGATCTCCAGGATGTTGGAATCCAGATCGACACGCTGGAGACAGGTGTCACCTGGGACAATCTCCACAAAGTGCACCAGTGTGTGCGCGAGTACATCAAGAGCAGGCCTGCCACCATGTGCATGACCCATGCCTCGCATTTCTATCCTCAGGGTACGAACCTGTATTTCATATTCCTCATGAGGACATCCGATGTGGATGAGTTCAGGGAGTTCCAGCGCGGGATTATTGACGAGATTGCATGCCACAAAGGTTCGCTCAGCCATCATCACGGTGTGGGCCGCATGATGGCCCCGCTCATGGACGAACACCTCGGCAAGGAGCAGATGGAGGTGCTGCGCGCACTGAAAAGGCACTTTGATCCGAACAATATCATGAATCCCGGAGGTCAGCTGGGCCTCGACCTCAGCGAAGATCAGAAAAAGCGTGTCAGAACCTGAAGCGATATAGGATTATTTCATGGCTGTCTTTGCCGCAATGACAAGCGGGTCCCATACCGGGGAGATCGGCGGGGCATATGCCGTGTCCAGGGTATACAGCTCATCGACGCGCATGCCCTGCGTGATCGCGCAAACAAGGGTATTTATCCTGATGGCGGAACCCGTCCCTCCGATAATCTGGCCCCCTGTGATCACGCCGGTTTGATCTTCAAAATAAAGCTTTACCCACAGTTCAGCAGAGCCGGGAAAATATCCCGGGAGGTTGCGCGCCTTGACCTTTGTGGATCTGATATGTTTCAGGTCGTACCGCTCGATGTCGGTCTGCCCGATCCCTGTCTTTGCAATCTCCAGATCAAAGATTTTGGTAACAGCAGTGCCGATTATGCCGGGGAAAGGCTTGAGAAGCCTGCCGGTAAGCTCTCCTGCAATGTTCTCTCCGCATATTCTGCCCTGGCGGTTTGCGGTAAGACCCAGCGGTATGAACACGTCTTCGCATAAAAGGCGGTGATATACCGTGGAGCAGTCGCCTGCAGCAAAGATGTCCGGGTCCGATGTCCTTAGGTAGCGGTCCACAAGGATGGCGCCGCGCGGACCCAGTTTGAGGCCCGCCTCCCCGGCGATCTCACCTCTCGGGGCGACTCCGATGCTCAGCAGCACGCAGTCTGCATTGAGAGAACTGCCGTCTTCCAATAGTACGGACTCGACTCGCCCATCGCCTGAAAGCCCTGTTACCTTTGTTCCGGTTATGATCCTGATCCCGTTAGCTTCCATCTTATTTGCAACGATCTCACCCATGTCCTCGTCCATGATAGCCATGATGCGGGGCATGGCCTCCACCAGGGTTACATCCATGCCGATCTTTCTGAAAGACTCGGATACCTCAACGCCGATGTACCCTCCGCCGATGATGACCGCATGTTCTGGTTTTTCC
>DSAD01000219.1 GCA_011372875.1 Deltaproteobacteria bacterium
ATATTCAGGGTGGTATACTGGGAAAGCAGGTGCTGGACCTAGGTGCAATCCAGGCTCTTGCCAAGATGCCGAGCAAAGAAGTTTTAATCGCAAAGATGCTCGGTTCCATGAACGCTCCGGTCACAAACTTTGTCGGGGTGCTGGCTGCAATGTTGCGGCAGATAGTATATGTACTCAAAGCAATTGAAAACCAAAAGAAACAAGGAGAATAACAATGGCAGATATAACACGTGAAGATGTGGTAAAATTTATAGAAAATATGACAGTGCTCGAACTCGCAGAGCTTGTCAAGGAACTTGAAGATAAATTCGGTGTAAGTGCAGCAGCACCTGTTGCCGCGATGGCGGTAGCACCGGGGGCCGCAGCCCCTGTTGCCGAGGCTGCCGAAGAGAAAACGGAATTTGACGTAATACTCAAGGATGTGGGTGCACAGAAGATACAGGTTATCAAAGTTGTACGCGCACTCACCGATCTCGGTCTCAAGGAGGCCAAAGAAGCAGTAGAAGGAGCACCCAAGGCAATCAAGGAAGGTATCTCGAAAGAAGACGCCGAGGATGCCAAGAAGAAGCTCGAAGAAGTTGGCGCTACAGTAGAAATCAAGTAGAGAATGGTAGATAAAACCGGCCAGGGGGGGTTGATGTTGATCAACCCCTTTCTTCTATTCGAAATAGAAAGATGATTACCGATAAAGGAAAACCAAAAATGATAGAAGAAATCCTTTTGAATCCACAGGTAAGGCGCAAAAGTTTTGCAAAGAGACAGGATATTATAGATATCCCCGATCTGGTGGAGTTGCCCAAGAGAACATACAGTGCCTTTTTGCAGAAAGATATCCCACCTGAGAAAAGGGAAGATAGTGGTCTTCAGACAGTGTTCAGATCAGTTTTTCCCATCAAGGATTTTAATGAGGATGCATCTCTGGAATTTGTTGATTACCGTCTCGGCGATCCCAAATATGATATGGATGAATGTATCCAGAAGGGTCTTACGTATGCAGCTGCGGTCACCCTGAAGGTGCGTCTTGTGGTCTGGGACAGGGATGAAGAAACCGGTACCCAGAGTATTCGGGATATAAAAGAGCAGGAAGTGTATTTCGGAGAATTACCCCTTATGACCCCGAGTTCAACCTTTATAATAAATGGAACGGAAAGGGTCATCGTAAGTCAGCTGCACCGCTCACCGGGTATCTTCTTTGACAAGACAAATGCACGTGCACTGTCAGGAGCCAGAGTGCTGCATTCCGCCAGGATCATCCCTGCCCGGGGTTCCTGGATAGACCTGGATTTCGATGCAAAAGGGATTTTGTACCTGCGAATAGACAGAAGACGCAAGATGCCGGTTACCACATTGCTCAAGGCAATGGGGTTCTCCAATCAGGATATTCTGGCCATGTACTATCCCAAGCACCGGTTTGAGTTTGAAGGTGAAACCGTTTTTAAGCATCTTGATATCGAGCATATCGTCGGGCTCAAGGCAGAAACGGATATCAAGATCAAAGGCTCCGATGAAATCATTGTCAAGCAGGGAAGAAAGATCACCGCAAAGGTTGCAAAAAGGCTCAGAGACGAAGAACTGGAGCCTATTATTGCGGAAGAGGGTGATCTTCTTGGGAAGATCCTCGCGGCTGACGCCGTAAACGTGGAGACAGGTGAGATTGTTGCAGAGGCCAACCAGGAAATTACCGATGAGACCCTGGAAAAGTTGCATGCGGCCGGTATCACCACTTTGTTTACGATCTTCTATGACGAGGTGAGCTACAGCTCTTCTCTGACAAAGACCCTGGCCCTCGACAAGGTGGATACAACCGAAGAGGCTATTATAGAGATCTACCGCAGGTTGCGTCCATCGAATCCACCGACTCTCGAGATCGCAACGCATTTCTTTGAGAATCTGTTCTTCAATTCGTCCTACTATGATCTTTCCCGTGTCGGGAGGATGAAAATTAACCAGAAACTCGGCATCAGTGTAGAGGAAGCTCCTATTGATCATACTGTCCTGAGAAACGAGGATATTCTCTTTACCGTGAAATACCTCCTTGATCTTCGCGATGGAGTACCCGGAAGGGCTGTAGATGATATCGACCACATGTCGAACAGAAGGGTGCGTTCAGTAGGAGAACTTCTGGAAAACCAGTACCGGATAGGACTTGTCAGGATGGAGAGGGCTATTAAGGAACGTATGAGTCTTCAGGATGTCGAGACCATGATGCCCAACAATCTTATCAATCCCAAGCCAGTCAGTGCGGTAATCAGAGAGTTCTTCGGCTCCGGCCAGCTCAGTCAGTTCATGGACCAGACAAATCCGCTTTCAGCCATTACCCATAAGAGACGACTTTCCGCGCTCGGGCCCGGCGGTCTTACCAGGGAACGGGCAGTATTCGAGGTGCGTGACGTCCATCCCTCACATTACGGCAGGGTATGTCCCATAGAAACCCCGGAAGGCCCGAATATCGGACTTATCGTATCGCTCAGCACCTATGCCCGGGTAAATGAATTCGGGTTTATAGAGACGCCTTATTGCGAGGTGAAAGATGGGGTCGTAACGAGCAAGATCCGTTACCTGAGCGCTATCGAGGAGGACCAGGAGATTATTGTCCAGGCAACCGAGCCGCTCGATAAAAAGGACCGGATCATTGCCGAGATGGTAAGGGTAAGAGTCCAGAACGGTGAGTACGGCACGGTTACCAGGGAACAGGTAACCATGATGGATGTTGCCACGAATCAGCTCTTCAGCGTATCGGCAAATCTTGTGCCTTTCCTGGAGCATGACGATGCCAACAGGGCACTGATGGGTTCCAACATGCAGCGGCAGGCCGTTCCTCTTCTGTTCGCGAAACCGCCCATGGTAGGTACCGGCATGGAGCAGGTTGTAGCCCGTGATTCCGGTGTGTGTGTCGTCGCATCCAGGGGCGGGATAGTGCAGGACGTCGACAGTGAGCGTATTGTGATCATGTCTGAAGATATCGGTGAGAATTCCGAAGATACAGGCATAGATATCTACCGGCTGATCAAGTTCAAAAGGGCTAATCAGAACACCTCGTTCAACCAGAAGCCCATAGTGAAGAAAGGCCAGAAGATCGGCAAGGGTGAGATCATAGCCGACGGGCCGGCAACGAGCAACGGAGAACTTGCGTTGGGCAGGAATCTGGTTGTCGCCTTCATGCCCTGGGGCGGATATAACTATGAGGATGCCATCCTTATCAGTGAGCGCGTCGTCAAAGAGGACTTCTACACATCAGTCCATATCGAGGAATTCGAGGTTATGGCCCGTGATGTGAAACTCGGCAGCGAAGAGATTACCAGGGATATCCCCAATGCCGGAGAAGAGGCACTGAAAGATCTCGATGATTCCGGAATCGTCAGGATCGGTGCTGAGGTTAAACCCGGTGATATCTTGGTAGGCAAGGTTACGCCCAAGGGCGAGACACAGCTGTCTCCTGAAGAAAAGCTCTTAAGGGCGATATTCGGAGAAAAGGCGAGCGAGGTTAAAGACAGCTCGCTTCGCATTCCGCCGGGTATTGAAGGCACGGTTATCGATGCCAGGGTTTTCAACAGGCGCGGGCAGGAAAAGGATGAGCGCACCATACAGATTGAGCAGTATGAAATAGAAGACCTTCGGAAAGACCAGGAAGACGAAAGCACAATCATTACAGGGGCGGCCCGTAACAGGCTGGAGAGTCTGCTTGCAGACAAACAGCTCAGCGCACCCCTGCTCTCGCATCTTGGAGATACGATTATTGCAAAGACCGGGGCAACCATTACTGTTGATATGCTTGATAAACTGAGTATCGACGATTTCAAGGATATTCGTATCGGCGATGATGGAAAGACAGAACACAAGGTCGAGCAGATCATCAAGAGGCTTGATTATCAGAAGAAAATCATAAATGACTTTTATGATTCCAAGATTGAAAAGCTCAGTGCAGGCGATGATCTCCCTCCGGGTGTCAACAAGATGGTAAAGGTCTATGTTGCCATAAAGCGCAAGCTTTCTGTCGGGGACAAGATGGCCGGACGTCATGGAAACAAAGGTGTCATCTCAAGAATTCTTCCGGAAGAGGACATGCCTTTCTTTGCGGATGGAAGGCCGGTGGACATCGTTCTCAATCCCCTGGGTGTTCCATCTCGAATGAACGTCGGTCAGGTCCTGGAAACGCATCTGGGATGGGCTGTCCATGGTATAGCACAGACCATCAACAAGATGGTCGCAGAGGAATTATCCGAAGATGTACTCAGGGATAAGCTGAAGAAATTTTATGCCTCCAAACGGATCGGCAAGATACTGGATAAGTCATCACGTGAAGACTTGCTGGAATTTGCGCATAAGATACGGGAAGAAGGGCTCACCGTTGCTGTTCCGGTATTTGATTCCGCAACAGAAGAAGAGATCAGGGATTTGATCAGTGAAACAGATGCCTCAGATCGCGGCAGGGTTACCCTGTTCGACGGAAGAAGCGGTGAAGCGTTTGACAGCAAGGTGAGTGTGGGAGTCATGTATATGCTCAAACTTCATCATCTGGTTGATGACAAGATTCATGCGCGGTCAATAGGCCCTTACTCCCTGGTTACTCAGCAGCCTCTCGGCGGGAAGGCTCAATTCGGCGGACAGAGACTTGGAGAGATGGAGGTATGGGCCATAGAGGCATATGGTGCGGCATACTCCCTCCAGGAATTCCTGACTGTCAAATCGGATGACGTAGCAGGAAGAACCAGGATGTATGAATCCATTGTAAAGGGTCAGCACGAACTGGAGCCTGGTATTCCGGAATCATTCAACGTTCTCACGCGAGAACTCAAAAGCCTTGGTCTTGATATAGGCCTTATCGAAGGCCAGGGAAAGCACTAAGCTAAGGAGGGAGAGGTTGGAAGACCTATACAGTTATTTTGAGAAACCCAAAGATCCTTCCAATTACATGGCTGTAAGGATTGGTTTGGCGTCTCCGGAAAAGATCATGGCATGGTCTTACGGGGAGGTCAAGAAACCCGAGACCATCAACTATCGGACATTCAAGCCCGAAAGAGATGGCCTTTTCTGCGCAAGGATATTCGGGCCGATAAAGAGTTACGAATGCATCTGCGGTAAGTACAAGCGCATGAAGCATCGTGGTGTCGTCTGTGAGAAATGCGGGGTCGAGGTCATAGACTCCCGTGTCAGGCGCGAGAGGCTCGGGCACATCGAGCTCGCAACGCCCGTGGCACATATCTGGTTTCTGAAAAGCCTTCCCAGCAAGATCGGTGCGCTTCTTGATCTTTCCATCAAGGAGCTTGAACGGGTCCTGTACTTTGAAAGCTATATTGTAACTGATCCAAAGGACGCACCGTTCAGGGTCGGCGAACTTTTGACCGAGGATAAGTTCAGGTCAGCGGTAGACAAGCACGGCATCGGGAGTTTCACGGCGAAAATGGGAGCTGAGGCCATCGATGATCTTATAAAGGGGCTCGATATCCTCTCGCTGTCGGTTACATTAAAGGATGAGATACAAAATACCAAGAGCGAGGCCAAAAAGAAGAAACTTTCCAGGCGTCTGAGGATGGTCAATGTCTTCAGGGGGATAGAGCCTGACGATTTGATGAGTTTTATCGAGAACAGGTTCCATCTTGAAAAGGATGAGCAGTTTAGAAGAGCTCTCGGCGAGATCCTTACGGAAGGCAGAAAGATAACCAGGCGGTGGGATGAAGCCCAGTCATATGCGGAAAAGAAGGGCATTCTGCCAAAGATAAACGAAGTACTTGACCGTCTCGTAGAATCAAGGCGGCTCACCCATGATGAGATAGATTATCTGAAGCCGTGGCAGGATCCCTCGTGGATGATACTCAAAATTATACCAGTACTGCCCCCGGACCTCAGGCCGCTTGTGCCTTTGGATGGAGGAAGATTCGCCACCTCCGATCTCAATGATCTTTACCGAAGGGTTATAAACAGGAACAACCGGCTCAAGAGGCTTATGGAGCTCAATGCGCCTGATATTATCCTGCGCAATGAAAAGAGGATGCTCCAGGAAGCGGTTGACGTCCTGTTCGACAATGGCAGAAGAGGCAGGGTGATTACCGGTGCTAATCGCAGACCACTTAAGTCGCTCTCTGATATGTTAAAGGGTAAGCAGGGTCGTTTCAGGCAGAATCTTCTGGGGAAGCGGGTCGATTACTCAGGACGATCGGTTATTACTGCCGGTCCGGACCTAAGGCTTCATCAGTGCGGTCTTCCAAAGAAGATGGCAATCGAGCTGTTCAAACCTTTTATATACAACAAACTCGAAACCAAGGGATATGTAAGTACCATAA
>DSAD01000281.1 GCA_011372875.1 Deltaproteobacteria bacterium
CATTCTTCTGGTAAGAGTGGATGACAGGTTTATTCACGGCCAGATACTCGAAGCGTGGATACCTTTTCTGAAGGTGCACAGTGTTGTGGTGGTCAACGATTCCCTTGCAAATGACGATTTTCAGAAAACCATAATGTCTATGGCCATCCCGGAAAGAATAAAACTCAGGATAGTTGAGGTAGACAAGGCCATCTTGCTGAATAATGACAAGGAACTCGACTCTGTGAGAACCCTTGTTATCGTTTCGTCCATTAAAGATGCCTACCGGCTCAAGGCCAAAGGGTTCGGCTTCTCCAATCTTAACATCGGAAACAATAAAAGCACTCAGGAGGCAAAACAGATATCGTATTCCGTATGGGTCAATCTGGAAGATCTCAAAATGCTCGAGGATCTCATGCATCAGGGTGTCGAGATAAATCTTCAGTCCGTTCCGAGAGAACGTACCATAGACATGAAATGCATAATTGATATGGTAAGAGCATGATAATGACCGTCTTTATAAGTGTATTGGTCGGTTCTCTGATATGGCTCGACAGGGTTTTCATCTTCCAGTCAATGATCAGCCGGCCGATTGTCCTTTCACCTGTATTGGGTCTTATCCTGGGAAATGTCCACGCCGGTTTTCTTGTCGGGGCATCACTTGAACTCCTCTGGCTCAATGCTCCTCCTGTAGGCGCTTATCTTCCTAATGACGAAACATACTGTGCTGTCGTTGCAACCCCCACCGCTGTTCTCGCAGGCTCATTGATAGGGGATCTGTCCGGGGTCGGACTTGCCCTTGTGCTGTCTCTCCCATTTTCGTTTCTCGGCAGGGCTGTTGATCTGCATATCCGTACTGTCAATCAGGAACTTCTTTCCGATACCATGGAGAGTATCGAAGAGAAGATTGTCTTTGTCATGAAAAAGGCTCTTGCACGAAGCTATGGTTATGCCCTGATATCTATAGGGGCTAGTACTGCACTGTTATGCGTGGCAGTATATCTGATCTGGGATGCCCTGCCGGGTTTCGTCGTGTCGGCACTTTCCTATATGCCGTTTCTGAGCATAGTAATCGGATTGGCGGGGCTGATTTCAAAAGATATGCCGGGATTGTCACACGCGGGTGTATTCATTCTTGGAATGACAATCGTTCTTGTAATGACATGGATCCTGTAACCTTCGATGCAGCCGCCATTGAGAATATCGACGATATCATGGAGATTGAAAACCTCTCGTTTCCTTCTCCGTGGGATCGTGCTACATTCCTTGCAACCTTTTCGGATGAGAGGTGTTCGAATATAGTAGCACGAAGTTCGGGCAGAATCGTGGGATACTGTCTTGCCATTGAAATGAATGCCATGGTGCATCTGCTTAATCTTGCTGTCCATCCTGATTACCGCAACAGCGGCATCGCAGGTGACATGCTCGATGAGATGGAGTCTTTTGCAAAAAGAAAGAATAAAGCGTATGTGTTTCTCGAGGTGAGAAAGTCGAACAAAGTTGCACGGTATCTTTATGAAAATAGGGGTTTTTATCATTTGAGTACCTGGCACGGGTATTACACTGATACGGGAGAGGATGCCGATGTCATGATAAGAAGAATCAAGGAGGGAGGCTGATGAAAGAGGTCAGAGGGGTTGTGCGTGACAACACCAGGGTCGCTCACGATACCTTTCTCTTAAGCCTGGATTGTGATCTGCCTGTTTCGAGGCCCGGCCAGTTTGTGATGTTGCAGGTAGCGTGCGGTTATGAGCCTTTCTTGAGGAGGCCCTTTGCCATACTTGGAAATCAGGCGCGCACACTGGAGATTCTCTATAAGATAAAAGGGCATGGTACACGATTGCTCGCGGAAAAAAGAACCGGAGACAACGTTAATGTCCTCGGTCCTTTGGGTAAGGGTTTTTCTGTGCACGATGGAGAGGAAACAATAGTGTACATGGCAGGAGGAACAGGTTTGCCCCCGATTCTGTCGCTGGCCGAGAATTTAAGGCAGGGGATATTGATTCTCGGGGTGCAGTCAAAAGACCAAATACCCCTTTTGTCACGTATAAGTTCTCTGCCGGGCGTTGAGCTGAAGCTTGCTACGATAGACGGTTCATGCGGCCGTATGGGCCTTGCTACGGACGTGCTCGATGATGTGGTCTGTAATGTCTCTGGGTCCGTTAAGATATATGCGTGTGGTCCAAAAGGCATGCTTCTGGCTACAAGTGAATGTGCAAAACGTATAGGTGCGTGGTGTGAAGTCTCGCTCGAAGAATTCATGTCCTGCGGTTTTGGTGTGTGCACGGGCTGCGTGGTTGAGACGACAGGCGGCAACAGGCGTGTATGCAGGGAAGGGCCTGTCTTTAATGCGCAGGAGATACTGTTTTAGGGTTTTGCGTTTCAAAGGATAATGATTATGAAACAAGGATGGAGAGAATGATGGATACTCGTGTTGAGATCGCCAAAGGGGTGGTGCTGAAGAACCCCGTGCTGAGTGCTTCCGGAACCTTTGCTTATGGCGAGGAGTTCTCCGAGATTTTCGATCTCTCGCTTCTTGGTGGAATTATTACAAAAGGTCTTTCCCTTAAACCGAAAAAAGGCAACCCGTGCCCCAGGGTTTTCGAGACAACAGCCGGGATGATCAATTCAATCGGCCTTGAAAATATCGGCGTTGATGCCTTTGTCCAAGAAAAGCTTCCTTTTCTCGGACAGTTCTATACGCCTGTTATCGTGAATTTTTTCGGTAACGAAGAAGAGGAATACGAACAGGTCGCTGCCAGGCTGGATGTTGATGGCATTTCCGCGCTGGAGATGAATGTGTCGTGTCCGAATGTGAAAAAAGGAGGGATAGAATTCGGCAAAGAGCCTGATATTCTGTATTCTCTTGTATCGAGAGTTCGTAGCATCACACGCAAGCCCCTTTTTGTGAAACTCTCACCCATGGTAAAGGATATACGCGAGATGGCCCTTGCCGCGCAAGAAGCAGGGGCGGATGCATTAACATGCGCGAACACGATCCCGGCTATGGCCATTGATGAAACCACGTGGAGGCCTGTTCTGGGAAACATAACAGGAGGGCTTTCCGGCCCGGCAATAAAACCCGTGGCATTGAAACTGGTCTTTGATGTGTATCAGTGCGTGAACATCCCGGTCATCGCTTCCGGCGGTATCGCCACGTATCGTGACGTAATCCAGTTTCTTCTTGCAGGTGCATCGGCCGTTGAGGTGGGAAGCGCCTCGTTAAGAGATCCCATGTGCTTTATCAGCATCATTGAGGGCACAGCAGCATATATGAAAGAGCATTCCATAGAATCCGTTGCAGAACTTACAGGAAAACTTATCATATAAACAGGACAGCATCCCCTTTTCATCAGCCTGAGAGTCCGTGAGAAAGAATATAATCTGTCATGAGAGACCTGTTTGCGCCGTGAATAGAACAGCCATGTATGGAGGTTGTGATGATCTTGAAGCATGTGACGGAAGAAACGCCGTTGCCTGCGGTATTTATCGGCATCTGCTCCGGGATTCTTCTTTGCAGTTTTAACGGCATATTCTTGGGGTTTGCTGCATTATTCGCGTTCTTTCTGGTAGACACAAGGCGTATAGCCCATTTTAGCGCCGGTATGTTCATGGGTATTATCTCCATTTTATCTGCCCCCCAATGGGCCGGTATCCCCGATGGACAGCATATTATAGAAGGTACTGTTCGGAGGGCCGGGTTTGCTGGGGGCACCTACAAGGTCCTGCTCGATGATTTCATGGTCGATCAAGGGGCGTTCAAGGGTCTTGCTCAGTTGAGCATATATACAAATGTTGGTGGACTGGGCACGGGTGACCGTATCAGGGCGCATGCGAAGATCAAGAGGCCAAGACCCTTCGGCAACTCAGGGGAGTTTGATTACAGGGAATATCTGCAGGCCCAGGGCATTGTTCTTACAGGTTCTATCAGCGATTATAAAGACATTGAAATTCAGTCTCGGATGTCTTCGTGCGGCCTGCGCGATAAGCTCGTATCAAGGCTTTCAGCCTTGGCACGTCCCGAAGCAGAGGTACTCAAGGCAATCCTTGCAGGGGACCGTTCCGGGCTTACCTATTCTCTCAGAGATGCATTCGCTGCATTGGGAATAGCTCATATCCTGGCAATATCAGGCCTTCATATGGGCATCATCATTCTTATGGGATATGGGGCTGTATTCAGTGTGCTCAGGCTGGTGCCGCCTCTGGCCCTGAGGCTGGATGTCCCTCTCATGGCAAAGGCAGGGGGTATTATCGCTGCAGGGTTTTACACCGTGTTTGCAGGTGCTACCGTGCCGACGCTCAGGGCTGCGATAATGGCAGGGTGCGTGCTGGGTTCCATGTTCCTGTTTCGCAAGGCCAATCTGCTGGAAAGCCTGGCTTTTGCGGGTATCGTGATTCTGATCATATGGCCGCTCGAGCTGTTCTCGGTAAGCTTTCTCCTTTCTTTTGCAGCAGTTTTGGGTATCATCGCTGCATATTCCGGCCTGGAGGGGTTCCCCAAGTGGGTTGTCTTTGCAGGAATACCTCTTGGGGCAACGGTTTTCACCCTGCCTGTCGTCGTATATGTTTTCGGGTTTGTTTCGCCTTGGGGATTGCTGTCGAACATCGTCATTGTGCCGTTTTTCAGCCTCGTATTGATGCCTGTTGCCATTACAGGGCTGATCCTGCTTCCGCTGTCGAATTGTTTGTCATCGTACATGTTTTCCGTAAGCTTGGATGCGATCGGCCTGATTCTGAAAACAAGCCAGGCCTTCGGAACCCTGAAGCCCGTCGCAAGGCCCTGGATCATATGGGTTCTTGCATGTTATCTGGGTCTTATCATCGCATTCTTTTCAAGGAAGTCAGGGATCAGGTCAATCATTGTTTCGATAAGCTGTGTCTTTGTCTTTTTCATCCCATTTATCGCAAAGGCATACCTGAACTCCTCGGGGTTGTGTTTCGACTTCATAAGCGTAGGCCAGGGCGACAGTACGCTCATTACAAGAAGAGGCCATGCAGTCCTTATAGATGCAGGGGGTAGTTATTCCGGGTTTGATACAGGAAGGTTCGTTGTCGGCCCTCATCTCTTAAGGAAGGGGATTACCCGCATTGATCTGGTAGTCATGACCCATGCCCATCCCGATCATATCGGCGGCATGGCGTTCATCATGGAAAGATTCGAGATCGAACAGGTATGGAACAATACGGTTGAAGACTGGAACCGGTACACCCGGGATGTGACGAAGATTACAAAAAAGAAATCCATTCCGGTAAAGACAGCGGGTCTTGGCGATGTCCTGGATCTCCACGGCATGAAAATCGCCGTATTAAACCCACCTGGGATCGACGACGATATCCTTGTATCAAAGCACCGGAACCTGCATTCAATTGTATTGAAGATATCTGATCATACCATGAAAGGAATATTCATGGCAGATGCGGATGGTTTTGGAGAGATCAGGATAAGCCGTCTCGAAGACGAACTGCGCGCAGATGTGCTGAAGGTGGCGCACCATGGATCGCGCAACTCCTGCTGCGACATGTTCCTCAGCAGGGTAAAACCGAAGGTAGCCGTTGTCTCCTGCGGATATGATAACATCTACAACCTGCCGAGCAGGGAGGCCCTTTCCAGGCTTGAAGAGAAGGGAGTGGAGGTATTCAGTACTGACAGAGACGGAGAGATCGTGGTATATAAAGATAAAATGGGTATCAAGGTTAAGTCACACAGGCCTCGTGCCGATAATGAACAGGATAGGCACGATACGTGCATCTTTAATTCAAGGGAAAGGAAATACGTGAGATAAAATGGATGCAAAAGGCTTTACCCTTATGGAGCTCATGATTGTCGTGATCATTGTCGGCATTCTTTCCGCGGTTGCAATCCCAAATATGGGAGGTTGGCTAGCCAAGCGGGAGCTGGATTCCACTGCGCGCGGGATCTTTTCTCATATGCAGCAGACACGCAGTGAGGCGATAAAACAGGATACCGACGTTAAAATCTGCTTCGACAGCGCTGCAACTCCGAACTCCTACATTGTCATTACTGCCGGTGGCGATACTGTTGTCCCCAATACGAGCTTTCCCAGCACCGCCATATCCATAACTTCAATGAATTTTGCCGGAATCGCGTCCATGGCTGCCAATTCCACGGGGTTTGACAGAAGAGGGCTCGCCCTGCAGTCGGGTACCATAACGATTACCAGCACAAAGGCGCCGTCTGCAGACAATGAAAGGAGCATCAC
>DSAD01000073.1 GCA_011372875.1 Deltaproteobacteria bacterium
ATCATATACGAAAGAAACATTCTCAATATCTCTGCCTCTCTTCGGGAGGATACTGTCGTCAATTATGAAGTACCTCTCCTCTCTGTTGACTTTTTACCCTCAAAACCCTCTAATAGGGGTGCGAAACTTGAGTAAGATATTTAATTCCCTGTCTTAAGAATATATCCTATGGATATAGGAGCATTTATCGCCCGGTAAAGATATGAATATACTGCTTGTAGAAGACGATAAGACAACCGCAACATTCATTATCAAAGGTCTGAAGCAGGCCGGATTTGTCGTGGAGCATGCATCTGACGGGGATACCGGATTATCCCTTGCCCTTGGTGAATCCTATGATGCAGCTGTTGTCGATATCATGCTGCCGGAACTCGACGGCCTGACCCTGATCGAAAGAATGAGAAAGGATCATATCCTGACGCCGGTCCTTATCCTGAGCGCAAAGAGCTCGGTTCATGATAAAGTCCGGGGGCTCCAGCAGGGAGGGGATGATTATCTTGCGAAACCCTTTGCCTTTGCAGAGCTTCTCGCCCGGATTCAGGCCCTGATAAGGAGAGCTTCATCTTCTGCAGACCCCACAAGCATCCATATTGCAGACCTTTCCCTCGACATCCTCAGCAGGAAGGTCGCCAGGGCGGGGAAATCCATAGAGCTCCAGTCTCTCGAATTTTCTTTACTCGAATACCTCATGCGCAATACCGGCAGAGTGGTGTCCAAAACCATGATTATCGAGCATGTGTGGGATTATAATTTCGATCCCCAGACAAATATTGTCGAAGCTCGAGTCTGCAGGCTCAGGGATAAGGTGGACCGTGACTTCGATAAGAAACTGATTCATACGATACGCGGAGTCGGATATGTGCTGGAGGATCGCTGAGGCATGCTGAAAACCGTTGCAGCGAGGCTTACCCTATGGTTTGCAGCGTTATTTGCCCTGATAAGCCTCACTGTTTTTGTCCTTGCCTATCTGACACTGAGTATAAGTCTGAACAAAAGGATGGATGAAGGCCTGGAAGATGAAACAATGGAGTTCGAAGATCTATACCGTTCAAACGGTATTGAAATGCTGAAGCCGGTCCTGCAGCAGGAAGGAGAGTCCGAGGGAGTGGAAAGTGTATTTTACTCCTTCCTGTCCCCTTCCCTGGAAATTCTGGCATCTTCCGATATAAGTTCCTGGACCGGGGTGAGTGTCGACCCTGATATCCTTAAACGATTGCAGCCAGGCGGAATCGTTTATCAGACAGTTTCGGTTCCGGGCAGGGAATATCCTGTCCGGATGGCATATAAAAAGGTATTGGGCGGGAATATAATTCATATCGGCTCAACACTCGAGAACGACGCTAAACTTAAGAATATCTATCGTAAGATCTTCGGCACCGCCTTCATGGCAATGCTTTTTTGTGGTTCCCTTATGGGATGGCTGGTATCCAGAAAGGCCATGACAGCGGTTGAGAGGGTGACCAAGACTGCAAGCAGCATTGATAAAGGCAATATTGCACAGAGGGTTCCGCTGGGCAGGGAGGGAAAGGAGATTCACGATCTTGCGGTTGCGTTTAACGCCATGCTGGAAAGGATTCAGGCTCTGGTCGAAGAATTGAACGAGGTAACCGACAATATTGCCCATGATATGCGCAGCCCGATAACCAGGATACGCGGTATTGTCGAGACAACCCTGTCCCACGACCCGGGCATCGATGGATATAGGGAGATGGCCGGTATGGTTGTAGAGGAAAGTTACAGCCTTGCTGAAATGATCAATACAATGCTCGATATTGCACAAACCGATTCAGGCGTTACACGATTGTCGAGAGAAGAAGTTGACATGGCGGAGATCGCACATGATGCATGTGAACTCTTTCAGACAGTTGTAGAAAACAAGGGGATCGACCTTGTTGAGGACATATCACAGGAACGGCTGCTGGTTAAAGGCGACAGATCCAGGCTCCAGCGTGTCCTGGCAAATCTTCTCGACAATGCAGTGAAACATACGGACCCACCCGGGAAAATCGTTTTGAAGGCCTTCAGGGCAGACGGATCCGTACAGATTTCGATAACAGATACCGGAACAGGCATTGAAGAACATGATCTTCCCCACATATTCGAGAGATTCTATCGGGGGGACAAGAGTCGTTCCACACCGGGCAGCGGCCTGGGCCTGGCACTTGTGCAATCGATTGTCCGGGCACATAAGGGAGATACAGCGGTTCTGAGCTCTCCGGGCAAAGGCAGCACCTTTACCGTTATCATTCCATCCATATCATAAGTAAAAAAGACCTCCATACATTACCGGAATTTAATCTTCAGGTCATGCTCATGTAAGGTTCGTATTCTAGGATCTTAAAAATCAATAACAACACCTGATGAATTTATTAATGCATTTTGATGTGAACAGCCGGGGCAGGTATGAAGGTATCGACCATCTTAATTATATGTATTTTACTGATCCTCTTTATTATCCCGGGGATAGATCACGGTACATGGAGGCCGGATGAGCCGAGAGTGGCCGGGATATGTGCGGAGATGGCATTATCCGGAGATATAGTCGTGCCCCGACTGAACGGGCGGCCGTTTCTTGAAAAGCCGCCCCTGTACTTTATCGCTGGTTCATTCGCAGGCAGGCTGTTCGGTACGGACAATGATGTCCCCTATCGTATGGTTTCCCTTATCTTTGGAATACTAACGCTCTGGATCACCTTTTCTATAGGCAGCAGGAACGGGACCGTGCCCGAGGGCCTCATGGCAGCGGGCATACTTGCAAGTTCATGGCAGTTTTTTCAGATGTCAAGATGGATACAGATCGACAGCGCACTCGTATGTTTCATTGCCATTGCCATGTTTTCTTTTCAGAGACTCCTCAGGGATACCAGGATAGCTGATTCCTTTGTCTTCGGATTATCGATCGGCCTTTCCTTTCTGGTAAAGGGCTTTGTGGGCCCGGCCATGATCGCAGCCGCAGTGATGATCGAAAGCATCCGGCTCAAGGATATCCTCCTGGTATGGAGACTGCGGCCCGCAGTAGTATCTGCAACCCTGCTTGTTCCGATTACAGCCTGGACATTGAGTCTTTATCTGCAGGGCGGGTGGCCTTTTGTACGGGAAGTTATCGTCGTGAACAATGTGATGAGATTTCTCGGGCTTTCACAAGGGGCGGCCCTGGGGCACCAGCATGGGATACTCTACTACTTCGATCATTTTCCCAGGGATATTCTTCCATGGACATTTGTTTTTATCCCAGCGTTTGTCTCTTCAATACGCAATTTCAGAAAAGATACATATATCAGCTGGTTCATGGGCCCATTTATTCTTCTGTTCCTGTCATCAACCAAAAGGGGAATTTATCTTGTCCCCTTGTTCCCGGCTGCCGCCTGCATGACAGCCGCCTGGCTGAACAGACTGCCCGGGATGAGATGGGAGCGGGTCATGCTGGCGATCACCTGGACAATTGCAGTCATCGGCAGTTTTCTGCCGTTTGCAGGGATATTTCTCGGATACCCTCTGGTCGGTTCATGTGCGGGGATCATATCTGCAGGATGCCTTATCTTTTTCTGGCGGAAAAGGTCTTTATTCCCTGCAGGACAGTCCGCCCTTGTCATACTCATGGCCATGGCACTGTTTGCATCTGCAACGGTTTACTATCAATACATGAAACCCGGGGAAGACTATCTTGGTTTTACCCGCGAGGCCCTTGTTCAAGCAGACGGAGAGGACATCTCCATAGTGTATGGAGACGAGATGTTTGAAGGGCTGATTCCCATGCTTACAGGAAAACATGTTGCGACCTTTGAAGCTGCAGCAGATACGTTCCGCGACGGGCTCTACCTCTGGGAGACATCCAGGCGCAAGCTGTATGATCCTTTTCCGGAAGGCTCCCATATAGATATTATTCTTGAAAGAGACATAGGTTCACAAAGGGCGGTACTTGCCCGGGTATTCTCCGGTGCAGGTCCGGAAAGTGAGGATTAGCGGTGAATGATGAATTCATACCAATGAGCAGGCCGTATCTCGGCAGAGAAGAGATAGATACTATCATAGATGTGGTAAAATCCGGATGGATAACCACCGGGCCAAAATGTGCAGAGTTTGAAGAGAACTTTGCCCGCTATACCGGGGCATTTCAGGCCCTGACCCTCAGTTCGGGCACGGCAGGCATGCACATGGTGTTAAAGGCACTCGGTATCGGTAACGATGACGAGGTGATAACCCCGTCCATGACCTTTGCCTCTACGGTAAACCAGATCGTACTCTCAGGAGCAAAGCCGGTATTCGCTGATGTAGACTATGATACCCTGCTTGTCAGGCCTGAAGAGATTGAAAAAAGGATTACAAAGCATACAAAAGCCATCATACCTGTTCATTTTGCAGGGGCACCTGCAGACATGGATGCCATAGAGTCTATTGCCGGGGATATCCCTGTCATTGAAGATGCCGCCCATGCTGTCGGCACCTTTTACAAGGGCAGGCATATCGGATGGAAAAACCTGGCCGTCTACTCTTTTCACCCCATCAAAAACATTACAACAGCAGAGGGGGGAATGATAACCGGCAGTGATAAGGATTTTATGGCCCGTGTGAAGCTCATGAGATTCCACGGCATTGAACGTGATGCATGGAAGCGTTATGGCAGGGCATCCGATCCGAGCTATGACATTACCGAGCCGGGCTATAAATACAATATGACCGATATCCAGGCGGCACTCGGCACAGTGCAGCTTAGAAAGATCGATCAGATCAATGAGAAACGCTCTGTTATCGCCAGCCGGTATCTCAATGAACTGGCTTCGATTGACAGCCTGGATCTTCCGGGCAGGCCTGCATATGATCATGTACATTCCTGGCACCTGTTTGTCGTGAAGATACTGTCCATGGACAGGCCTGCGTTCATGGAAGCCCTTGCCCGCGATAATATCGGCTATGGCCTGCACTTCCCCGCATGTCACAGGCTGAGTTATATCCGAAGGCTTTTCGGCGACATCGATCTTCCGGAAACAGAGGCTGCCTCACAAAAGATCCTGAGCCTGCCACTCTATCCTGGCATGTCGGATGAGAACATCATCAGGGTGATTGAAACAATAAAGGGGATACTTGCATGAACATGGATCATACGAATATCTGCCTGGCAGCATGCGCGCTGCAGATACATGCTGTATCAGGATCAACCCTGATTCACCAAAATGGAGAGATGTAACAAACATGAAAGCGAAAAAGATATCTGTTGTCATACCGGTGTTCAATGAAGAGGCTGTTCTGGAAAAATTGTTCGAAAGGCTCATCCCTGTCATGGAGAGTCTTCGCAGAGATTATGAAATCCTCATGGTCGACGACGGCAGTACTGACCGGTCTCTGGAGATCATGAAAACCCATGGCGGAGACAGGGTGATCATAGTGGAGCTTACAAAAAACTACGGCCAGCATGCAGCGATATTTGCCGGGTTTGAAAACAGTGAAGGGGATATCGTTGTCACCCTTGATGCAGACCTTCAGAATCCGCCGGAAGAGATCCCCCGGCTCGTATCAGTGATGGAAGAGGGAGATTACGAGGTGGTCGGTTCAGTGAGAAAGGCCCGCAAGGATTCTGTTTTCAGGAAGATACCAAGCCGGGTCATCAATACCCTGACCCGGCGCATCACGGGTGTGATTCTGTCCGACTGGGGGTGCATGCTGCGGGCATACAGGCGCAGTGTGGTGGATTATATGGTAAGCAGCCATGAACATTCCACGTTTATCCCTGCCCTTGCAACAAGTTTTGCAAAGAGGATCACCGAGATCGAGGTGGAACACGAACAACGCTATGCAGGGCAGACAAAGTACTCGTTCTCAAAGCTCATCACTTTGCATTTCGATCTGATAACATCCTTTTCCGAATTCCCGCTCAAGCTTCTGCTCTATCTTGGCTTCATCATGGCATTTTCAGGCGTGGGCTTCGGCATCTTCCTGGCGGTCTCCCGGATCTATTTCGGTGCTGCCTGGGCAGCTGAGGGCGTATTCACGCTATTTGCCATACTCTTCTTTTTTGTCGGCACCCAGTTCTTTGCCCTGGGTATCATGGGAGAATACGTGGGAAGGATCTACCGGGAAGTTAAAAGCCGTCCGCCGTATACCATCCGGAGGATCTACTGAAATGAAGGCGATCGTTTTTGCATATCACAACATCGGCTTCACAGGGATCGAAATGCTCGTCGATGCCGGTTTCGAC
>DSAD01000029.1 GCA_011372875.1 Deltaproteobacteria bacterium
ATACTGAACCGTATGGTTGCCACATTCATGATATATTTACGCGTACGTGACCTGATCGCATTGATAGCCTGCATCAGGGAACCCATGCTCATGATCGATACATCGCTCTGCTCGAACCCGCTCCCCTTGGGAAATCTGTCACGAAACAGCATCGGCCTGGAAGACAAATCACTTGACGCCCGTTTGACCGCGCGATATGCCATGAGCATCTCCTGAAGCTCACGTGCAGGATTGAAGTCCTCATCATCCCCTTCCAATGCATTTACCGGCAGCAGAAGACACGATTTGAGCCATATCAGATAGGATGCCATGTCGAGGAATTCTCCGGCCATGGAAACATCAAGCTTGCGCAATGTCTCGATATAGCGCAGATACTGATCGATTATGGGACAGACCTCAAGCTTATCCAGGGTAAACCTGTTTTTCTCGATGAGATAGAGCAGAAGATCCAGGGGGCCCTCGAAGCTGGACAGATGAAGTACAAACTCTCTGCTCTCCTCATTCATCATGCCCATAGCCCCCATACCCTTAAACGATCTGCTATGTGGCCAGGCGCATGGCAGCGCGCACCCTGTCCATGGTCCTGTCAGATTCCTGCTGAGCCCTCAGACATCCCTCCCGAAGGATATCATCCACCAGAGACACATTACCCCGGTAATGATCTATCTTCTCCCAGACAGGCTGAAATTCATTCATCAGGTTATCCGCAAGGATCTTCTTGCAGTCCACACAGCCAAGACTCGCATCCCTGCAGCCCTTCTGGATCTCCTGCCTCGTTTCCTCATCAGTGTACATCTCATGCAGCGGGTATAGATTGCAGTCTTTCGGCTCTCCGGGGTCTTTTTTCCTCTGGCGCTTGATATCGGTGAGCATCTGCATAACCTTCTGCCTGAGCGATTCTTCAGTTTCATAAATGAAGATTGCATTATTGTATGACTTGGACATCTTTCTGCCGTCCAGTCCCGTTACCTTTGGCGCCTCGGTAAGGATCTCCTTGGGTTCTTTCAGGATGGAATCGCCATAGATGAAATTGAACCTTCTGACGATCTCGCGGGTCAGCTCGAGATGCGGCAGCTGGTCTTCACCTATGGGAACCCTGTCTGCATGGTAGATGACAATGTCGGAGGCCTGCAGCACAGGATACCCCAGAAAACCGAATGTGCTCAGATCTTTCTCTTTGAGTTCTTCCTTGAGCTCCTTGTAGGTTGGGTTGCGCTCAAGCCAGGAAAGCGGAGTTATCATGGACAGGAGCAGAAACAGTTCTGCATGGTTCTTGATGTCGGACTGCCGGAATATTACCGATCTTTCAGGGTCGATCCCGACACCCAGCCAGGTCATAACCATATCTCTGGAGCTCTGGGAGATGATTGTAGGATCCCGGTACTCACTGGTAAGGGCATGCCAGTCCGCAATGAAATAGAAGCACTGGTACTCATCCTGCAGTTCGACCCAGTTTTTCAGGACGCCCAGATAGTGTCCCAGGTGAAGGTCTCCGGTCGGCCTTATGCCCGATACAATGCGTTTCTTTTCCATATATCTCCTCTGCTATATGCTTAGTAGTATGTTGACAATCACATGGATGATCGGAAAGACAAGGACATCCACCACCCTGGTAAATATCAATACAAGAAGGATGATAAAACCGTAGGGTGCCATGATCCTGGAATATGCCACAGCCATATCATGGGGAAGCAGACCCTCGAGGATGTGGCTTCCGTCAAGCGGCGGAACAGGGATAAGATTGAATATCGCAAGACCTACATTTATCATGATCATGATCTGGATCATATATACGAGTGGATAAAGGTATGAACCTGCGATAATCCCTCCAAAAAGCTTGAAAACAATGGCGAACACAAACGCAGTCACCATATTGGAAGCCGGTCCTGCAAGTGAAACCCACATCATGTCTTTGCGGGGATTTTTAAAGTATCTCGGATCAACGGGTACGGGCTTTGCCCAGCCTATCATACGTGTGACAAAAAGCACGAGCAGCCCCACGATATCGATATGCTTTATGGGGTTGAGCGTCAGCCTTCCTGCCAGTTTGGCAGTCGGGTCACCAAGCCGGTATGCGGCATAACCGTGACAGACTTCATGTATGGTTATGGAAAACAGCACCGGCACTACAAGAAGTATAATCTGCTGGATAGTGCCACTATTCATAATCCCGGTCTTATACAGTAAAGATGTTCCCGGTGTCAAAACCATACCCTCATTTTGAGTAAATCAGCATAAACCTAAATCGATCAGGATAGCGAACCGGGATCACTGTTTCTTTACAAATACCAGCAGGACTGAGGCACTCAATGCAAACATTGCACCCATGATGAACGCATATTGCCGGCCGAATGTATCCCATACAACACCGAAGAGCACTGATGCAGGAAGCGCAGATATGCCGATTGCAAGGTTGTAGAGTCCATATGCGCTTCCGCGTAAAATATCGGGTACCAGATCTGCCACGAATGCCTTTTCGACCCCTTCACATAATCCGAAATACAGACCGTAGGCAAAAAAAAGCCACCAGATCGCAGATACGCTCCCTGCATAGGCAAATCCCAGGTAAACAAGACTGTAGACTATCCAGCCTGCAATGATCACGGGTTTCCGCCCGATGACGTCGGAAAGCATCCCTCCCGGGATGGAGAACAGGGTCTTTGACAGGTGCAGGACTGTCCAGAGGACAGGTATGAGCGCAATGCTTATGCCGGCATCTCGTGCATTCAACAAAAGAAACGCATCCGTAGAATTGCCCAGAGTGAAGATCGCCAGGGTAAAGAGAAAGAAGCTGAACCGCGGTGTGAAAGCACCTGCGAAGGCCTGTTTTGATGAAACAATGCGTTTTTCTGACCTCTCTTTAATCAACGTCAATACAAGCACCACCGTGATGATGCCCGGGATGAAAGAGATCATGAATACCTGCTGGATGGAACAGCCTGCATGAATAAGCACTGTAGCTATAAGTGGTCCTGCAAGTGCACCCAAATGATCCATGGCCCGCTGGAACCCGAAAGCCAGACCCCGGTCTGCATCGGCAGCCGAGTCTGCGAGCATGGCATCCCTGGGGGCAGTGCGTATGCCCTTGCCCACTCGGTCTGCAGACCGGAAAAACAGCACGTGAATCCAGTGCGTTGACAATCCTATAAGGGGCCTCAGGATATTCGAGATCGCATACCCTGCAGCAAACAGCGGTTTTCTTCTGCCTAAGCGGTCGGAAAGTGATCCGACAACGTATTTCAGCACAGACACCGTTGTCTCTGCAATACCCTCGATAATGCCAATAGCAGATGCGCTTGCATGAAGAACACTCGAGAGAAAGATGGGGAGCAGCGGGTATATCATCTCGCTTGCAATATCGTTTGCCAGGCTGACAAGTCCAAACCCAACGATATTTCGCTTATCTGATTTCTTTTTCATAGTATCAGTTTTTCTAATGATCCATTTGCCTTTACACATCAAGACAATAATCCTGCACAGTGAAACCCTGTTGACTCATGCATGAAAATTCTTTATGAACAAGACTCGCTCTTTTACATGGGGTGGCTCAATGAGCCTGAGATTATACCCATTGAACCTGATCTGGGTAATGCCAGCGGAGGAAGATTTTAAGTAAAAACGTGAGCACAATCACGAAATGATTAAAAGGCTGTCTCCTGCTGGAGACAGCCTTTTTTTTTCGAAAACAGGCACAGAGCCGGGCTACGAGTTCATGACCGGCCCTGCACATAATAACTTATACAAGGAGAAACTATGTTGAACGAGGTTACCATCAGCCAGGCGATCATAACGACTTATATGAACAAGCTCATGGATGTTCTGGAACTCGATGTCGCAATTGCAGGCGCCGGCCCTTCAGGGCTGGTCGCCGGTTACTACCTGGCTCATGCAGGCAAAAAGGTTGCGCTGTTTGATAAGAAGCTCTCGATCGGCGGCGGCATATGGGGAGGAGGAATGATGTTCAACGAGATCGTTGTTCAGGACGAGGGCAAGGAAGTCCTTGATGAACTCGGCATTCCGGCAAAACCTTTCAAAAAAGGCTATTATACCCTGGATTCCGTCGATGCCGCGGCAAGTCTTGTGTATACCTCCATACGGGCAGGGCTTAAGATCTTCAATCTCATCAATGTAGAGGATATCGTCTATAAGGCAGACCGTGTCGGCGGGCTGGTCATAAACTGGTCAACCGTTGAGATGACAGGGCTCCATGTCGACCCTCTGACGCTTCACAGTTCCTTTGTCCTCGATGCAACCGGCCATCCCGCCAATATAACCCAGGCTCTGGTGAGAAAAATGGGTGTGAAACTCGACACTCCTACAGGCTCCATCATGGGAGAGAGATCCATGGATGCAAACCTTGGGGAAAGGCATACCGTGGAAAATACCCGCGAGGTGTATCCGGGGCTGTTTGTCTCGGGAATGGCTGCTAATGCGGTATACGGCGGTTACCGTATGGGTGCGGTTTTCGGCGGAATGTTTCTTTCCGGGAAAAAGGCGGCTCATGAGATAATCTCAAAGCTCTCATGAAGGACTCCGGGAAATTGCGGATCATCGATGCCAATATAAACAGGGTTACCGAGGGTCTGCGGGTGATAGAGGATATTTTTAGATACTACTATGACAATCCTGAAGTACAGCAGGGGATCAAGGACCTCCGACACCGCGTAGCAGGCGCTGTTGATCACAGGGTGAGCATTGCACATAGAGACGCTTGCTCTGATGTCGGGTTTTCCTCTACAGGTGTTCTCGAATACGAGAGGAACACGCTTGATGATATCATCAGATCAAACATGAAGAGGTCCCAGGAAGGTCTGCGTGTCCTTGAAGAGATATTCAAGCTCGATTCAGTTCAGACAGCGCTGGAAATGAAAACGATTCGGTACTCGCTTTATGAACTTGAAAAGAAGATCCTGGGTTATACAAAACGCATCCTGGCTAAGGGACTCTATCTCATCTTGAGTGGACCTTCCACGAAATACGAAGAGCTGGCTTGCATGGCAGTGTCGGCCGGTCTTCCGGCAATACAGTTGAGAAACAAAAGTGCTGATTCAGCAGCAATCATTAAATGCGCACAAAAGATTCGAGAGATCACATCGCATACCCGTACACTCTTTATAGTGAATGACCGGCCTGACATAGCCCTTGCAGTGCAGGCCGACGGGGTGCATCTGGGTCGGCAGGATATGCCTGCCATGCATGCGCGGAAGATCCTCGGAGACGACATGATCATAGGACTTTCCACCCATAATCTCGACCAGGCAGCACAGGCACAGGAACTGCCTGTAGACTATATCGGGTTCGGACCGGTATTTCCCACCACCTCGAAAACCAAACCTGATCCGGTAACGGGAATCGAGGCCCTTAAGGAGGTATCATTCCGATCAAGAGTGCCTGTTGTAGCCATAGGCGGGATAACTCCGGAAAATATCGGTATGCTGGCAGAGACTGCCTGCAACAACATAGCTGTTATCAATGCGGCAGCAGAGGCCAAAGACCCTTTTGAAACCATGACAGCACTGCATAAAAGGAGTGTGGCGATATTATGACGATAAAAAAACAGGCTGGACGCGGAATTATTACCCCGGAAATGAGACAGGTAGCTGAATATGAGGATGTGCCCGTTGAATTCATCGCAGACGGGATATCAAAAGGCACTATTGTCATACCGAAAAACAAACAGAGAGCATTCACTCATGTCCGCGGCATCGGCAAGGGACTTCGCACTAAAATAAATGCAAACATCGGTTCATCCCCGTACCATATGGACAGGGATGAGGAAGTACAGAAGGCCCATGCAGCGATCATACACGGAGCAGATACAATCATGGATCTTTCTCTCGGAAAAGAGATCATATCCATACGGTGCGAGATACTTAAGGAATGCGGGGTTGCACTCGGCACTGTTCCCCTGTATCAGACCGCCTTTGAACTTTCCCGGCAGAAAAGGGATATTACCGGCATGACCATAAAGGATTTTCTCGCCACAGTTAAGAACCAGGCAGAAGAAGGTGTCGATTTCATGACAATTCATGCCGGGGTAACAAGGCAGGCCCTCGATGCCCTTGAATCACAGAAAAGGGTGCTCGATGTCGTAAGCAGAGGCGGGTCTTTTCTGATCTCATGGATAAAAAAACATGGCAGACAGTCTCCTCTGTATGAATA
>DSAD01000176.1 GCA_011372875.1 Deltaproteobacteria bacterium
CTTCTTAAGTCTCTGGTTATCTCGGGCATCAGGATGCTCTCCATCTTAGGCTGTTTGTTGATATATCGATAGTAGTCATTGCCTATATAAGGGCCTTCCAGTTCCTGCATGAACTTTCGGGCCGCGATATCTGAAATGCTCAGAAGAGCGAGTTCCTTTATGACCTCGGGAGATTCCTGGGCGATTTCCCTGAGTGGCCAGAACATCGGCCAGTGATGACGTTCTATGGCAGAACTCAGTCTCTCCGGCATCCTCCATCTTCGGGCAAGGACCCCTCCCAGGGCGGCATGATCGATGCCATAGAGTTCGAACTCTTCGCGCAGTCGCTCTCTGGGGTCTTTAGGAAATCCTCTTTCGGGCTGGGGAAGGGATCGTTCCATGATGATTTTCGCTATGTCATGGAGCATGCCCAGCGTGACCATTGTTCCGCCGGGTACGCCGATCCGGGAAGTGCTTGCAAGATAGGCCGCTATGGTAGCGGTGAGGTTTGAATGAATCCATTCTGCCCGTGAGGGCTTGAGGCCAATCTTGGATGTCCTCTCTTCCATAACGATTCGATAGATCTCATTATAGCCGAGGATAACGATTGCATTAAAAATGTTATCCACCTTTTGTACGAGTCCGTAGAACGGAGAGTTCACGCGCTTTAAAATAAAAGAGGTGAGACCCTGGTCGGTAATGATAAGCCTGCTGATGTCCTTGGGGTTGATGTCCGGGTCATCCAGTCTGGATGAAAGCTCTGTTATCAAAGGGGATATCGTCTCTATATTTCCCAGGATCTCTTCTATCTTCTCAGGCAGTTTTTCAGGCCTTTCTCTGCTGGGTTTCCAGTCGAGGTTGTATACTTCTGTAAAGGAATCCACATCTTCATCTGAAGATATGTTCACATAACGTGCCGGTGCCTTTTTAAGGGGAGGTTTTGCCTTTTTGGTCGCTATCTTTACTATTAGTATGATTACAGCAACACAAATGAGTGCATAAATAATGAGTAATAATATACTAATACCTTCCATTATCCGCTCTTATCGGGATTATTGAGGTGACTCTTTAATAATATAATGCGCTGGACCAAGTCTCAGAATAGCAGGTGTATGTTTACAACAGACAAACACGTTACAGCAGAGTTAAAGAAAGTGCGCTGTATTTCCGAGTGAATCCTATATGGAAGGTAAACTGCGTTCGGAAAACACCAGAGAAATGGTTCTTAAGTTGCTGTCCAAGGCAACGGACATTCTTTCTCTTCCGTTTGTGGTTCATCAAGTGCTGGATGTTACCTCGGGGAAGAAATCATCAGCTGCAGATCTTACCGAGATCATCGAGAGCGACCCGGCATTGACGATGAAGATACTCTCTGTCGCAAATTCGCCCTACTATGGCTTTGTGAAGAAGATCTCGACCATCTCACATGCCGTTGTAGTGCTCGGTTTTCAGGAGATTCAGAATCTTGCGTTAAGCACGTCTGTTGTCCAGTTGTTTGACCGAAGAGGATCGGAGTTCACGGAAAGATTATGGCGTCATTGTTTTGCTGTCGGGGTGGTAACAAGAATGATTGCAGGTTATCTTAACTGCCGGATGGATGGGAAATATTTTGTCGGCGGACTTCTCCATGATGTCGGTAAGATGTTTCTGTCACAATATCTTTCCGAGAGATTTACGGAAATGCTTGCCTCTATGGAAAGTGAAGAGAATAAAATGACATATCATAAGCTGGAAGAAGAATATTTCGGTATCTCTCATGCCGAGGTAGGTGGAAGACTGCTTGATTCCTGGATGTTTCCTCCGGAAATAACCGAAGCAGTGGCCTTTCATCACAAGCCTTCCGTCTTCACAAAGGACCCTGTCTTTGTAGCTTGTGTACACATTGCGGACCTTTTATGTACAGTCAAAGGGATATCCCCTTTAAAAGAATACTATTTTCTCACAATAGAGAAATCAATACTGCCGGTTCTTCAGGGACTCAAAGAGAACGTCTCGACAGATGATCTGGTAAGCCTTATTCCACAGATTGATCTGGAGATAGACAGACAGAGCAACCTTGTATCTTCATTCAGATGATGCCAGAGTTTCTTTCAGCCGGCTCATATCAGTGCTGCATCCCGGGGAGAAGATAAAGATGACCGCCTCGCTTCTTGCGTTGACCCCAGACCCTGCTCTGTCACCGGCTTCACTGCTTCTTCCTTGAATTCCTTCGTGTACGTCTTCGTGCTTGGTACTTTTAATTACACCTCCATCTTCAACTCTTTTCTTGTCTGAAGGTGTCTGTTTCTTTTCAGCACAGCTAATTTTGTAAAAGCCTTCCCAGCAGGGAATACCCTTCTTCAATGAATAGGCCGGTGTCTCTCGCTTCCTGTTCGGTGAATCTCAAGGTGTTATTCTGGGTATTGGTGCTGTCATAGAGGACAAAAGGCACAGGATCTGATGTATGGGTCCTTTTTGCTATCGGTGTTGGATGGTCAGGTAGAAACAGGACCTTAAACGGTATGCCCTGGCTTTCAAGGTTTGTAAGAACATGCCCCACAACCATCTCGTCGAAGTTTTCGATGGCCTGAATCTTTTCTCTGAGAAGGCCTGCATGGCCGGCTTCGTCAGGCGCTTCAACATGAACGTAGACGAGATCTGCATGGGTGAGCGCATCAAGGGCTGCCTGAGCCTTTCCCAGGTAATTTGTGTCTATCCAGCCTGTTGCGCCCGGCACGCTGATTATCTCCATGCCCCTGAGCATTCCCATGCCCCTGAGCAGGTCGACTGCCGATATCATGGCACCTGATACGCCGTATTCATCCTGCAAGGTGGGGACCTTCTGCATTTTCCCCTCTCCCCAGGGCCATATCGCCGTGGCTTCTCTTTTCCCCAGTTTTCTTCTTGCGATGTTTATCGGATGATCCTTGAGCAAGGTCATCGACTCATGGATGAGGTTGACAAGAAACTCATCGTCGGGAAGGAATGCATCGATGTATTCACCTGTAATATCGTGGGGAGGGGTTGTATGCAGGGTCTGGTTCTCAAAACCGCGAACCACCATGAGATGCCTGTACTCTATCCCAGGGTATACGGTTGTACCCTCATATTTTTCAGCAAGAATCTTGAGTTTGTCTATCAATTCCCCGGATTCGGAAGTGGTGATATGATCTGAACAGTAATCTTCCATGATAAGACCGTTCTCTCTTTGCGTAAGCGTCACCAGGTTTATTCTGAATGCCGTATCATCTTCATGAAGATCAAGTCCCATACTGACTGCCTCTATCGGGGCTCTTCCAGAGTAATATCTGGAAGGGTCGAGACCAAGAACAGACATGTTGGCCACATCGCTTCCGGGAGGGAATCCGGATTTGACCGTTCGGACCATTCCGAACTCTCCACGGGAAGCGAGTTTGTCCATATAAGGCGTATATGCCACGTCAAGAGGGGTTCTTCCACCAAGATCCTCGAGAGGTTCATCGGCCATTCCATCTCCCAGTAAGATTATGCTCTTCAAGTTTATGTCCTCCATGTCAGTATTGCTGCAGACTGTAGTCTCTTCATTGCGTAACAGTCTTGAACAGGTCAGGAAGCAGGGTTATCGTTGATGTTTGAGATCCTTGTCTTCCACCCTTATAACCACGGGTGTGCCTCCTACCTCGTCAAGTGCTGTCAAATCCTTTACCGCACTTGCAATGTTCGATTCTCTGGCCTCATGGGTTAGCATGACTATAGGGACAAAACCCTTGTCAGGGGCTGCTTTCTGGATTACCGAGACAATACTTATCTCCCGGTCTCCGAGAATCCCTGCAATCTTTGCCAGTACTCCGGGCTGATCCTTGACATTTATCCTCATGTAGTAATTTGTATGAATATCTTCAATAGGCATATATGCTTTAGGTTTTGCAATATCCTTGCGATAGCCGAGATGCGGAATCCTGCCTGCTATTCCCGCCCATATATTTCTTCCTATGTCTGCAATATCGCTTACCACTGCGGAAGCTGTAGGCATCATTCCCGCTCCTCTGCCGTAAAAAAGTGTGGAATCCACGACATCACCTCTTACATAGAAGGCGTTGAAGACACCATCGACCTTGGCAAGAAGATAATTGAAGGGTACCAGGGTGGGGTGAACTCTTGCCTCGATCTTGTCGCCTCTGTCTATGGTGAGTGCAAGGAGTTTAACCTTGTATCCGAGTTCGCGGGCAAAGGTTACATCGAGGCTGTCGATCTTGGAGATGCCCTCGACATAGACACTCTTCATGTCAGGAGGTACACCATAAGCCAGAGAGGTGATTATGGCCAGTTTATGAGCAGCATCTATGCCTTCTATGTCGAGAGTGGGATCTGCTTCTGCATATCCGAGCCCCATTGCCTCTTTGAGGGTTTCTTCAAAGGTGTATCCCTTCTCGGTCATCTCTGTCAGGATAAAATTGCAGGTGCCGTTGAGGATGCCGTATATAAAGATATAATTGTTCGCTATGAGGGATTCCCTCAATGCCTTTATAATCGGGATGCCTCCGCCTACCGAGGCCTCGTAGTAGAGGTCTTTGCCGTAGGTCTGTGCCGCATCGAAGAGTTCTTTGCCATGCGAGGCGAGCAGGGCCTTGTTTGCCGTGACAACGTGTTTTCCTGCCTTGAGGGCTTTGAGAATGAATGTCTTTGCCGGTTCTGTCCCGCCAATAAGCTCGACTATAATATCTATGTCGGGATCTTCTATGAGAGAGTTCGTGTCTGTGGTGAGCATGCCCTCTGGAATGGCGATTCCCCTGTCCGTAGATATGTCAAGATCGGCGATCTTCTTGAGTGTCAGAGAGAAACCGAGCCTCTCTTCAAGAAGTGCGGTATTTTCAAGCAGTGTCTTGGCGACCCCGGTGCCGATGGTGCCCAGGCCGATCAGTCCTATATTAATGTTATCCATACATACTCCTTAAGCTGTATCGCAGATTCCCTGCTGTCCCACAACTATAGTCATGGCTCTGAAAGCATCCAGTCCACTCATTCCCAGGTTTTTCTCCGGGTCAGGCGAACCATTTCCAGTGCCTCTTTTGCCCGGTATGAACTTCTTATCAGCGGGCCGGAAACAGCATAACGTATACCAAGGTTTTTAGCAAGTTCAGACCACGCTTCAAACCGCTCAGGATGCCAGTATCGCTGAACAGGCACCTGCTTCTTCGTCGGCTGCATGTACTGGCCGATGGTTATTATGTCACAGCCTGCCTGATGCAGTGATACGATCAGTTCATGAATCTCTTCTTCGGTTTCACCCAGACCCACCATGAATCCGGATTTCACGACAAGTGAATCGTCATATTCGCGGGCTGCCTTTAACAGTTCGAGGCTTGTCTCCAGTCGTGCCCCCGGCCTGATCGATCTGTAGAGCCGTCCCACTGTCTCGACATTGTGGTTGAATACATCGGGCTCATGCTTGAATACGATCTCTGCATGGGATACATTTCCTGAGAAATCAGGGGTGAGCACCTCCACGCTCGAGCATGGCAGGGCTTGTCTCACCTTGCGTATGGACCTTGCAAAGGCTGATGCCCCGTGATCAGGGAGGTCGTCTCTGGTTACCGATGTGATAACGACATGATCGAGCCCCATCTTACTGGCTGCCAGCGCCATCTTCTCAGGTTCCTGCTCGTCAGGTAAACAGGGAAATCCTTTCTTTACCGAACAGAACGCGCATTTTCTGGTGCAGACATCGCCAAGGATCATGAAGGTTGCAGTGGGAGATCTGAAACATTCGGTGATATTAGGGCACCTTGCCTCTTCACATACCGTTGAAAGGCAGGCACTCCTGAAGAGGATTTTCATTGAGCGCAGATCTCTCAGCGACTTCTTTTTCCTCAACCAGGAAGGAAGCCTTCCTGGTTCGTTGCACATCTCAGGATCGTCTTTCATGATTTATAGTAAGGTCCGAACAGGGACACAAAACAGGAAATTGGGCCTCCATTGTGTTCACGCGAGGTTCCTCAGGATCTTTTCTTTTGTTTCTTCAATATGTTCGGAGATGATGTGTACGTCGCCGAGTACAGGCATGAAGTTTGTGTCGCCGTTCCACCTGGGTACTATATGTATATGAATATGGTCTGCGATACCTGCACCTGCGACAGAACCCATATTGC
>DSAD01000140.1 GCA_011372875.1 Deltaproteobacteria bacterium
CTTCAAGATTGCACTGGCACTGGGCGGAGGGGGAGTAAGAGGCCTTGCCAACATCGGTGTGCTGCTCGCCCTTGAAGAAGAGGGCATAGCTCCTGATATCGTCACCGGTACGAGCATGGGGGCAATTGTGGGCTCTGTCTATGCCGAGACCAAAGATGCCGCAAAGACACAGGAGATTATACAGAAATACCTCGGGGCAGAAGATTTCATCCGCAAGGCGAACAAGCTCTCGCTTTCTTCGGATATGGACAGGGGTTTTCTCGACAGGCTCTATGGGACTGCAAAGAAAGGTTATTTTTTCTACAGGTTTCTCTTCCGGAAATCAGTGGTATCACCGGAACTGTTTTTCATGGAGATGGACAGGCTTATTCCAGACAAGGACTTCTCCGAGATGAAGATACAATTTGCCTGTGTTGCCCTTGATATCGTTTCCGGATGTTCGGAGATTCTTCATTCCGGGTCTATCAGGAAGGCTGTTCGTGCGTCGAGCTCCGTTCCGGGCATGCTCGAACCCGTCAGGATCGATAACCGGATGTATGTGGACGGCGGCTGGGTTGAAACGGTTCCTGTCTCGGCTGCCAGAGCCCTTGGTGCCGATTTCGTCGTCGGAGTGGATGTGTCCAGGGAGATGACCTCTATCAGCTATAAGGATGACATAAAGAACAGCATGGACATCATTTTCAGGGCGGATGATATTGCGCGTTCCATGATGAACACGTTTCGTACCCGTGAAGCAGATTTTATTATTCACCCTGAAGTCGGCAGTGCAGACTGGTCTGATTTCGATGATGTGGAAAGCTACATTATCTCTGGTTACCGGGCCGCAAAGGCATCTGCCGCGAGTCTGAAAAAGGCCTTGCGCCTCCGGAAGATAAGGGCACTGCTGTGGCCGAAGAAATAAGACTTAGGGTTGAAAAGGAAGTCTCTGGAGCGCGACTCGACGTTTTTCTTTCTCAGATGCTTCCCATGACCCGCTCTGCTGCCGCCAATCTAATCGAAAAGGGCAGTGTGCTGGTAGACTCGGCTGAGAGAAGACCTTCGTTCAGGCTCAAGCAGGGAATGACGGTTCAGGTTCTCATCGATCGGAAAGAAGAGCCTGATACGCTCAAAGCCTTTGACCTGCCTTTGGATATTCTCTATGAAGACCAGTGGATCATCGTTGTCAACAAGCCTGCAGGACTTGTTGTGCACCCAGGTGCAGGCAATACTGACCAGACCCTGGTCAATGCTCTCATCGCCCGCTATACGGATATCTCAGGTGTGGGGGAAAAGGACAGACCGGGTATCGTACACCGTATCGACAAGCTGACCTCGGGAGTGATGGTTGTTGCCCGGGATCCCGATGCCTATGATTTTCTCGCAAGGGCATTCAAGGAGCATGAACATGAACGGGTATATCAGGCAGTATGTTACGGTCACATGAATAAACAGACAGGGCGGATAGAGACCCTGATGGGCCGGCATCCTGTTGACAGGAAAAGGATGAGTTCAAAGGTGAAAAACGGCAGGCAGGCGATCACCGACTGGAAGGTTCTTGCACAGTGGCATCAGGTGTCGCTTGTCGAGCTCAGTCTTCTGACCGGAAGGACCCATCAGATAAGGGTTCACCTCAGCGACATCGGCCATCCTGTGGTTGCCGACCCGGAGTACGGGGGAAAAAAGCGGGCAAACAGCATCACAGACCCGGCAATCAGATCTTATGTGAAGTCGGTTGGCAGGCAGATGCTCCATGCGTACAAGCTGGGCATTGTCCACCCGTCAACTGGCGAGAGGATGGAATTCACCGCTGAAGTGCCTGATGATATGAAGAAATTGATTGAGATGCTCGATGGAGAATCAAGCCGCTAGGCACAAGGCATCCTGCTTCGTAAATTCTATGCGGGACAGGCCAGGTGTAAGAAGCCGGAATGCTGGAGTTATGGAGTACTGGGAAAAGACAAGAGATGAAAACAAGGGGTTTGAGGTGTAAGGTTTAAGGTTTTAAGGGTTGGGGTGAGGGTGGATCCTATTATCATTTGACAACCAGTGCCCACTCGTCGATATATAAGTGTATGGATAATGTCGGGCAGATACTGTCTAGGAAATATGGATATCTCACAAAGGTAATCAGATTGCGGCAGAATTGGAATGAGATTGCCGGCGAGGTTCTGGCAGCGCATAGCGAACCAGTTCAGATCAAAGGCAAAACGCTCTTTGTCCTTTGCGATTCCCCTGTCTGGGTGCAGCAGATAGGCATCCTTTCCCCGACACTTCAGCCTCGGATAAAGAAGATAGCGGGGATACGCATTGAAAAGATAACCGGGACATTCGGTATGGCGTATAAGACAACGCACAAGGTAAGGCCGAGACCTCTAATGGGAAAGCTTGATATTGATCCTGCAGATGTGGAAAGGATAGCAGATCCTGAACTGAAAAGGGCGATACAATCGCTTGTTGATATACAGGAGGACAGAAATGGCTGAAGAAGTCCGGAAGAGTTCCCGTGTGATGTGGCTGCTGGGAGTCGGTTTCATTGTTTTATGCATTTTCTGGGCACTCTCTATTTTCGGTGTCCTTCCGTTGACCTATGCCGAAGTAAAGACACCACGTGAACTGGAGTTGTTTCTGAATTCTCCGAAGGACAACATGAGAGGGGTGAAGGTGAACGGCCATTTTCTTGAGCTGGGCAAAAGGCCTTCTCTGCAGATCCTCAAAGGCTATGAAGACTACATGTTTCTCATGCGGCCGTACAGGCAGGTAATGCTCAAGTCCAGGAACATGACGAGGTCTGAGGTGTTTGATTTCTGTACCAATATCAACGCTGCCGGGCTCGATGATCTCAGAGAGAAGGTTCAGGAAGGCAAAGGATACACCCCTGTCTGGGGCGGAACGATTCATGAGAAAAAAATCGAGATCATAAAGGTTACCCTGTTCAGCTACCTCGTCGTCGGATTGAGCGAAAAGGCAGTGTTCCTCTCTCAGGTGGAGCTTGCCGGGAGGCTCGGCATGGATGATTCGCTGATACTTCAACGGATAATACCGGTGCAGAGGCAGTGGTATGAGCAGTTTATGTCGAGTGAAGCGGCAGGCAGAGAGTATCCCCTGACATATATCCTGCCGATGAAGGATCAGCTGATCTCATGGCTTGCAGGGCATAGGTCATAAGACGATTTCCTCTTGGAATAAGTTGGGGAATTCCAGAGCCCGAACCGGCATGATGGCTCGGTGACTTCTTCAGTCCCCGATATAACATGATGTCATGGATAGAGGGTAGACAGTAAATAGAATCTTTGAAACCTCTAAAGCTGCGGCGAGGTATTTCATTGAGATCATATCTCGAACTGCCTTCTTTGTCCTGTTTCTGAAAGGAAGAGCAAACAGGAGGCAGGATTACCTTGCAAGTTATTTTACAAAGGAACAGAGGTTTTAAGATGGTGCCGGGAGGGGGACTTGAACCCCCACAGGTCTACACCTACTAGACCCTGAACCTAGCGCGTCTGCCAATTCCGCCATCCCGGCCTGCTTGGTCTTGCATTGATCGAATGTTTCCCCTATATAAATTTGAACCTTATAAAAGTCAAGGATGTAAATAATGGAAGTGCTGTGGAATAATGATACCATCGATCCTGCAAAATTCATGAAACCTGTTGTCACCATTGGAAATTTCGACGGGTGTCACATCGGTCATCAGAAGATCTTTCAGCGTGCCCGGGATCATGCCGGAAGCATCGGCGGTGTCTGTGTCGTGTATACCTTTAACCCTCACCCGGCATCGGTGGTGAAAGGGGTTACCCCGCAGCTGATATTCACCCTGGAAGAGAAGATAGAGGCAATACGATGTATGGATGTGGATTTTCTGGTCATCGCCCCGTTTACCCGCGAATTTGCAGACACCAACCCCGAGGTGTTCGTGAAAGAGACCATTGTCAGGCGGATGGGGGCTCAGGGGCTTGTGGTCGGCCATGATTTCTCTTTCGGGAAAAAGGCGGCAGGGGACATACCCTTCTTGAAGCGAATCGGGTCCAAGATGGGGTTTTTTGTCGAGTGCGTCGATCCGGTAAGTTTTGAAGGTGCTGTGATATCAAGCACTTGCGTGAGGAAGATGATCCTTTCCGGCGATGTCGCAGGAGCTGCCAGGGTCATGAAGTATCCTTACCGGCTTCATGGTCCGGTGATACACGGCATGGCACGGGGAAGGAATCTGGGCTTTCCTACTGCCAACATCGAGCCGAACAAGGATCTCATCCCCGCCTACGGTGTATATGCGGTATATATCCATATTGAAGGCAGGAGGTTCGACGGCGTAGTCAATGTCGGGAACAACCCGACATTCGGCGATGTGGGGACCTCAATCGAGGCATTTATCTTTGACTTTGAAGAAGATCTTTATAAAAAGAAACTTACTGTTGAATTCATAGAACATATCCGGGGCGAGATTAAATTTGCCGATAAAGAGTATCTCATCGAACAGATCAGAGCAGATTGTACCCTCGCAAGGGAGATACTGAAGAAAAGGAAAAAGAATGAGGATCTTCGCAATATCTGACCTGCACCTTTCTTTTGAAGCGGACAAACCCATGGATATCTTCGGCCCGGCATGGGCCGATCACCCTGCAAGGATCAAAGAGAACTGGGAACGCCTTGTCAGTCAAGACGATGTGGTCCTTGTGCCTGGCGATATCTCATGGGCCATGCGCATGATCGATGCGGAAAAGGACATTGCTTTCATTGATGAACTGCCTGGCAGGAAGATAATCATAAAGGGCAACCATGACTACTGGTGGGCAAGTCTGAGCAAGTTAAAGAAGTTCGTGCCCGAGTCCATTATCCCCCTGCAGAATACCGCCATTGCATTCGAGAACATCGGGATCGCCGGTGCCAGATTATGGATAGACCCGGGTCTGAATCTGGAAAAGACCTCGGAAGAAGACAGGAAGATATGGGAACGAGAACTGTTGAGGCTTAAGCAGTCGCTCGGCGCCCTTCCCGGAGAGCTGGACACCAGGATCATCATGACACATTTCCCCCCCATATCCCTTGATGGCTCTACGGGTAAGGCTGTCGATATTGCTTCATCTTTTGGTTGTGATATCTGGGTGTTCGGTCATATGCACCTGGGGGACCTCGATTATGACGGATTCAACCGGACAATCGGTATGACCAGATATGAGTTTGTCTCTGCAGATTACCTGAAATTCTGTCCTAAACTGATCCTGGAGGTAGGGTAACACGTTTTTTTGCTTGTATTGTGTAATGGTATATGCCTATCTTATCGGCATAATTTATATGATGATTCCGAGGATGGGAAATGAATAAGAAGACTGGTTTTTCAAGTTTATCCCGTATAGAAAAATCACCTGATATCCCGACACTGGTCATGAATCAGATTATTGAACTGATATCTCAGGGCAAGCTCAGGATCGGGGACAAACTGCCCTCTGAGCAGGAGATGACAGAACTTTTCGGTATCAGCAGGATATCCCTGCGAGAGGCCATGAAGCTGCTGGAAGCAAAGGGGTATATCGAATCAAGGGACAGAAAAGGTAAATACGTCCGTTCTCTTACGGATAATGTGAAGTCTTCCATAGAAGATCTCATCGCCATTGATCATGACAAGATATGGGAACTGCTTGCTGTAAGAAGGCTCATAGATTCCGAAGCGGCATACCTTGCTGCAAAGAATGTCACAAAAGAACAGAAAAAGCGTTTTCTGAAACTCATAGACCGGATAGGGGATGTCGGTGCGGACAGTATTCTTGCCTCCAACGAAGGAGGCCTGCTCTACTCGAAGTTCTTCGATATTCTGGCTGAGACAACGAAGAATACCATCTTTGTGCACTTGAGGGAGACCATCGCACATGTTCTTACCGGCGCCTTTCCCTACAGCAGAAAGAAGCTCTCGACTATAAGCGGGAGTTCAAGGAGCATCGTCAATCAGCTCATGAAGATCTATGATGCGATAGACAGGAAAGACGCTGACGCAGCAAAGGCTGCAACCATAGAACACATAGACTATCTGGAAAAATCGCTGAAAAAGGCACTGGAAATGGAATGAACCCTGTGGGAGCGGCTTTCAGCCGCGATCACGAGACAA
>DSAD01000190.1 GCA_011372875.1 Deltaproteobacteria bacterium
ATCTTTTTCTTCTCGGTAAGATCCTTTATTATTGCCGAGAAACCATATATATTCCCCGCATTATCCTTCAGTGCCGTCAAGGTCAGCGATACATCCAGGATCTTCCCGGTCTTGGTCTTTCTCCTGGTCTCACAGTCTTTTATCAATCCTTTCTGCCTGACCTCCTCCAGCAGGGCCTCTGCTTCATTCTTATCCTCATCCGGAATGAGCATAAAGTCGAATTCCCCGACAGTCTCGTTTTCAGACCAACCGAACATCATGCGCGCACCCTGGTTCCATGATATGATCTTCCTGTCAGTATCCAGACCGATGATAGCATCCGCACTGTAATGTTCGATGTTGGCAAGGAGCTGCAGCCTCTTGCCTTTGGATATCTCTTCGCTGATATCTCTGGCAACACAAACGATCTCTGTGCGTGACTCATCTCCAACCTGAACAAGAGTGGTACGGTAGATCTTCCGGCCCTTGGGTGTCTCGATTGAAAGATCGAACGGTTCGGGGCTCTTGCCCCCGTTGATCAGACCTATCATCTTCATCAGCTTTTCCCTGGAGGATTCATCGGAAAGAAAATCCTTGCACGGCTTCATATATACGTCATCATGGGCAGTCATCAGGGTCTGAAGACCTTTCCTGTTCATATATATGATCCTTGCCTCGTCATCTATCGAAAAGATGATATCATGCAAGTCCTCAACAATCTGCTTGCACCGCTCTTCAGATTCTCGCAGTTCCCGTATCTTTTTACTTACGCCGTTAGTAAGCCTGTCGTTGAATTCCTGTATCTTCCTGTTGGCCCTTCTCAATTCGTGTTCTGCAAGCTTCTGCTGGGTGATGTCCTCGGCAACAATATCCAGGCCTGCAAATGCCCCATCCGGGTCATACTGCAGGGATAACCGATAGGAAAGATACAGCATATACCGCGACTTGGTATATAAGCGTACCTCTCCCTCCATGTCGAACATACGGCTCTGGACCGCCTGCTCGCATTTCTCCACCAGCTCATGATCATCGACATGAACCATTTCTCTCCATGGGAGCTTTTTTCCGAGGAATTCCTCGGAAGAATACCCCAGTGTCCTGGTCACCTCGGCGTTGACATACTCACAGATAAAATCCTTATCCAGCCAGACAATGATATCTTTTGCGTGATCGGTCAGCCTCTGGAAGTGTTTCTTTGAGGTTTCCAGCTCCTGCCCGAGGGATTTTTCATGGTTTTCGATATCCGCCTGGGGCATCCGGTCATTTCGCATCTCGATCTCTTTGGCTATACAAAAGACAGCATCGGACATCCCCTGCAGTTCTTTAAACAACCGGGCCCAGACCTTGACATACCTCTTTGTTCCGTCTTTCATCAGAAAGTGCACCTTGACCGAACCGGGAGGCATACCTTCAATCTGGCCATTGAATGCCTCAATGGCACGTTCTCTGTCAGATGCATCGATAATGTCGAAAAGTGTTTTATCCTTCAGGTCATCCAGGCTGTAGCCGCTTAACTCCTCGAACCTGGCATTCACTGCAACCGGCCTGAGATTTACATCCGTTATATAGAGTGCATCTGTTGATTTATCGAAGACATCCTTGTATAGGGCTTCGGTAACGTCTATGCGCCGCTTGTACTCCTCCAGCGAAACAATGGACCCACGCATCTCAAAAGCCTTTGAGACATTCTGTTTGAGTTCGCTCGGCAAAAAGGCGCCCTTTCGCAGATACCGGAATATGTCCGATGACATGGCAATATCCATTGGCCAGTCATCCTCAAAAGCCGTGATAACTATTACCATGATATTCGGGTCAATCTCGCCTTTCACCTTCTCGACAAGCGCCCTTCCATCCATGTCCGGCATTCTCAGATCCGTTATCATCAGACCAAACTTGTCCTGCTTGAACGCATCGAGTGCTTCGAGCGGACCGGCAGCTGTTATGACATCGAAATCATATTTTAGAACCTGAAACAGATAGTTTCTGAATACAGGATCGTCTTCGACAATTAATATCTTCTGGCTCATGACTATCCCTTGCCTTCCGGTATCCATACAGTAAATTTTGAGCCTTTCCCTGGTTTCGATGTCACATCGATCGTGCCGCCCATAGAGTCCACAATATCCTTTGCAAGAGAAAGCCCCAGACCCATTCCTGTCTTTAATGGCCATGCAGTATATAGCGGATCGAAAATTCTCTCAATCTGATCCTTTTCTATACCAATACCATAGTCCATCACAGAAAATTCTACACCTTCTTTTTTCCTGGAGGCCTTGATGTTAACTTCAGACCCTCTGGAAGAAGCCTTGACGGCATTGATCAACAGATTGATCAATACCTGTTCGAGGGCCTCAGCCTTGATGCGTATATCTCCAGATTCGATTTCCTTTGTCAATATCACTCCTGCCGATCCGGCCTGCGCAGAAACCATCTGCATGATCCCTTCAATGAAACCTTCAATATCGATAACCCCTTCCGGGCTCTCCCATTTTCTGGTAAAATTGAGAAGCTGGTTGACTATCTTAAGCACATTCTCCGAGGCAGTGATAATATTGTTGACCATATCCGGCATATCCTGATCCTCCTGGTCGCCACGCAGGATTCTTATTTTCTTGTGACCCAGGTCATCACGTATAATACTTCCGAACCCGTGTATTGCGCCCACAGGACTCTTCATGTTGTGAGCCATTGATGCTGCAAGGGAACCCACTACAGACATCTTTGCATATGCAAGTCTTCTCCGCTGTTCCTCAAGTTCCTCGGTAATATCCCTCATTACGATCAGCATCCACCTGTTTACCTTGATAGGCTGCGTCTCTATCCGGAATGTTTGAGGTTGATTATACCACAGGATGCTGCTTTCCGACCTGGCCTCGATTGAAGACTTCAATTCCTGACCGGCTTCAGAAATTTCATCCCGGAGTGCCTTGAGGATATCGTCTCCTGAAATAGAAAGCGCGGTTCTCATATCCTGCGACATCTCGTTCTCGATACGCACACGACCCGCGTCATCGATCAGGCACAGACCGAATGACGATGCCTGTACCAGCTCCTGGTTCAGGCGCAGCATCTCTTCTGCCTTCTGTTTCTCTTCAGATGCACTTTTCAGAGCTTTGCGCAGCACGGTCTTTTCTTCCAGGACCGTATTTTCCGCATAGGTTCGTCTCAGGGAGGAAGAGATGGCACCTATAACCGAAGAGATAAAATCCTGATCATCTCCCATACCATGATCTTTGAGCTCCATATAGAGAAAGACACCCGACGGAAGCATCATACCTGCAGAGTAATTACCCTTCAGAATCAATGCCTTGAGCTCTTCATCACCTACCCTGATAAATCTCGGTGTGCCCTGCTGTGAAATCTCATAAACCAGGTTGTGTTTTCCCAGTTTCAATCCCCCCAGGAAACCCTGTATGAGCTTAGAATCCATGAGTTGCTGTGAAGCATTCTCAAGCACTTCGGAGATCTTTGATGCACTGTTCAGCCTGGTCAGCAGTTTAATGAGAATCTCGGATCTTCTCTTTGCCAGGCTCGTCTCAATCGAATTCTGCTGAAGTTTCAGAGAGACATCAGCCAGCCTCATGTTGGCCATGTTCACTATGCCGAAGAGACCTTCGCTCGGTTTGCCGATCCCGATATCTTCACAGATAGTGTCAATCTGTCCAGGGACACTCTCCATGAGCCTGTCAAGATCCTCATGTTTCAGGTGGAACTTCTTGAGCAGCATATGCGGTATCTTTTCCGGGTAGTTGTTCCCTGAGGCACCCACACAGGTCATGTGAGCGATCATGTTCGCAATATGTACGATCCCTGATATCTTGTATTGTTCATCATCTATGACCTTTACCGGGGCATGGTGACACCATACGCTCTCTTCATAAAGCCGGGGAAGCTTCCAGCAGGAAAGCACATCACGGCCGGCATCTGCATGGTTTATACCGAGAACCTCTTCTTCGACTTCTACAAGCGGCCTTGCGCCATCACTGGCCTGAAGAAGGACCTGTGCATAATCATGAGGCATGGTCCGGTCAAGCACCAACTTGCCGATATCGTGAAGCAGACCGACACAGAATGCCTTTGAACTCAACAGCGGGGATACAGTCTCCATCATGGCCTCGGCATAAAGCGCACAGGCCATTGAATGCCGCCAGAAGTCCTTATGATCAAGACCGGTGTCCTTCACTGTCGGAAACATGCCGAGCACGGATACACCAAGCGCTACGGTACGCACGGACTCAAACCCTATCACGACAACAGCATCCCGGACCGTATAGATATCTCGCGACCTCTTATAATAGGTTGAATTTGCCAGTGAGAGTATCCTTGCAGTAAGCGCCTGATCCTTTTCGATAATATCGGCAAGCTTTGCTACGGAGACCTCATTCTCAAGTGCCATCCTGATCACATGATCTGCGAGTTCCGGAAGAACAGGCACAGACCCTACATCAATAGTATTTGATTTCATAAAATATACTCTATAATATCCTTAAGTTGTATACAACCCCTTTCTGTCGCCCCCTTCATCTGCACATATCCCCTCGGCAAATCCTCGTCAAAACTATATGAAAAGCACAGTTCTTCAATATTGTTCCTCCTGTATCCCAACAATTCTGAAACGTCTTTAGGATGAACAAGGACCTGAACATTCGAACCCGCATGCTCCATCAGCCTTTGCGTCATTATCCTGTAGGCCTTGGCCTTGACAAGGAAACCGAACGATTCATGATATGGCCCGGCTTCAATCCGGAGCCCCTTTGAAGGAGGCAGCCCCATTCTGAGAATCCTGCAGCCTGCCTGAGTCAGTCTTATATAGGCATACAGGCTTCTTGAAACAGCCTCATCGATATCCAGGGGCTCATAGCCGCCTTTTTCATACAGCTTGAAAAGTCCGGTTCCGCGCATCACCACAGTGGGATATATCCTGGCACAATCAGGATTCAGCCGGACAACCTCATCCACCGTACGCCTGAAACTTTCCCTGTCCTCTCCAGGCAGCCCTGGCATGATCTGGATACCGAGTTTCATCCCTGATGCCTTGACAAGCCCTGAGGCCCGGATGACATGCTCGGCACCATGTCCTCTTCCGGATGCATCCAGAACCTTGTCGTCCATGGACTGTGCACCCAGTTCCAGTTCCACAAATCCTGCATCCTTGAGCCTGGAGAGGATCCGTCCTGAAACCATATCCGGCCTTGTTGATGCCTTTATCCCGTGAACCACGCCCTGTTTCAGAAGCCTTTGAGCCACCACAATGTACTTCTCTGAAAGATCCGGATTTATTCCGGTAAAACTGCCCCCGTAAAAGGCGATCAGTCTCCTGCGCTTATCAGGCCTGTCGCAGGACGCAATAAAATCCAGGACAATCCTGGAAACATCCTCAGGGTCAACAGGATCGGAGAACTGTCTCTGGTCACAGAACAGGCAACGATGAGGGCACCCGATATTGGATATGAATATTGGTACTACTATAGGGGATAATCCAGCAATAGCAACGCCTCCTTGCATGCCATCTGTGCGGCCTGTTTTTTGTTTTTTCCTCTTCCCTGCCCTACCACCTTATCACTCAACTGCACTTTAACGACAAATTCTTTCTCATGTTCGGGGCCTATCTCATCGATTACCACTATCTCGGGCAGACACCTGTACATTGACTGGCAGTACTCAAGCAGAGTGCTTTTATAGTCTGTGGCTGAAATATCCTGCAGAGACCCCAGGGCCGATTCAAAGTGTTTTTCCACAACTGCACCTGCTGTTTCATATGAACTGTCGAGAAAGATAGCCCCTACAAGCGCCTCATAAGCATCTGCCAGGATAGATGGTTTCTCCCTGCCGCCATCCATATCTTCCCCCCTGCCCAGATTGAGATATTTCCCAAGATTCAGATAAACTGCTATCCGGGACAGGGCAGCCTCACTTATGATCTCAGCTCTTTTCTTGGTGAGTCCGCCTTCTCTTTCCTCGGGATACTGCAGGAAAAGCCTTCCGGCTATGATTGCATTTACTATGGAATCTCCCAGAAACTCAAGCCTTTGATTATCATCGAGAAGCGAATCCCTGTGTTCG
>DSAD01000101.1 GCA_011372875.1 Deltaproteobacteria bacterium
ATTCATGTATTTCTCATGCCCGGCGTGAAAGGCAACTTATCCAGAGCATACAGGTCGCTCGGAAAATGATGGAAGATATCCTTTCTGTTTCACTGAATGAACAGGTCGTGCGATCTATCTGGTGCCGTGAAGTTCCTCATAGAGAACATCATGGATCAGCAGAATTACTATACAAGCTCTGTCGAGCGTATCTCTCAGCCCATAACCTCTCTCACGAAGAGGCTCGGTCTCTGCGCACCGATGCAGTACATCGTATTGCAAGCCTGTCTCGCCATGGTGGCCACCTGCCAATAAAGAGTCTGGTGCCGATGTTCAGGCTCGATGCGTTATTGACGCTGCGGATGCTGTTAGATCAATCATTCTTGAACTCATGAAAATTGCCTTCCTCATCGATGCCTTTCCGGTCCTGTCAGAGACATTCATCCTCAACCAGATCACCGGCCTTATCGATCGTGGTCATGAGGTGGATATATTTGCCCGGAATCACCGAGACTCCCTTGAAATGCATCCCGATGTCAGGAAGTACCGTCTTGATGGCATATGCACGTACCTGAGCCATCCTCCAAAAAATCGGAGTACCTGCATCACAGCGTATCTTTATCTGCTGTTTCGTCTCACAATCAGACATGTCGGAATCTTCCATCTTCTGGCCGAAATGCTGCGTACCCGTAACATGAAAGAACTTTTTGGTCTGACCTACACGTTGGCCCCGATATTGGGAAAATCATACGATATTATTCAGTGTCACTATGCCAAAAATGGATTATCGGGAATTCATCTGAAAAAACTCGGCTGTAACGCCAAGATCGTAACCATGTTTCATGGACACGACATTCGTGCAGGCCTTGACGATAACGATATTCCATATCGTGACCTCTGGCGTTACGGCGATTGCTTTCTTGCCATCTCCGAATATACCCGTGATAAAATCATCGGCTTTGGCGCCGATCCGACCAGCATTGTCTATCTCCCCGTTGGAATCGATACTTCCTGTTTTCCTCTTCGTTCTGACTCAAGACCTTCAGAAAACAACACAGATGGAATCCGTCTCATCAGCGTAGCCCGGCTGGTCCCGGACAAAGGTTTATCTTATGCATTGTCCGCCATACGAAGAGTACTCGAGAAACTGCCTGGTGTTGAAATCGAATACCGTATCATCGGGGACGGCCCCCTGCAAGAAAGCCTGCTTAACCAGGTTCATGAACTTGAGCTGGAAAATATTGTGACGTTTGTGGGAGGGAAAGCACAACCCTCTGTACGTAAAGAGCTGGAAGCATCAGATATTTTTCTTCTGCCGAGTACGGCAGAAGTGCTGCCGGTTTCCCTCATGGAAGCACAATCGATAGGACTCCCTGTTATCGCCAGCGATGTCGGGGCGGTCCGAGAAATAGTAGTAGATGGTCGATCAGGGTACCTCGTTCCCCAAGGCGACCCGCAGCACATTGCAGACCACTTGATCAAGCTCATATCACAACGGAAAAACTGGAAAGAGATGGGCAGGACAGGTTCTGCTCATATTGCTGCGCATTTCGATATCAAACATTTGACCCAACGACTTGAACATATCTATACAGGATTATCAACAAACATATCCCCTGCATCTCTCAACGAACAGAGCAAATAAAATATTGAGCCCTTTTCCCTTCAAACACTCTGTAATGAAAACATGGAATCTTGTTGACCATTGGACGAGGCCGCTTCGACTGCATTCTTTCAAAATACTTGAGGCAGTCCGCCTGTTTTTCGTTGCACCCAATAAGTACTGTTATTTTCATATCGTCTCCTGCGAACGCAACAGTGGCCAAGCAGCGATACAGTGTCTCGATTCAGTCTACACACAACACTATCCCCGGCATCTCATTCGACATGTTTTCATAGATGACGCTTCATCCGATGACACACACAACATAATCCTGGCATGGCTTCATGATAATCCGGACCACAATGTTGATTATATCCGTAATAACAAGCGCATGGGAGGCTGCACCAACAACCTTACCGGATTCCGGACGGCACCCTCCGGATCTATCATCTGCGAACTCAATGGCGATGACTGGCTCCACGACCCGGGGGTAATCTCTTATCTGAACAAGGTCTATCAGGACCCAGAGATCTGGATGACATACAACACCTTGATGACTTCGAGAGGAAAGCTCGTCAAGCCTTTCCCCATACCCGAACGGGTGGTCAGGACCAACACCTTCAGAGAAAACAGGGCATACGGGAGGGCACTTCATTCGTTCAGACAGGAACTCCTCACCCACCTGAGAGAAGAGAGCCTAATCGATCCGGATACCGGAGAGTATTTCATCAGTGGAGATGACAAGGCATTCTATGTCTCGTTGCAGGAACTCGCAGGCCGACACAGCAAACACCTCTACCGGGTGAATTATGTCTACAATTATAGCGGATTCGACCGCGAATATGGTGATATCGAGGACCAGGGGATCAGGACAGAGAGGATCTTCCTGATGCCCAAGTATGAACCCTTGAATAAGCTCTCGCAAACAGATCCCGACAAGACATAAGCGTGTGACATCTGACAGACGTACTCTTGATAGGTTTTAAAGAGGAATCATGGTTAACACATCTTCTCAGAGCAATGGGGTAACTCCGGATTAACCGGTATGTAAATATTATGTGTAGTTCAGTCTCAATCCAAGGATGGCTTCATCTTTTTTTCGTTTCCTCTTTTCTGACATGAAATTCCTCTTTGTAGCGCCTCGATTCCATACCAACCAGTACGGTGCGGTCAATTCGCTCCTGAGACACGGTCATGATGTCAAATTCCTTGCGTCAAGCCAGAGTAGAACAGAGTGTCATAACCGAATTACACCAGTCCTGCTCCCGGGGAATATTTCTCGCAATGTCAGGGAATACAGGAACATTCTCGAACACTATGCGCCCGATGTCATCATCATTCGGGGGATCGATCTGCAGAATATCGTGTTCGCATCTCTCGGAAGACGATCCACCAAAAACATCATCCTCTACACACAAGACCCTCTCTATCGTAGAAAAGAACGTGCCGCAAGAATCATTATCCATAAGCGGTTGTTCAATCTCATCTCACGAGTGAGAATAACCCCTGTGCTCGGGTCAATAACCGCTCAGACCTTCAGCCTGCCTCATGAATATTTTGTGCCCTTCGTGATGGAACCGCACAGGCAGGTAGAAGACAGAGAGTATTTCAGAGACGGAAAGGTGAATATCCTCTCTATAGGGAAATTCTTCCTGGAGAGGAAAAACCATCTTCTGCTCCTGGATGCTATTGATGAACTTCGGCGGATTCACCCGGTGCGTCTGACCCTGATTGGATCGCTGAACGATGAGAAAAATCCTTACTACATGAAGATCAGAAACCATATCGCACAGAGGGGGCTCGAAAATACCGTAACCCTGAACATCAATGTCCCCCATCGGGTATGTCTGGATCAATACATACTCCATGACCTCTTTATCCTCCCAAGCACGAATGAACCTGCCGCGATATCCCCACTCGAGGCAATGGCACACGGCCTGCCAGCTATCTGTTCCGATACAAACGGAACAAAAGATTACATACACATCGGGGAAAACGGTTTCATTTTCAGGTCAAACGATATAGATGACCTGAAGACCAAGATCGAATGGATCGTTTCCGATCGCAAGCTACTGGTTCAGATGGGAAAAGAAAGTCTCCGGCTGGTCGAGCACTGGTATTCACCTGATCGGTTTCATTCAGAATTATGCAGAATCATCCAAAACGAGTTTTCCCAGTGAAAATTACGTACATTTCCAATTCCACCTTCCCTTCCCGCGCAGCAAATAGCATCCATGTTATGAAAATGTGCCAGGCATTTGTGCAGAACGGGCATGAAGTGTTCCTCCTTGCACCGGATAAGAAAAAGGATGCTCAGACAGGGATATCAGACATTTTCGAATACTATGGAATTTCCAAGCAGTTTTTCATCAAACATCTTCCATGCCCCACCATAAGAGGAAGAGACTGGATCTATGCAGCATTTGTACGTCAAACTCTGAAAAAAATCAAACCGGATCTCGTCTATGGGAGGCATCTCATGGGTTGTACCCAGGCAGCCCGGAACGGTTACCGGGTCATGTATGAACTGCATTTCCCGGTATGGGAGCGAAGCAAACGAGATCATGACCTCTTCCGGGAAATTATAACGAGGCCTGACTTCTGCAAACTCGTTGTGATCACCAATGCCCTGAAGAAAATCTGCATCGAGGGGGGCTTTCTCCCTGCAAATAAAATCCTGGTCGCTCCTGATGGTGCCGATAAGGTGAACGATTTCTCATCTCTTCCTGAATGGCAAGGCCGAGAGAACGCACTTCAAATTGGATATGTCGGACATCTCTATTCCGGGAGAGGCATTGATCTCATCCTTGACCTGGCGGAAAAACTGGATGCGATAGATTTTCACCTTATCGGGGGAACACCGTCGGATATCGACTACTGGAAAACACAGACCATACGCACCAATGTATTTTTCCACGGCTATATACCACCAAATCTCGTTTATAAGTACCGAAACAGCTGCGATATACTCCTTGCACCTTACCAGGAAACTCTCACTACAGCCAATGACGGCCCGAATACGAGCAAGGTCATGTCTCCCCTTAAGATCTTTGAATACATGTCCAGCAGAAAATCTATAATCGCATCAGATCTGCCAGCGCTCAGAGAAGTTCTCAATGATAACAACGCCGTTTTAGTAAGACCTGACAGTATTGAGGATTGGACAGAGGCCATCGAGAGGCTTCAGGAAAGCAAGGTTAGGACACGAATTGCCGACAGGGCATATGAGGATTTTTGCGCTCATTATACCTGGGAAAACAGGGCCAGATCAATCCTTTCACATACACCTTATGAGTGATGTAATCAGAAAACAATGCGTATAGCTCTCCTCATACCAACATTGAACGGTGGCGGTGCTGAACGGGTAATGTCTGCCATGGCAAACTATTGGGCAGCACAAGACCATCAAGTTCATCTGTTCACCCATGACAGCGCTCAGAAAGACTTCTACCCTCTTCATGAGGGGATCGTCCGACACGGATGGGATATCAGCAAACCCCCGAGGCACCTCCTTGATACAATCAAACATAATATTCAAAGGATTACCCTCGCGAGAAAAGGCATGTTTGCCCTTCATCCCGATATAGCTATCAGTTTCACCGTTCGCATGAATATCCAGAATCTCCTTGCTCTATCCGGCACAAACATTCCGCTGATCGTCTCAGAGAGGAACAACCCTCTGAAGCAAAGCCAACCTCTTCCCTGGGAGTTTCTCAGGAAATTCCTCTACCCAAGGGCATCAGCTGTGGTAGTCCAGACCGAACCTGCCAGGAAATGGGCCACGGGATTCGTTCCTGACCACAGAGTTTATACCGTAGCCAATCCTCTCTCCTGCGAAGAGAACTCCTTGGGAGAGATTCCGTCGGCATTAAAAGGAAAGTCCATCATATGTTCGATGGGGCGGCTTGTTCCGAGCAAGGGGTTTGATCTGCTGATGCGATCTTTTCATATTGCATCTCGAGATAAACCTGACTGGATCCTTCTAATACTCGGTGAAGGAGAAGATCGCGGGCGCCTCGAGAAGATCGCGAAAGAGCTCGGTATTAGTGACCGTATCTTTATGCCGGGCAGGGTAAAGAATACTCATGACTATCTGGAAAGTTCAAAAATCTTCGTATTATCATCAAAACACGAGGGTTTCCCGAATGCGCTGATTGAGGCTATGTCCCTGGGCATGCCGGTTATCTCCACCGACTGTCCGTTTGGTCCTTCGGAAATCATTCATGACGGTATTGACGGGATGCTGATCCCGAATAAAAATATCCATGAACTGGCTTTGGCCTTGAAGCATCTTATGGATAATGAAGCCGAACGAATCAGGTTCGGAGAAAAGGCCAGGGAAACCTCCAGGCGATTTAATATAGAAGTGATAATGGATCAGTGGGAAAAACTCATCTCCCATGTCATCAAGAAATAGGCTGTTTAAATAGACGAATAATC
>DSAD01000252.1 GCA_011372875.1 Deltaproteobacteria bacterium
CTGCAGAGCCGCCTGCACCTATAAGGGTGTGGGCCTCGTCGATGAACAGGATGATGGGTACAGGAGATGCCTTGACCTCGTTGATTACTGATTTCAGGCGATTTTCGAACTCTCCCTTTATGCCTGCACCTGCCTGAAGCAGACCCAGATCGAGCGAATGGATGGCAACGTTCTGCAGCACGGGCGGCACGTCTCCGGTGGCGACCCTTAGGGCAAAGCCCTCTACAACGGCTGTCTTTCCCACGCCGGCTTCACCGGTCAGGATGGGGTTGTTCTGTCTGCGGCGGATGAGGATATCGACCATCTGTCTGATCTCGAAGTCTCTTCCTATGACAGGGTCTATCTCTCCTGCCTGGGCCATCTTGGTCAGGTTGATGGTGTACTGATCCAGGGCTGCCGTTCCCGCAGGCTGTTTTTTCTTATCCCCAGTCTGAGTCTGCCCGGCAGTTCCTCCCTGCACAGAATCTTCGGCCGAACCTGCAACGATATCGTAAAGGCTTTCCTTGAGGGTTTCTACGGATATCTTTTTAAACGCTGATGAACTCTCAATAAGCATTCTGGCGGTCTGTTCGTTGCTCAGCAGGGAGAGAATGATATGTCCCGAACGTATGCTGCCAGAGTCATAGTCGACAGAGGCCAGCATCCAGGAATCCTGAATCATGGCAGGTATTCGTGGTGACAGCGCAGGGGTTCTGGCATTGCCTGTCTTGAATCCTTCCATGCTCTTTGTGAGGTCGGCCAGGAGATGATCCTGGTTGATCTCGAAATGTCTGAGGATCTTCTCTATGTCGGTATTGTTCAGATCCAGCAGCTTCATGAGAAAGTGCTCAAGATCGACCTCATAGTGGGTCTGTGAAAGACAAAGACCTGCCGCTGATTCAAGGGCATTTCTGCAGGTCTGATTCAATTTTCCTATCAAAGATTTCAAATTGGAAGATGACATACGGGATACTCCTTTCGTTATACTGGTTGTTGCTGCCGGTTTTGCTCTGATCGTGCTCGCCAGGCAGTCAGGATCATTGGGCCTGAATACTCTCCTCGTCAAGGGTGAGCGAGATATCGGTTACAGGAAGCGTGCCCGGCGATAAAAGCCAGGTCGACCATCCCAGACGTGACACGTTCTTTTCCCCCAGCTTGCAGGAAGGGGCATTCTCTCTGGGAAGGATGATCCTGAGATCGAATTCATACTCTATGCCCACCATGTACTTGACCAGGGCAAAAATGGGCCCCAGCATATCGCCGTCTGGAAGAAAACGCTGAAATGTATTGAAATCCATGGGGCCTAAGTGAAGGCGGAATTTTGTCTGGCAGTCTCTTGCCTGTGTTCCGCAGACCGTATCGATGCCGAGCTGAATATTGGCTGTCCCGAGAGATGTCCGGTCTTCTTCGCTGAGATCGATGGTACGCTCTACAAACTGCTCCACCCGTACATCTGTTCCTGAAAGATAGGCGACTGTCGCCTCGATTGAGGTTGCCGAAGGGACGGATTTAGATGTGAGTCCGGTGTAGAACGACAGCGATTCTTCGGGCAGGCCGATCATATCGGTGAGCCCTCTCGTGCCGAGGCCCGATAAGCTCAGCAGATATCGTGAATGCCTGTCCCTTGCCCCTGGGATGTAGTTTTCAGGAAACCTGTTCTTCTTCCAGGCCAGATAGAACAGCGATATAAGGCGGTGATGAAAGATATCGAAAAAGGCGGTAAGGGAATGATCCTTGTTGCGGTTTCTTTCAAGGGCAATCTCGTTGTACCAGTGAGGCAGGACTCCGGAAGGACCGATCAGCCCCATAAAGGCTATGCCCATATTCACCGGCGTTCCCTCATCGGGGCGTTTCAGGGAAGAGATATCGCTTGGCGGAAATGAAAACCCTGGTTTAACAGAAAAGTGCAGGGCCTCTCTTGACGGGACAAGATGTTTCCCCACAGGGTCCTTTTCAGGGAACAGTTTTTCAATCAGGCCTACAGCCTGAAAAAAGCTGAACCGGTAGAATTCGTCAAAAAGGCGCTCTTTCAGATCAGGGTCTGATTTCCGCTCCTGGGCGGCCATATCTTTATTGCCTCATTTTTCTGAACAGTCCTTGCTTCGAGCTGGGTAAAGGAATTAACCGAGACATATTGTGCGATGAATCTTTCCAGTACGCTTGCAAACAGATAGAGCCCTGCGCCGACGTATTTCTCCTCGTCGAACTCGATGGCGATCCTGACGCCTCTGCAGAAGGACTGTCCTATCCTTTTGGTGACATGCCTGGAGTTGAGAGAGGTGATTCCGCTTATCTGCTGTCTGGTCGATGGTGAGTCGTAAAAGTCATAGAGTTTGAGGATCTCTCTGAGCGCATCTTCCCCGTCCTTGGCTATGGACATATAGTTGAGAGAGAGGTGAGAGATCAGACGCCACTGCAGCTGGCCTCCCATAGACGGTCTTCTGGTGGGCGTCGGCTTTATCAGGCTTGTTATGCGTTCAACCGGTGCTGCCGCCTCAAGGGTGAAATCCCCCGAGCGGTCCCCGAAGGGAAGCCTCGCGGGCAGATCGCGGTTGGTGCACACAGTATGTACGGTAACGATTTCAGAGCCGGGATCTGCCTGTGAGAAATCCAGATCGGTAAAGGAAAGGAATACCTCTGTTCCGCTGTCCCCTTTTCTGCCGGTTTCTCTCCTTTGCATGTGCCAGAAAACCCTGCGCGAACGATCTTCCTCTTCGAGATGGTGACGTACCGAGTAAAAGGGCCTGTATTCGATTGTGGTATCCTGGGAAGAAGAGACCGCTGTAACCTTCTCAATGCTGAAGATCTCGGTCCCGCTTCTTCTCCTGATATCCGGGATCACATGGTATTCGGTCTTATGCTGATCGATACGTACGGGCTCGGCAACATGATTGAACAGATTGATCACCGGGGAGGTGTTGAGGGAAAAGGTGTCTTCATTGATAACCATGTCCGGCTTTGCATTTCTGTTCAGATACAGATTGATTTCAAGGTCCTGGCTGAGATTGAGTTTTTTAAGCCTTTCCAGGCCCTTTATGGTGAAGAACAGGAACTTTTCTGGAAAGCAGAAGTATTCGAAGAGCATGCGGTATCCAGGGAATGATCTGCGCAGGGTAGGCAGCAGACCTTCATCAGGTTCAAATCCTACCGGGAGTATATCTTTTGGGCTCAGTGGTATCTCGATGATCCTTCCCTGTTTGTCTTTTGCCTCAAGCTCTACATGACAGACATTATTGAACAGCAGCTCATAGAGATGGAAGATGTGCTGATGCGGTCCGTTGAGGTAGAACCTGAGGCTTTCCCATCCGATATCGGATATGAATGCCTTGTTGAAGGCCTTGAGCTGTATGCCTATTGCCTGCTGTGCGCCCTTTACAGGCTTGGTGATGTCCTTGAGCCCAGCTGAAACCACCTCGACAGGCCAGATGGTGATAGGATATCCGGTAGAGAACTGGCAGGCGGTTCCCCCTATGGGTTTTGAATACACTGCCGTATTCTTTTCTATCCGGTAACCCCCTGGCGATATGGCCTTTTTTATGGGTTCAAACTTCACGATGGACATGGAAGGAATAGGGCTTATGTAATGCGGATAGATTATGCTCAGCAGAGACTCGGTTATCTCAGGGAAATCATTATCGATTTTTTTGTGGATGCGTGCACAGATAAAGGCGAATGCCTCGATCAGCCTCTCTGTGTGCGGGTCTTCGCATTTGTCCGGCTCGAGCTGGAGTCTGCCGGCTATCTTGGGGTATTTTTTAGCAAATTCCGCACCCATCTCCCTGATATAGGTGAGTTCTCGCTCGTAGTAGTTAAGAATGCTGTCGTCCATACTAAATTAAAAGATCACGTTACCGATTATTCCTGGGACAAATCCGCAGATTATCTGGATATAACGTATTCGCCCCGGTTCGTGTCGAAATAGGTGTCAAACGAGACAGGTTCCGCCTCCTGTTCTATCACGAGCATGCCGCTGATACGGAAGCGGGCCTTCGAGTGTTTATTCGCGTCGTGTTCAATCTGAACCCTTACGTTTTTCAGCCTGGGCTCGAACCGGGCGATGCTCTTTTCGATATCGCTCCTGAGCTGGTTTTGAACCTTTATGTCTCCGGGATTTTTCGAGGTGTAGTCTCTGATTCCATAGACGAACAGGGAACGGCCCAGTTCAGTATATTGATCGCCCGGGGCAAGGATGTTCCGTCTCGTGTTGAGGAGGTTCTCGAGGTCCCTTATCACGGAAGCCTTTATCTGCCTGATGTCGATAAAACGCTGCTGGACAGGCTCCAGTGAGAGCCCTGGCTCTCTGTCTATGAGCCTGTCCAGCATGGATGCATGAAGATTATGGTCCTGGTCCATCATACCTCAAGAAGGGTTCTAGCCACCCTTGTTTGCAACGAGATCCCAATTGGCGCTGACCTGGCCCTTGGGCTTGCCGGTCTTGTGGTCGGTCTCGGTATACTGCCATTCTATCTTGCCGTAGTTGAAGGTGACGGTCTCGGTCGGCAGCGCATCGTCGCCCTTTGATGATCCGCCTGGCAGGACAGAGGAGATGATAACGTCACTCAATATGTATTCCATATACTTGAGCTTGTCTCCACCTGCACGGCACAGTTCGAGCTGAATCTTCGGGATATGGGTCCCGTTTGAGCAGGTCACATACAGCTTGGGGGATGCCTTGTCCAGGAACTTGGTTATCGTGAAATCCATGTGGTCGCATCTTCCACTCGTTGCTGCGCCCCCGGTGCTTCTGGCCCCTCCGGCCATCTGGGTGATCCCGTGGCTGAAGTTAAGTATCTCGATCCAGTCCTTGTGCTTGTCGTCCGAACTTTCTCCTGGAATGCCATCAATCTTTAAAAAGCAGTCAAATCCCATGATATATCCCTCCTTATTCCCTTTTTGAGTTAATATTCATCCTTACCCGAAAATAAAATCCGGTATGATTATGCCGGCTAGCCTTTGGCGGGAGGCGGGAGATCCGCTACCAGCCTCAGCGACACGGCAAGCTCGTCGAGCTGATAATGGGGTTTCAGAAATGCAACCGCGCGGTATGCCCCGGGCTTTCCCGGGATCTCGCTCACATCTATGCGTGCTTCTCGAAGCGGCAGCTTGGCCTTTGCCTCCTGGCCGGCATTGTCATCCAACAGCACATAGTTGCTTATCCAGCGGTTCAGGAAGCTCTCGGCATCGGAGCGGGTCATGAAACTGCCGACCTTGTCCCTCATCATGGACTTCAGGTAGTGGGCAAACCTCGATGTAGCCATGATGTACTGGATCTGTGATGACAGTCTTGCATTTGCATTGGCTGAATCCGAGTCGTATACCTTTGCCTTGTTGGCGGACTGTGTACTGAAGAATGCCGCATAATCGGTTCCCTTGCAGTGTACGAGAGGTACAAACCCGAGATCTGCAAGTTCCTTTTCCCTCCTGTCTGTAATGGCGATCTCCGTGGGACACTTGAGTGCGACATCACCTTCGTCTGTCTTGAAGGTATGGACCGGCAGGCCCTGTACCAGGCCTCCGCCTTCCACCCCTCGGATGGCGGCGCACCAGTGGTACTTGGCAAAGGCATCGGTCAGGCGGGCTCCAAGGGCATAGGCAGCATTTCCCCAGAGATACTTGCTGCTGTCGGTGCCTTCAACATCCTCTTCAAAATCAAAGGCCTCGACCGGGACGTTTTCCTGTCCGTAGGGCAGTCGCATGAGCACGTGAGGCAGGGTCAGCGCGGCATACCTGGAATCTTCGGTTTCACGGAAGGATCTCCACTTGGCAAATTCCGCGCTCTGGAAGATCTTGGCAAGGTCACGGGGGGCACCCAGTTCCTCATAAGTGTCCAGGTTGAAGAGTTTTGGAGATGCCGCGGAGATAAACGGTGCATGCGCGGCAGCCGCAACCTGCGATACCTTTTCGAGCAGGGTGAGGTCCTGAGGATGGTTGCTGAATTCATAATCCCCGATAAGCGCACCATATGACGACCCGCCGAACATCCCGAACTCCTCTTCATAGATCTTTTTGAAC
>DSAD01000079.1 GCA_011372875.1 Deltaproteobacteria bacterium
AGACACATAGATAGAATTACTGCAATTACTAATACAATGGTCACAGTGAACAGTGCTGATAGTTTTGTGCTGATCTTTACATTTCTAATATAAATACTCCTGTTTCGTAATGCTGTATCAATAAGTGTTGAGTAGTATGAAGTATCATCTTCAAGCCTCATTCCGGATTGATTATTTATTCTTTTCATATCTCCATAAAGCTGAATGGCATATCTCTTATTTCTCCTCGTATTCCTGCATTATCGGAAATAGGCCATGGGCCCTTTATTGTTTATTTGAAAGATGGCTATATCCGCAATGCTTGACCAGAGGGGTCGCAACATTCAACAAAAGGTATAAACGATAAAAAGAGAGGCACATTGGGGTCAGTTTGAGCTATGCTGGAAAAAGCAGGACTGATTCCCATTTGATCATTTTGACCCCGGAATGGAGTCTCTAAGAACACATGTATGTTCTTCCTCTGCGTCTTAAGTGTCTTTGTGCGATATTTTTTGATGTATCGATCTGACACATTTTGGCGCTGTTTCTATCGACAACTTATTGTCAACCAGATGTAATTATCTATTGTCAACCACATGATTGATCATCTGCTGGATAACCGGGTTTGCATTTTCGGTCGATATACGGATATCAGGATGATCGTTCTGGAAAACCCTGAATATTTCATCTGCAAATCCCTGTCCTATAGAGGAGACTTTATTGAAATCGAGGATAATGTCTTTGAAATTATCGAGGCCGGCCAGAAGGCGTTTTGCCTCTGATCGGGAGACATAATCTCCGGCGAGGAGGTTTACCATGGCTTTGGTTCTTTCAAACCTGTAGTCATATTCCTCGGGCGAGTATTGGGAAAAGATGGTTGAAAGGTCTCGCCTTGAATTTCTGCTTATGGAGAACCGGACCTCAGTCCCTTTTATGAACCTTTTCTTCCCTACAAGGATATCGTTTTTCAGATTATCAAAAACTAAATCGATGTTGTGGGACCTGAAGGAAACCGTATCAGCAGACTTGGATGAGAAAAAAACACCTTCTCCGGAGTGCAGCTCGGCCATGGTGGTTTTCTTTCCTTTGAGGAGTTCTCCAAGGGCCTGCTGCTCATCCTTCAACCCGAATTTGGACATGATTGAATGAAAGATGCCGATGCCGGAATCCCTGATGATGAATCGTGCATCGTACTGATCGAGATCTAACTGAACAGTGCAGGTATGTGAACAGGAATGATCTATGGCATTGTTTAAAATCTCTGTGAATGCGTACCGGACAATGGTGAAAGCCTGCTCACTCATGAGATTCCTGAGGTTGGTTTTCAGATCGATATTATTGAATACTTCATGCTCTTCCAATCCCTTGAGATCGACTTTGTCGTTAATTCTCGGCAGGGAAGGAGCAGGTGTGGTTTTGCCTGCGGGGATATATGCCGCTCCCCTGGTAACGCCTTGTTTGACTATTTTCTGTTCCTGGATGAGGGCTTTAATATGCTTGTTTACCGCCTGTTTCGATATATTGAAATGTGCGGCTATTTCAGTGCCGGATACCGGGTTTTTCCCCAGTATTAACCGGAGTATTTTCTCTTTCGTGTTCATAATGGTATTATAGTTATCGTCAACTTATTGTCAACTTATTAAAAAATAAATAGTCAACTGTATTCATGCTGTATGTTACTATATCGGACATGTTCTGATGACGTAGAAGACTATTTTGAACATCATTCAGGACCACCGGGAAGAAATATCTGAGAGATATGGTGTGAAGAGAATCGGTCTGTTCGAGATAAAGCCGTCGCTGAAAGTGATACGGTATCCTGGTAGAATTCAATACTCCGAATTTTTATAATTATAGACATTGAGCCAGGCACGCAAGATTTGGCGGGAAAAGAATCTCTGCGGAGTGGACGATATCCGCCAGCCCGTGGGCGAGATCGTACGTATGCTCGAAGATTACCGGGCCCGGCACCTCACCGGCAGTGAGAACCTTCCCGGGGTATGCATCTTCGTCAACCAGGCAATCGAACTCTATGATCAGCGCCCGGACCTGGCCCTGGAGATGAACGAGGGATTCGTGAGACTGAAGAGAATGATGAAGCGGCTGCTGGGACGAAGAAAAGCTCTCCGGTACCATTGTAGAGGATATCGATACCGCCCGGGTTGTCGAGTTCCTTATATTGATCCTGGGCTTTGCCACCTCTGTGTTTGCCCAATAAAAATAGGTGTAAGGATACAGGCAGTTGTTGCGAGCTTCATGGCCTCCAATGAAGAAAACCGGCCCCCGGGCATTACAATTCTGTCTTTCCCGGGGAGGAGGATAACCCGGAATGTACCCTGATACTCCAAGAATTCATTCAGATGATATCCCGCTGCTTGCAGCGGCTACCTCACGATGCTGCCATGGCTTGGAAGCCGTTCCCGGCTGCATCGATCTCGCAGCACGGATGGCGGATCATTTGCTCAATGAATATTTTCCGATCCGGTCGTTATGCAGGCTGCCAAGATAGAGATAACCCTTATATTCCCGGGCTGAGGTGATCTCCTTAAGGTGTTTCCCTGTCGGATCATGCAGACTCGAGGTGATGTTTCCCTGTTCATCCAGTGCCAGGACCAGGCCGTATGGCTTCGGCTTGGGCCATAAGGCCTTGGGGAGTTTGGAGACTTGAGTTTTGATAAACGGGTAGGGATGGGCAAAGTCCGTCAATGCATTTCTGAGCGTGAAAAGGGCCACCCAGAATGTTCCCTTGCGGTTGCTTGAGATGTTGTCGGGAAATCCAGGCAGATTATCGATAAAGATATCGTGTGTCCCGGCCTTGGGGCCTTTCAGCCAGTACCGGATTATCCTGTACTGGTAGGTCTCGTTAATCAGAACAAAGTTTTCGTCTCTGGGCAGGGCAACACCGTTTGCAAAGCAGATGTCCTTGAGCAGGACACTGACTTTGCCGGTTGTCGGCTCAAAGCTCAGGAATCTGCCGTGCGGCCTTGATTCAAGGAGATCATAGAGATATTCCTGCTGAGAGAACCTGGAGCTTGCATCCGTAAAATAGATCGTCCCGTCGCTGGCGATATCCAGGGCATCGGTGAACCTGAAGGGAATCCCCTCGGCTGAAGTGGCCAGGACCGTAATCTTGCCTTCAGGATCTATGGAGAGCAGGCCCTTGTGTGCATCGCATACAATCAGGTTGCCCGCCCTGTCGAACTGGAGACCCAGAGGCCGGCCCTGGGTCTCTGCAAAGGTCTCGATGCTGCCGTCAGACAGGATACGCAGGATCTTTCCATCCTGCGTTCCCCCGTATATACGTCCCTGACTGTCAAGAGCCACTTCTTCAGGACCATTGATTTCACCCAGAGCCAGAAGCTCGGCGCTCTGCAGAAGATTGTTCGGTGCCAGTATGCCGGATAATTCAGGGGGTTGTGGTGGTGTGTATGCGACGGGGTCAATGGGGGCAGGCAGGAAAAGGAAAACAATGATCAGTATTACCAGAATTAAGGCAGTCCCCAATATTATCTTTTTCATGCCAGTATCCTCCTTAATTGATTCAAGATGTCATTCGATGACCGTATCCTTTTCTCGATAAGATGAAGAACAATATACCCGCTTTTCTTCATAACCAGAAGAGAAATCAGGTTGCATTAACGGTTTTTAGGAGTATCCATAAGACTGTTCTGACTCTTTCTCGCTCACGATAATGAAGGTTTGCCTTCTGTCTCATCCATCATTTTTTACCGATACTTCTTCAGGATCTGTTTATACATTGCAGCCGCTTCTCTTTCAGGCTGTCTATCAAGGTACTTTACAAACCCTTTAATGCCCGGTAGATGTGCTGTATGAATTGAATGAGGAGGTTTGTAATGAAAAACAGGTTGTGGCCGGTAATTCTTGTTCTCGTCTCCTTTCTTTCTGCATGTGCCCATCCCTCTCTTGTAGGGAAGGCCCCTGTAAAGGAAAACGGGTATCTGATAAGGAATGTGGATGTCTTTACCGCACTGGATGAAGGTAAGGTGCTTCAGGATATGGATGTGTATGTCCGGGGTGAAACAGTTGCCGTGATCTCTGCGAAAAGGCTTGACATACCTGGTGCCGAGGTCATAGACGGACAGGGAAAGATGCTTCTGCCGGGGCTCGTTGACTTTCATACCCACATTACCAGCGGGATGATCATACCGTGGGGCACGGTTATGCCGACAATGCGGTTCAACATGGAGGCATGTCTGTACAGCGGAATCACCGCAATCATGGACATGAGCGGTAAAAAACCTGCGGCAATGAATGCCCTGACTTGTGAGATCGAGGATGGAAACCTCGCAGGCCCCCACCTGTTCCATTGCGGTATGGGATTCACCGGGAAAGGCGCACATCCGATCCCCATGGTGGAAAAGATGAAGAAAACCTTTCCCTGGTTTGTCCGTCCTTTCTTCCCCGAGATTGTGATTGAAGTCGATGATGTCACCGATATGGACCGGCTCGAAGATCACCTTGCCCAAGGACCTGATTTCACAAAGATATATCTTGATGATCTGCCGGACGATTCGCCAAAGATGAGGCCCGAGATAGTTCACGAGATCGTGAAGCGTTCGCATGAGCAGGGCATACCCGTGCTTATCCATATCGGCAGGAATGAAGATGTGAGGGTCGCGATCGACAGCGGAGCGGATGGTATAGCACACAATGTCTATAAGGAGCCTCTTGATGCAAAACTTGCAGGCGAACTTGCCGCCAGGGGTATGTTTGTTATACCCACTGTCTATGTGTTTCACAACCTGAATGCATTTATAAATGAAGAGGATTACGATCACTATTGTGACCTTGAATGGGAAACAATGCATCCTTCGAGCATAGAGGCCCTGCACAATCCAGAACCCTTCATCTCCCCGGAAGGAGATCCGTGGACAGACTACTACAGGCATTTCGAAGAAACCTATGCCGGAGTACTGCATCCCAATGTCCGTGTCCTGAAAGATGCCGGTGTGACGATCATCGCAGGGACAGATTCACCCAACCTTGGAATGGCAGCCGGCGGATCCCTTCATGTTGAGCTGGAACATCTGGTCCGGGGCGGGCTGACCCCTGCTGAAGCATTGTTGGCAGCAACCTCTGCACCGGCAAGGATTCTTCGGGAAGTCTTCCACCAGGATGTTAAATTCGGAACCATAGAAGAAGGCGTAGACGCCGATCTTCTGCTGGTTGAAGGAGATCCCACCGAAGATATCCGCAACACACGCAACATTGCTGCTGTCTTTTATCAGGGGGATCCTCTTGTCAGGAACAAATAAATTCTCCCCTTTACATGGATTACGATCAATAACTTTACAGCCCCCGATTTGTTTAGCTATAAGGCTTTTCTTTACTGAGACCCCAACGAAGAAGCAGTATAAGAATGACCGTCGTCGATGCCACCAGTAAAAATACCGAGGGCATCGCGAGCCACTCAATTGAAGCCTTTGCCGCCGAGGTAGTCCCCATGGTTGGGACTCGAAATCCTGCAATCAGCCACGTCAGGGGATAGGCCAGCGACCCGAGGCCATAGGCCAGCGACAGCCCATGTTGGAACAAACGCGACGAAGTTACCAGGGGGATCATCAGCATCAAGGCCAGGCCGATGATGCCCACGCCCGCTGCGTGCATGTGTGACCGCTTTGTGTATGTCCAGGCACGTTCTTTAGCCCGGTCCATTTTCGCGTTGTCATCGCCGAAAACCTGGATCGCGTTGATCTGCACGGTTTGTTTGAAATGATCCTTAAACAAAGCTTCTTGCCCTCCCATAGCAGCTCCCAGGACAAAGCTGTACAGAACAGTCACCACGCATAAGACCATACCCCAGCGAACCTGTTGCCATTGGACAGCCATCATGGCACACCTCCTATTTAGTTCGAAGAAGAAACCCACGTCCTGTGGACGTGGTGATGGAGATATTGTCAAATGTTGTGGATGGAACGTATCCATTGGTCATGCTTATCAAGCCGCCATTTGTAATTCGCCGTCCACAAAGACC
>DSAD01000210.1 GCA_011372875.1 Deltaproteobacteria bacterium
GTCAAGAGTTACCCCGGATAGCGAAGCTGTTCGAAAAAAGGGGTGTGGTATGCCGGTGAAGGCGACCGATGTAAAAACACTGAAAGAATACGTCGAAAAGGGTTGGGAATTCCATATCATCGAGATGCTTCATGATCTGAAGCCATTCGAAATCGCGGAGCTTATCGAGGCCCTTGACGAAGAATCCAGGGGGAAGTTCTTTTTGCTTCTCGATGTGGATACGGCATCGGAAGTGATAGCTGAACTGTCCTCTGAATCCATAGAAGACATCCTGGACGACATATCCGATGCCGATCTTGCCCGGATCGTAGCGGATATGGACTCGGATGACGCAGCAGATCTTGTCGGTGATATGAACCAGGAGAGGGCAGCGCGGGTCCTTGCTGCCATGAGCCCCAAAGAGTCCTCGGATATCAAATCGCTGTTGCTGTATCCCGAAGATACGGCCGGCGGCATTATGCAGAGAGAGCTGATATCCGCTCTTCCAAGTGCCACCGTAGACGAGGTGATTGACCGAATACGCCGGCTCTATACTGATATCGAAAATATTCATATGGTCTATGTAGTTGACAACAGAGGTGTTCTGGTGGGAACGGTTCCCCTGGTACATCTTATCCTGTCCAAAAATGAGACACCCATCTCCCATATCATGAATGTGGATTTCGTCACAGTGCCGGTGATGATGGATCAGGAAGATGTGGCGCAGCTGTTCAGAAAGCACGACCGCGTGGTCATGCCGGTCGTTGATGACGAGGGGCTGCTTCTGGGCAGGATAACCGTGGATGACATCGTGGACATCATTGATGAAGAGGCCACCGAAGACATGTTCAAGCTCGCTGGCGCTGAAGAGGACCTCCTGACCTCGTCGATCATCAAGAATGCATCAACCCGAATACCCTGGCTCTTTGTGTGCTGGCTGGGGGGGGTGCTGACCACGTTTCTGATAAGGGAATTCGAACCCATGATGAGCCGGATTATCGGTGTGGCTGCCTTTATGCCCATCATACTGGGCATGGGAGGTAACGTGGCGGCACAGTCAGTGGCACTGATCGTTAGGGGAATTGCCACAGGCGCTTCCAATACAATGAATTTTAAGGAAATCGTGGGAAAACAGATCGGCGTCGGTATTTTGCTGGGGGCAATGTACGGGATCATGCTCGGGGGTATATCCTATGTTATCTATCCTGATGCTCCGAAAATGAGTATCGTCGTATGCCTGGCAATCCTCAACTCCATGGCCCTGGCAGCATTTCTTGGCACGGCACTTCCTATCTTCTTCTACAAGGTCGGGAAAGATCCTGCGGTGGCATCCGGGCCTTTTGTAACCACGGCAATGGATCTCATAGGCGTTGCATCATATCTGGGTATCGCTGTAGTCCTCATTATGTAAGCACCCATGACCCTCTTCACGACAGATGCCATTATCCTCAATTGCATTGATTATGCAGAATCCGACAAGATCGTATGTGCGTTTACCAGAGACAGAGGCGTTATCCATGCCATTGCCAAGGGTGCAAAAAACAGCAGGAAGCGTTTTCCAGGGACACTTGAGCCTTTTTGCGAAGTAATACTCGAGATGTCTTCCCGTAGAGATGGCGATCTGGCCCGCATCGAATCAGCGAACCTTTTGAGCGCGAATCTTGCCATAAGGGAGGATCTGGAGCTTCTTGCCCATGCAAGCGTTCTTATCGAACTAGTAAAGGAACATCTTGGAGATCTTGATCCGAACCCGGTGACCTATGATAGTCTCAGCCGATCTCTGTCTGTCATGGAGCCCGATGTGCAGTGGTTTTCCATCTGGTGCATATCCACTGTCAATCTCCTGGCCTGCCTGGGATACGGGATCGACCTGGAAGGAAAGAGAGAAAATGCCCCGAAGAGGATGCAGGAGCTGATCTCGGAAAAGCTTTCAAAAGAGGCATACATGTTCCTTCTCAAGGGATCCCGACTTGATGGCGCCATATTGAAAAAGCTCACCACCGGCAGCCATGCCAAAAGAGAGATTACCGAGTTCCTCCTGGCCTTATGCAATACAATCTCCGAAAAGAAGCTCAAGAGCGCTGCCTTTTTGGCAAAGCTGCTTGACCTGAATTTGATCCGATGATAGAGGTGCAGACATGGATTTTCAAGAATTAATCATGAACTTACAGGAATTTTGGTCACGGCGGGGATGTCTCATTGTCCAGCCCTATGATCTGGAAGTCGGAGCGGGAACATTCAACCCTGCCACGTTTCTGCGGGCTCTCGGTCCGGACCCCTGGAATGTAGCTTATGTAGAACCTTCCAGGAGACCCACTGACGGCAGGTATGGGGAAAATCCCAACCGCCTCCAGCACTACTATCAGTTTCAGGTCATCTTGAAACCCTCGCCCCTTGATGTGCAGGAGCTGTATCTCGACAGCCTCAAACAGCTGGGCATTGATCCTAAGGAGCATGATATCCGCTTTGTGGAAGACGACTGGGAATCTCCCACACTGGGTGCATGGGGGCTTGGCTGGGAGGTCTGGCTCGACGGTATGGAGATAACCCAGTTCACCTATTTCCAGCAGGTGGGTGGTTTTGATCTCAATCCGGTCTGTACGGAGATCACCTACGGGCTTGAGAGAATAGCCATGTTTCTTCAGGATGTCAGTTCGGTATACGATATCCAATGGAAAGGCGATACCACATACGGATATGTTCATCACGCAGGAGAGGTCCAGTGGTCGAAGTATAACTTTGAACATGCCCATGTTCCAACCCTGCTCACGCTGTTCGGCCTATACGAGGCAGAGGCAAAAAGGGTCGCTGAAACGCGCCTGTGCCTTCCTGTATACGACATGTGCCTGAAGTGTTCGCATATTTTCAACCTGCTCGATGCACGCAACGCCATCAGCACTACAGAGAGACAGTCATATATCGCCAGGGTGAGAGATATGGCGAGGATGGCTGCAAAACTCTATCTGGACAGTATTCAGGACAGGAACGAGGAGAAATAATGGGAAGTTCTTTGCTTTTCGAGATCGGTACCGAGGAGATCCCCTCAGGTTTTAACGGACCTGCGCTTGATTTTATCCGCTCTTGGGTTTCTGACAAATTTTCCGAGATCAAACTGGACTACGAAAGCCTGAAAGTGTTCGGGACTCCGCGGAGGCTTGCCCTTCTGGCAACAGAAATAGGCGATAAGCTGCCGGATATGGTGGAGAAGAAGATGGGGCCTCCAAAAAGGGCGGCCTTTGACGAGAAGGGCAACCCGACAAAGGCAGGTCTGGGGTTTGCCAACAACGCGGGTGTTGACATATCCGAGATCTCCTTTGAACAGACACCGAAAGGCGAGTATCTCTGCGTGACAAGGACAATCCCCGGAAAGGCGACAGTAGAGGTTCTGCCGGAGATTCTCGAAGAGGTGATCGCCAGGATTCCGTTTCCAAAGACCATGAAATGGTCGAACCCGGATGTGCGTTTTGCCAGGCCTGTGCACTGGATACTTGCGCTTTTCGGAGATATGGTCCTGCCGGTAAAATTCGGTAACATCACCTCGGGAAGGGTCACGTACGGCAACAGATTCATGACAGATGGTGCACTCGAGGTGACAACCCCGGATAAGTACGAGGAACTTCTTGAGGCGGGTTATGTAATTCCCGGAGTGGAAAAACGCAAAAACCTTATCTGGAACAGCATAGAAGCGCATGCAAAGGAAATCAATGCACAGGTAATCGACCGCGATCTGCTTGATGAAGTAGTAAACCTGGTTGAATATCCGCATGTTATTGTCGGGAGCTTTGATGAGTCGTTTCTTGATTTGCCTGCCGAGGTTCTCGTTACGGTGATGAAGCATCATCAGAGGTTTTTCCCTCTGTACACCCTTGATACACAACCCGGGCTGCGGCCTTATTTCTGTGCTGTCAGTAACATCGTTCCAAAGGACGATGCCCTTGTCCGCAGAGGCAACGAGCGTGTGCTTAAGGCCCGGCTCGATGACGGAAAGTATTTTTTCACCGAAGACATGAAGGTGCCTATCGAGGAATATGCACAGAGACTAAAGGATGTTATCTTCCATAAAGATCTGGGGACCTCGTTTGAAAAGGTCGAGAGGTTCACGAATACAGCGTTATACCTCGCAGATATTCTTGCACCGGACAAAAAAGACAAGGTCAGAGAGGCTGCATATCTGAGCAAGGCCGACCTGAACAGCCTTATGGTATGTGAACTGCCTGAGCTGCAGGGTATCATGGGCAGAGAGTATGCGCTTCATCAGGGGCGCGATCCCGAGGTTTCACGTGCCATCCATGAACACTATCTGCCGACTTCGGCTGAAGACGAGCTTCCTTCAGACATAATCGGAGACCTGGTCGGCATTGCCGACAGGATAGATACCATATGCGGGTGTTTCGGCATCGGCCTGATCCCGTCGGGCACATCGGACCCCTATGCGCTTCGAAGGCAGACCATCGCCATAGAAAATATCCTGCTCACAAAGGGCTACAGAATTTCCATATCAGCCCTGGCAGAGCAGGCACTGTATCAGCTCAAGACAAAACTGAAGCGGGATGCCTCAGAGGTCAAACAAGACCTTGTTGCCTTTTTCAAGTCACGCTTCGTGGCTATCCTGCAGGCAAGGGGGGTATCGGGTGACATTATCGATGCAGTTCTGAGGGATTTTGACGATCCGCTGGATGCATTCACTCGCGCTCAGGCAATAGCAGGTGTAAAACACCAGCCATGGTTCGAGTCCATCTGCTCTGCATCGAAGAGGGTGGAAAACATCCTCAAAAAGGTAGAGTCAGCCCCGGGTTTATCGGAGGCCCTCTTTGTCCAGGATGAGGAAAAAGCGCTGTACAGGAGTTTTAAAAATGTAGAGGCTTCCTTTATAAGCCTTGCAGATAGCGGGGAATATACCTCCGCTCTCAAGCTCCTGGCAGGGCTTAAGGATCCGATCGATGATTTCTTTGACAAGGTGCTTGTCATGGCAGAGGATGTCGATATACGAAATAACCGTATCGCGCTTTTGAAATCTCTGGTGAGCCTGTTTGACCAGATAGCTCAGTTTTCAAGGATATCCGTTTCGTAGATGAAAAGCTCTCTGCCCAGTCAGGGTATACGAAGAAGGGATGAAAATCCTGCAAAAGATGACATGCGGGATGCCTTTTCCATCGACGTGGACAGAATACTTCACTCCCTGGCCTATACCTCCTACATAGACAAGACCCAGGTGTTCTACCTGGTGGGTCACCAGGGCATCTCTCACCGGGTTATCCATGTACAGCTCTTGAGTAGGATTGCACGGACAATCGGCAGAAAACAGGGCCTGAACGATGACCTGATAGAGGCCATAGCCATTGGCCATGATATCGGGCATCCGCCCTTCGGGCATGATGGTGAAAACTATCTCGATGAACTCTGCACAGCCGCAGGGATAGGAGGGTTCCGGCATAATGTCCAGGCCATCCAGGCACTGGAACGCATAGAAAAGCAGGGAAGGGGCCTTAACCTCTCACTGCAGGTACTCGACGGCATTCTCTGTCATAACGGGGAAACCACGGAGCAGGAGATATCACCTGATGTCGGGGCATGCTTTGAGGATTTTGATGCAAAAGTCCGGTCAGCCCTTTGCGGTGGAAATCCCATGCCCATGACCATGGAGGGCTGTCTGGTGAGGGTATGTGATACGGTGAGTTATATCGGCAGGGATATCGAAGACGCCATATCCCTGGGTATAATTAAACGTCAAGATATCCCTGCCGATATAACCTCGGTGCTTGGAGATACGAATGGAAAGATAGTCTATTCCCTGGTGGAAGACCTCATAGAGAACTCGAACAGTGAAAAGATCGCATATTCCTCTGGAGTTTTTGAGGCACTCAAGGCACTAAAGGCCTTCAATTACGAGAGAATCTATCTCAATGCCCGGGTAAAGGCCGAATCCAGCAAGATATCGACCATGTATGAACTGATTTTCGATCACCTTGTGGGGGATATAGAA
>DSAD01000026.1 GCA_011372875.1 Deltaproteobacteria bacterium
GCATTGCGGATATAGCCATCTTTCAAATAAACAATAAAGGGCCCATGGCCTATTTCCGATAATGCAGGAATACGAGGAGAAATAAGAGATAAGCCATTCAGCTTTATCGAGCGCAAATCAGGAAATGAGGATTAAAGTATTCTGGGATCTGCTCAAGCAGAAAGGTGATGGTTTCAGGATAGAAAATGATAATCTTTACATCGGAGACTATCTATTGAACGGCAATTACGAACTCCCGGACAAGGTAAAAGAGCTTTGCAGTGGAACTGCTACCATATTCATGAAAGATGTTCGTGTATCGACCAATGTTATGCAATCCGATGGAACACGCGCTGTTGGAACCACGCTGAAGGGTGTCGCATATGATTCGATCTTTAAATATGGAAGATCATACCGGGGAGAGGCTAATATCCTGGGTGAATCTTATTTCACAGCATATGATCCAATAAGAAGCAGCCGGGGAGAGGTAATCGGTGTTGTTTATACCGGGATCAAGAGAAGTGATTTTTTTCCGCATTCGATAAGCTTCAATTTAACATCATAGGGATCTCCATCTTTTTTGCTATAATCATCAGCCTGCTGGTGTTGTTTGTTCTGAACAGAATGATTACAAGACCGATAAACATGGTTGTCCAAAATATCCAGGATATTGCGGAAGGACAGGGGGATCTTACAAAACGCCTTACTGCTTCAAGCAATGATGAAATCGGGGTTCTGGCCCGCTGGTTTAACAGGTTTATAGAAGACCTCGAGCAGATTATCAGCAAGATAAAGGTGACAGCATATACTCTGGAAGGGGCAACTCAGGAGGTCTATTCCGGTTCCCAGGGTCTTTCTCAGGCCACTCAGGAACAAGCTTCCGCCATTGAGGAGGTTGCTGCTACAATCGAAGAGATAACAGCTTCAATCAAACAGAACGCGTTAAATGCGGATAAGGGCAAAGAAAAAGCTTCATCAATGGTAGACATGGCCGATACAAGCGGGAGAGCTTCACAGGAACTCATTAAGGCAATGGGAGAGATATCTGCATCATCCAAAAAGATAGGAGATATCATAACCAGTGTGAACGAGGTTGCATTCCAGACAAACCTTCTTGCCCTGAATGCCGCAGTTGAAGCGGCTCGTGCAGGGGAACACGGGAAAGGATTCGCAGTGGTGGCAGACGAGGTGAGGGCCTTGGCCAAGAAATCCGCTGATGCAGCAAAGCAGATTGAAGAGCTTATTGAAGATACGGTCAAAAAGGTTAATGCGGGAGACGAAATTGTGAAAATATCTGTGGAATCCCTGCAGAAGATCACAAATAACATAAATGATGTTTCCATGAACATGGATGAGATTGCATCTTCCTGTGCCGAACAGTCCACTGGTGTTGACGAGGTGCACCGGGCAATTGTACAGATAGACAATACTACGCAGCAGAATGCATCAACAGTGGAACAGCTTGCCGGAACATCGGACAATCTCAAGGAAGAAGCAATAGATCTCGCATCGACCGTGAAACGATTCAAGGTATCGGATTTCTAGGATAATATAAATATAAATTTTGCCTGGTCTACCCGTTATGGATTTAACCGTGCCCGATGGCACAGATTGTGGCGTATGGAGATCCAGGACTTCCTCATTGCGGCTGTTCAGAATATCTCCATTCTTATCAGGCAAAAACCTTTGAAAGGGGAAGCTACGGGGAAGATTTCCGAGGGTTCGACTAATAATTATTTAAGCAATTCCAAATAGTTATTAATTTAAGATTGGTCGGGAAGCGGGGATTTGAACCCCGGACCCCAGCGTCCCGAACGCTGTGCTCTACCAGGCTGAGCCACTTCCCGAACTCGTTGTTCTCTATAGAAAAGATTGCCTCATAAAGTCAAGAATGATTGTATCAAGGCCACCACCACCATCTTTTATTCTCATAAGCAATGGAGCTTTCGCGCACTACCCTGTGGCCCATATAGGTATTTATATCTATCGGATATTGCCCTTTATTAAAGGCGAAAAGATCCTTTCCAAGCCTTCTCATAGGTATGGTAACCTCAAGCTTTGCATAAATCTCGCTGTCTTCCCTGCCTGCAGTATGTGTATCGTTCCGGCCCCCGATAATCAGAGCTGCAGCCTGAACCGGTTGAATCCTTACCTCGAGGCCTATCCCCTTCATGTCCTTTCTGTCTCTGCCGTCATAGTAATACAGGCTCGGCCAGATGCTGATGAAAGAGGCATTGGGTATGGGGATGCCTAAAGTCAGATCAACACCCGGAAGGGCCTCCTCCCAGTTATGATCATCAGAGATCGGAAGGTATAAGTTGAGATGACCTGAGAAATTCGAGTGAAAGAACTCAAGGCCCGCACCTACACGCTTGTGATTGTTGTCCCTGGTATAATCGAAGAACATATTGTATCCGACAATGGCCTCGCCAGACATGATCGGAAGCCGCGCACCTACGCCGAGATCCAGCCCGAGCTTGCCGTTTTTCACAAGGATCATGGGCTCGGTAAAGAGATACATGGAATTCGATTGCCCCAGAGAGATAAGGGTCTCTGCAGTATATCGTGGTTTTGCTTCATCAGAAACCTTCATGCCGCCGCCGACCCATATTACTTCGGGTCCGGCAGCAAATACCGCGGTACTTAAAAAACAGGCAATTAAAGTCACAAAGCAACGCTTCATAATACTCCTCCCCATAAAACAATTAAACTCTCTATTTTGATTTCTTATACATGCCAATGTTCTTTTATGCCATAACAAATATCTTCGGGTCTCATTATCGTAAGGCTCTCATTGTGGAGCATCTTCATATAATTGACCTGGCTCGTGTCAAAAGGCGGTATATTCACCCGCGGGCATATCCTCAGATGAGGTGTAAACAGGGTGTTGTTCATATGAAAATACAGCGACATGTTCAGGCTGTTCAGATTCAGAGAATCGATATACCTAAGCACGTTCACAATTCCATGTACAAGCTCCTTCAGGGTTTCCTCATCGATATCTGCAGGGACATGTGCATCATGCACAACCCCAAGGATATCGAAGACGCCCATAGGTGCAAATGCCACAAGCCACGACATGGTTTTCCCGGCAGCGATACTCCTCTGGCCGAGCCGCTGCTCCTCTTTGCGAAGATCTCCCCAATAATCCGAATCATGCTCTTTGCGATAGTTCTCCAATGCCGGAAGCATATCGGAATAGTAATTTGTAGGCGAACTCGATGCGGTAATCTGCAGATGGGGATGGATAATGGACCCGCCGGCCAGAGGCATGTAATTCCAGTTGACTGACTGGTATATCATATCGGGCTGGCGTATTATCACATCGCCGAGATACTCGAAACAGCACTTCAGGGCATCGGCCACAATCCCGGGGGTAAACTCGTCGAGCGCGACATAGTGCTTCTTCGTCATAACACACACTGCCCCGTTCTCATCGTACGGGAATACATTGGGGACACACAGCGCCTCCCCAATGGAGTATCTCTCTCTGCAGAGAAGGTCGGGATGGAATTTCGGGGTAACCCGATCTATCACTTCCGGGCAAAATGGACATCCTCGCCGGGAGTTCTCGATCAGTAAATGCAGGTCTGCCCTGCTGATCTCCCTGACAGGAAAATCCAGGATGCGTGTGGAGTGCCCGGTAAGTGGATCTTGCCGCACTTCCGAATATCTCTTCGTCTCGGAAAAGCCCTGGAAAGGATCCAGAAACCGTGATATTTTCAATAACTTGACGAAGTCCATTTAAAATATCACTACTATACGATTCAAATCGGGTCAAGGATATAAGGCCTGATAACCTTAAGCCGCAATCGTTATGACAGTCATTCATTGGCTTGCTATTATTTCTGGCTAACTGTATAATACCATAGGCTATATTTTACCGGTCAATAAAGAGGAGGCCTGAAATGGAATGCAGAAGTGATAAGAACAGAACCGGCTGCACCTGCACGTATAAACCTTGCAGCAGAAAAGGGGTCTGTTGTGAATGCATACAATATCACTGGGTAAAGGGTCAATTCCCTGGATGTTTCTTCCCATCTGATGTAGAAATGAGCTATGACAGATCGATTGAGCGATTTATAAAGACCTTTCAGGAACGGGGAAAGTGGTGGTAAGGAAGCGATAATGGATCCGGTACTCGCCAGGCAGACCATGGTCAACGAGCAGCTAAAGGCACGGGGCATCAAAGATGCACGTGTCATCAGCGCCTTTCTGGAGGTCCCGAGACACAAATTTGTAGAAGAATACCTCAAGTACAAAGCTTATGAAGACTATCCTCTGACCATAGGATTCGGCCAGACCATCTCGCAACCATATATGGTTGCATTAATGACCCAGGCATTAATGCCTTTAAGCGATTCCAAGATACTCGAGATAGGGACAGGTTCAGGATATCAGTCTGCAATTCTCTCCAGGCTCTGCAGGGTTGTACATTCGATAGAGCGAATAAGCGCCCTTGCCTCAAGAGCGCGAAAAACCCACGACGAACTCGGATACTTCAATATCCATGTCCGTATCGGAGACGGCACCATGGGACTGGCAAAGGAATCACCCTTTGACGGCATCGTCGTAACAGCCGGAGCGCCATATGTACCCGAAGCTCTCATAGCTCAACTTGGAGAAGGTGGCAAACTCATCATCCCTGTAGGGGACGAAAACCTGCAGGACCTACGGCGCATTACCAGGATGAATGACAGGGTAAAGGAAGAATCTCTGGGCGGATGCAGATTCGTCAAACTCATCGGAAAGAAAGGCTGGACAGACTGAACATTGCCGCACAGACTCCATCAGAACATGCTGTTTCACTGATCGGTTTACCGGTGTGTTCAAATAATCACGTATTGGCAGAAGAACAGGTCCTTCCCGGCAACAGCTAACTGCGGGGCGCTAATGAACCTTATGACTCCCCGTCCCACCTGATAAAATTCTCCAGCACAGCAAGCCCCGGCCTTCCACTCTTTTCCGGGTGAAACTGGGTAGCTGCAACATTATCCCTTGCTATGACCGAGGCGAAGGAAATGCCGTACCTGGTTACGGCAACAACATCTTCTTTGTTTTCCGGTTCAGGATAATAGGAATGGACAAAATAAAACCGGGCATCAGGGTCGATATCGCGCAGAACCGGATGCTCCCGACACACAGTCAGGGTATTCCATCCCATATGCGGTATCTTTTCTCCCATATCGGGAAATTTTCGAGCCTTGCCCCTTATAATACCTAAACATCTGGTATCATGCTCCTCACTTTCATCAAAAATGATCTGCGTTCCCAGGCAGATACCGAGAAACGGTATCCCCATAGCTACTACATCACGTATGACCTTATCGATGCCATACGAGATTATGGTATCCATGGCCTTGCCGGCAGACCCTACACCGGGGAATATGACACGTTCGGCACAAAGGATATCGTCGAGGTCTCTTGTTATGATGCAATCCTGTCCCAGGTGCTTCAATGCACGCTCTACGGAGCGCAGGTTTCCTGCCTGGTAATCGATTATCGCTATCATGACCGGGTTTTAAAGCTTGGGTATTGGGTGTCCGCTACGCGCTGCATGGGATGACTGTAATACCATCAACAAAAGTGGCGTGAAACATAAACATGACACCGGTCACATCGCAATCCATGCTCCCAAATAGGCCAGAAGAACCCCTGCAATAATACCGGCTGTACCGATCTGCGCCCTGGTCTCGTTATGAGAGATCAGCCCGAAGAAAGCGAGCACTTTCCCTTCCGGTACATCATCCGAGGGATTCAGCATCCGCACGACCATGCGGATCATATCGGTCATCCTGGTTATGGTGCTTTCCTTTATTACCAGCATAATAAGACTGAAAATGATCATAAGGTAAGCAATCAGGAGTATAAACGTGCCAAAAACAAAACCGGAAAGGCCGACCTTGGGATGAAGATTATCGGTAGCCATCTCCATGTGGATAGGTGTTGTAATGACC
>DSAD01000042.1 GCA_011372875.1 Deltaproteobacteria bacterium
GGAGAACACCACTCTGGTCCCGGGTCAGGGAGACGAGGCCTATGCCCCGACGACCCTGAAGCGTTCAGCCAACACCACAGTGACGGTTAAGGACGGGTCAACAATGGTGATAGGTGGTCTCATTGGCGATACCCTTACTCTGGGTAAGAGCAGGGTGCCCCTCCTGAGCAGGATACCGATCCTCGGATATCTGTTCATGTCAAGTTCAAGAGACCGCGACACGACCAATCTGTATATCTTCCTGACCCCGTACATTATCGATACCGATGAGAAGGTCGAGGACCTTTATCAGGACAAGTACAGGGAACTCAAGGGTGTGGAAGAAAGAATGAGAGAGGGGAAGGCTATTGAAAATCCAAAGCCTTGAAGAAGTTCTGCTGGACATGAATCTTGTCGACGACTCTTCTCTGGAAAAGGCCCGCTTGGCACAGAGAGAAAAGGCCGTCTCTCTGAACGAGGCCCTTCTTTCTGCCGGTATCCTGAGTGATTATGACCTGATTCAGGCCTTATCAAAGCAGTGGAATATCTCTGTCATGAACATGATCGGTGAGATTGAAGTGGATCCTTCGATCATCGATAAACTGCCCATAACCTTTTTGAGAAAATATGTCATGGTCCCTGTCAAGTTTCATGGAGATGCAATGGTTGTTGCGGTGAATGACCCGACCAATCAGGAACCGCTTTTTGACATATCCAAGATCATGGATCTCAGGGATATCAGGCGCGTCCTCGCTCCCAAGCAGGAAATCCTCGCTGCCATCAACAGGCTTGTCGCCATGAAGGAAGAGAATGCCAAGGATATCATGGAGGATATGGAGGAGGAAGATGATGAGATTCTCAAAGACCTCGAGAGCATCCAGGATATCACCGTGATGGAGACCGAGGCGCCCATTATCCGCATGGTGAACAGGCTCATGGTTCAGGCATTCAGGGAAAGGGCCTCGGATATTCATGTAGAGCCGTATCAAAACGAAGTAAAGGTACGGTATCGTGTGGACGGTATACTCCATGATGTGCTTGCCCTTCCCAAAAGGGTTCATTCTGCTGTCGTGTCGAGGATAAAGGTTATGGCGACACTGAATATCGCTGAGAAGCGTCTTCCTCAGGACGGCAGGATCGGGATCAAGCTCGGCGATCATTCTGTTGACATGAGGATATCGACAGTGCCCACAGTTGAAGGAGAGCGTGTTGTATTGAGGATCCTGGACAAGTCGTCGGTCCTGCTGGGGCTTGAAGAACTTGGATATTATCCCGACGACCTGAGTGCTATAGCAAGGCTGATCAGGCAGGAACACGGGATTATCCTGGTGACAGGTCCCACGGGTTCGGGAAAGACCACTTCGCTGTATTCCATGCTGAACAAGATAAACTCGCCGGATAAGAATATTCTTACCATTGAAGATCCTATCGAATACCAGCTTAAAGGCATCGGGCAGATACCTGTAAACAACAAGGTGGGGCTTACCTTTGCATCGGGTCTGCGCTCTATTGTCAGGCAGGACCCCGATGTGATCCTTGTCGGTGAGATCCGGGATCTTGAAACCGCAGAGATTGCCATACAGGCAGCTTTAACCGGTCATCTGGTGTTTTCCACCCTGCATACGAACGATTCGTCAAGCGCCATAACCAGGCTGATCGATATGGGGATCGAGCCGTTTCTCGTAACATCCTCGGTCAACGCAATCCTCGCCCAGCGTCTGGTGAGGAAGATCTGTCCTGCGTGCAGGCAGGAATATTTTCCCGAGGATGAAAGCCTGCTGGAGATAGGTCTCTCCAAGGAGTTGCTCAACAAGGATGGCTATCTCTTCCGCGGCGCGGGCTGCAAGGCCTGCATCGAAACCGGGTATAAAGGCAGGACCGGTATTTATGAGATCCTTATGATCAATGATGCTATAAAAAGTACGATATTAAAGACCTCGGACTCCAACATCATAAAGAAGGTGGCTGTCGAGGAAGGTCTGCATACCCTGCGCGAAGATGGTGCACGCAAAGTGGACGAAGGTATTACCACCATTGAAGAAGTGCTGAGGGTAACCCAATAGCAATGGCCAAGCCGAAGAGAGTCTATCGCTGTTCATCATGCGATTTTATATCTCCCCAGTGGATGGGGAAATGTCCGGGCTGCGATCAGTGGAATACCCTTGTTGAGGACTTTATAGCAGGAGATTCACGCCCTGTTGTAAAGAGTTCGCGACAAGGCCAGCCTGTTCCTTTCGGAAAGATTGAATCATCTCGAGTTGCACGCAGAAGATGCGGTATTGATGAACTGGACCGTGTGCTCGGAGGGGGGATTGTAGATGGATCTCTGGTTCTGATCGGGGGTGACCCCGGTATAGGTAAATCCACGATCATGCTTCAGATGGCCCATAATCTCGCCTCCAAAGGGATGACGATTCTGTATATCAGCGGTGAAGAGTCGGCAGTTCAGCTCAAGATGAGAGGAGACAGACTGGGTGCGGTCTCTGACAACATCCTCATCTATTCCGAGGTGCTGCTCGAAGATATCAAGGAGCAGATCAGTATCATCAGGCCCGACCTTGTTATCGTCGATTCCATTCAGTCGGTCTTTTCCTCGCATAATGATGCACCCCCCGGTAGTGTCTCTCAGATCAGAGAGAGTGCAGGTATCCTCTTGGAGATAGCCAAGGGCATGGACACCGTTGTCTTTGTTGTGGGTCATGTAACAAAGGAAGGCTGGATTGCCGGGCCTAAGATGCTGGAGCACATGGTGGATACGGTATTGTATTTTGAGGGAGACAACTCCGGGGCGTTCAGGATACTCAGGGCCGTGAAAAACCGTTTCGGAACCACCGGCGAGATCGGGGTCTTCGAGATGAAGACAACAGGGCTTCATGAGGTGAAGGATCCGTCTGCCATGTTTATTCACGGGTTGGGCGAAGATGTCTCGGGCAGTGCGGTCATGGCGACAATCGAGGGCAGCAGGGCCTTTGTCGTAGAGGTGCAGTCCCTGGTAAGCAAAACCAGTTACTCCATGCCCAAACGGATATCCATCGGGTCTGATCCTTCACGCATGTCTGTTCTGCTTGCCGTGATGGAGAAGAGGGCCGGCACCTATCTGTCCAATTCCGATGTGGTAATCAATATAGCCGGCGGCATCAGGGTGAATGAGCCTGCAGTGGATCTGGCCGTTGTTATGGCCATAGCCTCCAGCGCGCTCGACAAACCCATGCCCAAGGGGATAGTCTGTATCGGCGAGGTCGGTCTGAACGGAGAATTGCGTCCGGTTAATCATATGGAATCAAGGATAAAAGAGGCAATAAGAATGGGTTTCACAAGGGCTATAATACCGCAGGCCAATTATGATAACCTTCGGAATATCAAAGGCATAGAATTGTCAGGTCTGCCCCATGTCCGCTCAGCTCTAGATGTGCTCAGATAATCGCTGATGCATTAAAGAGTGATATCCCAGATGACGATATAACAGCTATGAGAAGGTTTAATATTTACGCATCCATTCCCGTAGCAGGCAGATATGAACTCATTAAAGAAAATTCCAATCCCAGCGGAAGGGCTGACGAGGATTACTGGAATGAATGTTTCACCTGGGGGGATCTTAAAAGGGTCATTCCCTTCCTCAGGTCGCAGGGGTGGAGATTCAGGATCGAATCAGTTTCCGAAGATGAGATATACGGAAATATACACATATTTTCATTTACTTATGGGGTGAATCACGAATTCAGAATAGTGAACATCTCTGGTCTGCGCGTTATCATGGCCCGTGATTTAGGAATGCATAAGGAAGTAAAAGAATCTTTAAATCCAATAGGGTATTGACTTATACTTGTTATGGTATTAATAATTTTATGTAGTTATACTACTCTTAGCGACATTAAAGGAGGTACATATGGGCACTCTGACAAAAAGCGGGATTATCGATGAGATCGTCATGAACACCGGTCTTTCAAGGAAAGAGGCAAGTGACGGCATCGAGACGTTCATTGAGATTATAAAGCAAGCCCTTGAAAAGAAAAAGTCTGTGAGTATTTCCGGCTTCGGCAAGTGGAAAGTAAGACAGAAAACCGCACGAAGAGGGAGAAACCCAAAGACAGCCGAAGAGATTGTTATTTCGCCCAGAAGTGTTGTAACCTTCTCTCTGTCCAATGTACTGAGGTCCAAGCTTACCAGCAAGAGCTGATCCGTCAGAAAAACAAGCTTAAAACAATGAATCCATCGGCCTGTCAGGTCGGTGGATTCAATAATGTATGATTTTAGCCTTACTGTTTTAACCCGCAATCTTTTGTGCAGGGTCACATGAAGCATGAATCTATATGGTCACCGTCTTTTCATGCCGATAAAGTATGCAAGACGAAGGATGTTGCCAGAGCAGGCATTCCCGAGAGGTGATCGCCGATCCTGAAAGGGAAAGCCTTTTTGCCCTATGAGTTCCTATTCCCCAGGCTCAATTGCATCGGTGGGACAAATGTCGGCACAGGCGCCGCAATCAGTGCACAGTTCCGCATCAATGGTATATTTGTCCTCGCCTTCGCTGATTGCTTCAACCGGACATTCGTCAATGCATGTCCCACAGCAGATACATTCATCTGTAATTACATATGCCATCGTTGCTCTCCTTTCTTGATAAACTGCATGGTTGGTATAAGAAATATCCGTAAATGGCAAGTCTTTTTTTCGATCGGGCAGGGCCATGTATAAAGATTACGCTATGAGGTAAATGAGATCACAGCATCAAGGAAACCGGCCGGTTCATTCAGATGATACGTAAGCTGCTTGTGAGCGGAAATATTACATGAGTTATTGTATTGAGTATAGTTGCCGTGCCGGGCACATCTTTGTGAACATTCATGCCGAAAGGGCAAGATTCCTGAATCAACAATGCAATCGATTGTATTGTTGACCCATGCCGAGATGAACGTGTATGAACCAGAAATTAAGGTGGGACGATGGAATCGTTTATCGATGAACTGAAAGACAGAAGGTATTTTTTCGACAAAGGGATCTGTTTTGAATGCACAAACTGCGGCTCCTGCTGTACAGGTGAGCCCGGGATCATCTATGTAAATGAACAGGAAATATCTGCGATTGCGGAATTTTCAGAGGTGTCCAGGGAGATCTTCGTGCAAAGATGCCTGTATTCTTTTCAGGACAGCTTCAGCATACAGGAGACAGCGGACGGGCGATGCATTTTCTATGAGAATGGCTGTGCCATATACCCTGTGCGTCCGATGCAGTGCAGGACATTCCCGTTCTGGTTTCAGAATATGCGTTCCGTTCGAGCCTTTGAGGACGTTGCACTTAAGTGTCCTGGTATTGGAAAAGGCCCCTTGTATTCAAAAGATACGATCCTTGAGTGCATAGGTCAGAGTTATCATCTGTATCAGGTCGTTATAAACGAGATCATGGGAAGGACGACATGATCCCGATGTTATCACAATACAGGGCTGTTATATTTGATCTTGACGGAACATTGCTCGATACTGTCGAGGATATTGCCGATTCCATGAATGCTGCGCTGAAGAAAACAGGTTTTGTCGGGCACAGTATGGAGGAATACAAATCCTTTCTCGGTGACGGGATAGAGGTCCTGGTAAGGAGATCCCTGCCGCCTGATCTGAACGATGAGGCTGTCGTATCGTCATGTGTTGATGCGATGAGAGATGAGTACGCAAAGCAATGGTCCATCAAAACCAGACCTTACGAGAATATCCCGGAACTTCTCGATAATCTTGTGTCCCTGGGTGTCAAGATGTCCATCCTGTCGAACAAGCTCGATTCGTTTACCAAAGATATGGTGAATGCATTGTTGGGCTCATGGCCTTTTCATTCAGTAAAAGGATTGACTTCAGGTGGTCCGAGAAAGCCTGACCCTTCGTGTGCAGTTGAGATTGCCCGGATAATGGATGTCAAACCGGAAAGATGTATCTTCGCAGGAGATTCGGGTATAGAC
>DSAD01000191.1 GCA_011372875.1 Deltaproteobacteria bacterium
TACCTGCATATGGCCGAAAAAGATGTAATGAAACATTTTTCTCCCATACTTAACGATACATACGAACCTATTACTGCCAAAACGATCAAGGAAGGTCAAAGGTTTATACCCCTTTCCTTTGAGGGAGAGGCAATCCTTACCCTTGGCAGGGCAAAGCTGTTTGAAGAAGCCGGCGCAAATCTCATCGTTAACTGCTCGCCCTTCGGTTGCATGCCTGGACGTATAACATCCTATATTTTCCAGAGATTTCCGGACTTCTGTAAGATCCCGGTTGTCAACCTCTTTTTTGACGGCACCGGGGACATAGCTTCTCAGGTCAGCATCTATCTTAAATCCATAACGCAGAGCCATACCCTCCATGATAACAAGTACATGGCTGTCTTCAAGACCAAAACACCCAAGCATAAGGAGGCTGGCATTATAGAATCTGTGTACAAAGATAAAGACCAGTATAGGTCCGTGGATATCAACCGATAAACCGGATTGTAACAGATAAACCCAATGACCTTGACTGAGCTTTTGACTGTAAGGACCTGCCGGGCCTTGCGCAGCAGATGAGTTTATTTCTTGGATCTTTCTCAGGCTCTGTGATCAGGGAAAACAAAGACGACAGGAGCTGTTTCTTCGCGGAAAAAGGCAAATACTCCAGGCTCGGGATGGTCCTAGTCCATTGCAGCGTGCTCTTTATCTTCGCAGGCGGACTTATCGGGGCTATATGGGGATTTAACGGCCAGATGACCTTAATCGAGGGCAGAAAGACCGGCAGTATATTCCTTTTCGGAGATAAAGGCTCCAAAGAACTCGGGTTTTGTCAGTAAGGCAGTCAGTAAGGACAGGCCTTGCAATCCTATGATGTACGCATTACAATATATACTTGTTCAACAGCGTAATACACCACAAGACAAAGGCGGAATCGGTTATGAAAAGATCTGATCACGGAATGGGTATATCACGCATTAAACACACTGTTTGAAACGTGAATGATCAGAGGATAACCTATGCCGGTTTTATAGTGCTGATGAGCCTTTAAGCTCGATAATGGGTGAGCTCATCACTGTTGCGTGGTCGCGGCTGAAAGCCGCTCCTATATTGATAGAGGATTTTAAAAACAAGAATCCGGGTTAAAATGTATTAGGACAAGGAGATCAAATCGAATGCCTGGAATATTCTCCCTGATGCTGCACAGCCACATACCCTACTGCCGCAAATCCGGTGTATGGCCTGCAGGGGAGGAATGGCTCTTCGAGGCCATGAACGAGACATACATCCCCCTTTTGAAAACTCTGCGGTCACTCTATTACGACGGGATCCGGCCAAGGACAATGATCGGCATGGTACCGATACTCATGGAACAGCTCGCCGACGAATACATGTTGGACCGCTTCTGTGAATACATGGAAGACAAGATACGCCGCGCCCGGGATGACCTCGATCGCTTCGGGTTCGACCCTGCACGGCAAAAGGTTGCACGCTACTGGCTTAAGCGCTTCGAGAACAATTACAGCGCGTTTGTCTCGGACTTTCACCGCGATATCCTGGGCACACTGAAATGGCTGCAGGACGAGTATGTGATCGAGGTTGTCACATCTGCGGCTACCCATGGGTTCCTTCCTCTTCTGGAGCAGGACAGTGCAGTCTTTGCGCAGATCAGGATCGGTATCGACACCTACAGGCGCTATTTCGGCCGCAGCCCGCGGGGCTTCTGGCTGCCGGAATGCGCCTACCGGCCTGAGCAGTTCTCTGACAGAGATAAGCGCATGCGCAAGGGCATCGATGAATGGCTGTCCGGCGAAGGAATCGAATACTTTTTCATAGAGAGTGCGGGCATCTCGCAAGCCACCTTTGTCAAGAACCTCTACCAGGAAGCACGTCCTACTCTTTTCCGAGGATACAAACTGCCTTCAGGGGTTTGCGTGTTCGGACGCAACGAGGCCACAGGCAAGCAGGTATGGTCTCCCGATACAGGGTACCCTGGCGACCCGTACTATCTGGAGTTCCATCAGAAGGATCCGGAATCCGGGCTGCATTACACAAGGGTGACCGGACACGATACCAAGCAGGTCTATGACCCGGAAAAGGCCAGCCAGCGGGTGAAAGAGCATGCCCGCCATTTTGCAGGCCTTCTCGTGGATATTATCGATCATGCTGGCACAGGAGTGTCAGAACCTGTAATCGTAGCACCATACGACTGCGAACTGTTCGGCCACTGGTGGCACGAGGGGGTTGAATGGCTCGAATACGTTTACCGGAGACTGGCTGCGGAAGATACCCTTGCACTGAGAAGCCTGTCGGAATATCTCGATCAGCACCGGGATGATCTCTCCACAATCACTATGGAACCGAGCACATGGGGTTTGAACTCCGACTATACGGTCTGGCTGAACCCCGAGCACGGGTGGATCTGGCCGTATATAAACTCATGCTCTGTCAAGATGGAAGAGGTCCTTTCGCGGGGTTCTCCGTCAGACGAACGCGGAGAACGCATCATGCGCCAGCTGGCCCGCGAACTCCTGCTCATGCAGGGAAGCGACTGGCCTTTCCTTCTCTTTACCACGCAGGCAAAGGAATATGCCAACAAGCGTTTTCATAATCATCACCAGCGGTTTCAGAAACTTATCTGGGCCGCAGTCGACCTCGGCGACCATGAAAGGCTGAGCGAGAAAGAACTGGAAAGGATGGAGGACGTGGACTGTCCGTGGCAGGACATCGACTACAACCTCTTTAGCCGCAGAAAACAACAGATTAAAGATAAATCATCAGGCTCTGCTGAAGATATCTCAAATGATTAGAAAGGTGAGACAGGTATCTAAGGCCAGGAAAGGATCAATATCCAGGATTGATGGTTTCGCGAAAAGGCAGAATACACCCTTTGAAGGCACCGGGCTTGAGAGAGGGCTAATACATCATTATTCCATACACTTGCATCCCCCCACCCTTCATCCCCTCTCTTCAGGAAGGGCAACTATGACTTTGCTAAGGCATCAGGGTTTAAGGTGTAGAAAATGAATGACTCGCGCAAAGGAAGATTTACCATCCGCAGTGCAGCGGCAATGTTTATGCTCTCGGCAGTATTCGAATTTCTGTCACTGACTTCGGCGATGCCGCTCTTTGGTGCAGTGCGCAGCGGGACCATGGTGGCAGTCTATCATGTTTTCTTCGCAGGGCTGTTCCTGACAATAGGTGTCGGCCTGTGGGCCCCGAAGAAATGGGGAATAAAAGCAGCTGTCATAGGGGGAATATTCTACTCCCTGGACAAGATCCTCTTTATTCTGGACAGGACAACCATAGAAATATATCTTGTGCAGCTGATAGGAGTCTCCAGCGAGATCTTCGAAGTAATCGACAGACAGGCTTTATTTAACAGTATTACCTTGATGTACCTGCTGTTCATTGCTCTGTGGTGGGGGTTTGTAGGGTATCTGCACCTCCGCAGGCAGTATTTTAATACTGTGGGACAATAACCCTGCAGACAGACCGTCTATGATATCTGCAGGTTTCACCATTATTATATTGGAACAATAATACATTCATCCCGACCCTCTCCTTTCATGTAAAACACTGCAAACCGGCAAGCAGCTTGCATATCCTATGAATAGAGATGGATTGGTTCAAGACCATAATATGAGTCAATCCACCGTTGATGAAGCCCTTAACATCAGCACCATGCAAAAACACTGGAGAGTAATCCGGATTTAGGGTAAGATCATATATGCATATAAGCCTTCAGGACATATTTTATGTACCATGCCTGCAGGTATTCACGCATTAAAGGAGATCATTGTTCAAGATGAATCAGGAAATGCTGCAGTGTATTAAACCTACTCCGGCTGTTGACAGTGACAACCCTGAGGTGATCGATTTCGCCGCAGAAAACGCAGGGAGATCTCCTGAAATGGTTCAGCAGGCAATAAGCCTTTATTACGCTGTGCGAGACAAGGTCCGCTATGACCCCTATACCCTGGACCTTTCTATTGAAGGGCTCAAGGCAAGCACGACGCTTCGCACAAGAAGAGGCTGGTGCGTGTCAAAGGCAATCCTTCTTGCAGCATGCTGCAGATCAAGAGGGATACCTGCCAGGCTTGGCTATGCGGATGTACGAAACCACATGACCACCGAACGCATGCGCCGTCTCATGAAGACCGATATCTTTTTCTGGCACGGATATACCTCGATCCATCTAAACGGGATATGGGTCAAGGCCACACCGGCCTTCAACATAGAACTCTGCGTAAAATTCCACTTGAGTCCCCTGGAATTCGACGGATGCAGCGACTCGATCTATCAGCCATTCGATCTCGAAGGCAACAGGCACATGGAATATCTCGCATACCGCGGAGAATTCACAGACGTACCGATAGAAAAGATGATGGAAACATTCATCAAGGAATACCCAGTGGACGAAAACTGGGGCGATGCGGATTTCGACAAAGAGGTCGAGATAGAGACATCAAAGGAATGATCACGCTGAGAGGGTACTACGGATATGGACTTCGGTATCTCATGCCACCTCGTCCGGCCTTCACGCCTACTTATCCAGTTCCTGCCCGTCGGCTCTCACCTTTGCTCCACGCTTCCTTCAGACCCCACCTCGCGATGACGCCCTTGCGCTTCCCTGGCCTTCACCTCCATCAGGTTGGCAGGAGGACTTCCACCTCCCCAGTCACCGAACATGCCAGGCACACATGAAATACCTCGCCGCAAGCTTACGAGATATCTAAAAATCTGTTTTATTATCCCCCCCCTCACCTTCATCCTCGCCCCCCCGGGGGAGGCGAGGACTAAAATGTTACCGCTGCAACCAGCGGGATATCAAGAATCTGTTTATTCTTTGACAAATCAGAGGGTTTTAAGCAGAATCATGCCTCATGAAAAGAGGTCTGATCTCTATGAGGAATACCTTGATAATAGACGCAGACAGGGAAATGGCACAAAAATGCGTTTCGTGCCCGGTGTGCAATCAGGCAAGGAAAAAGCAGAAGGGGTTTGCCTTCTGGTTCGTCAAAAACATTGAAGACTCCCTGTGCCCGTACTGCAAGGCATATGAACGGGTCTACAGCAGGAAAGCTCATGAGAGCGTGCACGTCGATGAATAAGCTTCGCGAAAAACCAAAACAAGTTGACTTCACAAAAGGAACCAACCCTGTGGGAGCGGCTTCAGCCGCGATTGTCGGCAAAGTTCAGGAGAAAATAAGATGATCGTGTCTTTGTTTACCTCCGGCCGGCTCAGATCGACCGGGAAGACAGTCTCAACAATGCAATAGTATCATGAGAAATCAGCAAAAAGCATACCTTTACGGCTCCGCCACCGTACTCATGTGGTCAACAGTCGCTTCGGCATTCAAACTTTCCCTTAACCATCTCGACCATATTCAGCTGCTGCTTTATTCCTGTATTGTCTCTATCGCAGTGCTTGGCATCATACTCATGATCCAGGGCAGATTCATGCTTGTCTTCTCCTATTCACGCCGGCAGTATCTGCTATCGATATGGCTGGGGTTCCTGAACCCTTTTCTCTATTACCTTGTTCTGTTCAAGGCATATGATCTGCTTCCAGCGCAGATTGCACAGCCTGTCAACTATACCTGGGCACTGACACTTGCCTTACTGTCCATTTTGTTGTTGAATCAGAAGATCGGCTTGAGGGTTATCATTGCAGGGTTGATCTGCTATTGTGGGGTATTCATTATACTGACCCACGGCGATGTCGGCAATCTCAGGGCTTCAGACCCAACAGGTGTGGCTCTGGCGCTCGGGAGTACAATAATCTGGTCACTGTTCTGGATCTACAGCACAAAGGACGACAGAGACCCCGCAGCAAGCCTTTTTCTTAACTTTTTGTTCGGCCTGCCCTTCATTTTCGTAAGCTGTATAATCTTTTCCGATATAAGAGTTCAAAGCATGGTCGGCCTGCTGGGTGCTGCA
>DSAD01000013.1 GCA_011372875.1 Deltaproteobacteria bacterium
AATCTCTTCTGCTGCCTTGTTGAAGATGAGCGGGTTTCCGTAAAAATCCGTAGCGATGATTGCATCGCTGGAATTCTCTATCAGGCCGGTAAGGAATTCATTGGAGGACTCGAGATGTTCCAGCATGAGTTTTCTTTCCGTTATATCCCGGGCAATATTGAGTGTTGCAGGATTGCCTCCCAGCATAATTACCGACGGAGAAAGCGCTATGATGCGTTTCTGTTTATTCCTGGTTATGAAAACCACATCATATCGGTCGGGTTCTTTCTCACCCCGTATACGCCGGCTGTAGCACTCCTCGATCATCTCTGCGGTATCCGGGTTCACAACATCATCAAGCGTCATGTTTTCGAGGATGTGTTGAGGGTAGCCCAGAAGATTTTCAAAGGCAGGATTGACATAGACAAATCTGTGATCCTGATAGACAAAGATACCATCTCCGGCCTTTTCCACCATTGTCTGGAAAATGGCCTTGCTTATCTTCTTTGCCTTCAACTTTGAATTTTCCAGAGGATACATATAGATTGATAACGATACACAATGATATTTAATCTATCAACCAAAAAACCATCTGTTTCACACTATTAATGCCAGTCCATGGCATCAGATCACGTATGGTGCAAGTGCGTGAGAGATAAGTTTTACCAAAGACTATGCAAACGGCAGGATCATGCCTTGAACTTCCCGAAATCCTCGGGACTCATCTTCTCCAGTATCTCTTTGAGCTTGTCTTTATCCTGTTCAAAGCCTACAACAACCTTTCCTGCAGCATCCTTACTGGTATCTACCTGTATAGCATCCCTGATCACATTGCCGGCAACGAAAATGCCTGAATTTGTCCGCAAAGCGATTGCAATGGCATCAGAGGGGCGTGCATCGATCTTCAACTTTGCCCCATTATAATCGATATCTATGGTTGCATAGAATACATTATCTTTTATATCAACGACTTCTATCTTCTCGATAGTTGCGCCAAATGACTCCAGCATGGATTTAAAGAGATCATGTGTCATGGGCCTGGAGTATTGAATGCCTTCTATGGCAGCTGCAATGGCGCTCGCCTCCATAATGCCTATCCATATCGGGAGGACATATTTGCTTTCCAGATCTCTCAGCACGACTATGGGAGCATTATTCGTGGGATCCAGGGCAATACCCGCTACTTTCATCTCCATGAAGGTCGTCATGAATCTTTCCTCCTGCCGATAACAGTAAGTCCGGGACCATGATTAGTCAATACTTAAAAAACACAAATAATCAAGGCGGGCACATGCAACACTGCGGTATTATGCTGTTTTTTACCATAAAGCCTACGCTCTGCCCCTAAGATGTCGACAGAGTTCTTCCATATCACCAAAAATGGAATCGATCTTACATCCGGCATCTATCAACCATCGCTGAACCGAGAGCACCAACGGAGGAACAATGCCGGAATCTTCCATTTCATCAAGATGATCAAGAAGGTTATCCCTTGGCACATCAACAACCTTTGATCCCCCGGATATCCCCACCACCCTGTCTGCAATCATGAGGAAGTCTTCAGGATTATGTGTAACAACTATAACAGTGGTGCCTGAAAGGGATGAGATGATCTTTATAAGCTCGTTTCTTCCGGATGCGTCCATCCCTGCTGTAGGTTCATCCAGAATCAGCACCTCGGGTGAGGTCATCAACGCGGAAGCAAGTGCCAGTTTTCTCTTTTCCCCGGAACTCAGATTGAAAGGAGAGATCTCTTTGAGCTTGTCCGTATCGAGATGAAATCTCTCCATCAAGATTCGGGCCCGGCTGTCTATCTCCTGTGTCTCTGCAGGGAAGAAATTCTTCACTGCAAAACTCAGTTCATCATATGCTCTCTCGTGAAAAAACTGATGCTCCGGGAATTGAAACAGGACCCCTATGCGCCTCCTGATCGAAGGGAGATTTTTTGACCGGGACAGATCATGCACAGATATGCCGTCATAGAATATATCACCCTTTGTAGGAAGGATCAAAGCATCGAGCAGCTGAATCAAAGTGGTCTTTCCCGAACCGGCCGGCCCTATCACGGCTATCTTTTCACCCTGATTGACGCAAAGACTCAAGTCTTTAATGACCGTTTCATCGCCGGGCAGATCGTATTGATATGATATTGCGCTGCATTCAATCTTCATTTACGTAAAAACAATCTCCTTAGTCTATCGACATCAAAGGTGTTGAGGCAATTATCCGCGGTTGTAAGCCCTTTACGCGCAATCATCACACCATATTCCATATCAAGAAGCCCTGATAACGAGTGTGCATCGGTGCCTATGGCGATTATCCCTCCGTCCGAGACAAAACCCGGTATGTATCTCCAGTCAATATCAAGCCTCATGGGATTGGCATTGAGCTCAACAATGACTTTGTTGTGCAAAGCCTCTTTCAGAACAGTGACCATGTCCACATCATAGGGCTGACGGGAAAGTAAGAGCCTGCCCGACGGATGACCCAGTATAGTTGTAAACGGATTTCTCAAGGCCCGGATAATCCTCTGTGTCATTTCAGACACACCCATGTCCATATGGGAATGGATGCTTGCTATGACAAAATCAAATCCGCTGAGGACCTCGTCGGGATAGTCAAGAGAACCGTCTTTGAGGATATCGGATTCAATACCCTTGAATATGGTTATCCCCTCCATAACCCTGTTCAGTTCATCGATCTCCTTGAATTGTCTTTTCACATCATCTATGCCCATACCACCCGCATAGTATGCACTCCGGCTGTGATCCGAAATCCCGATCCAGGAATATCCCATGTCTCTTGCCTTTTTCACCAGCTCAGGCAGCAAGGCATTCCCATCGGAGTACGTAGTATGATTGTGGAGTGTACCTGATATGTCGTCTTTCTCAAGGAGCGTCGGGATGACATAATCCCGGGAATAATAGATTTCGGCCTCCTCTTCTCTGATCTCAGGTGGGATATGGGGCAGACCAAGAACCCCGTATATCTCTTTCTCGTTTTTGACCGTCATATCTCCATCTTCAGTACGTATACCTGTTTCATCAAGAAAGACTCCTCTATCTCGGGCAATGTTCTTCATGCGGTCGATGTGTCTTTTCGAACCGGTCGAGAAAAACTGGGCCAGTGGAAGATCTTCCCTGCCGACAATACGGCAGAACACCGGGGGTTTTTTGTCATTCGAGGGCAACATAATGGTATGGCTGTCAGTCTCCACCGATGTATCCCCGAGACAACCACGAATCAATTCCTGCGATTGAAGGGCTTTTTGAACCAGCATCTCTACCCCGGTAATTACCTCCAATGTCCTTCGGCATTCACCGGTGAGTTCGACATTCAGCCCTGACGCCATGAGCCTGTCTTTGATATCTCTTGCATGATCAAGAGATACGTTCATGAGATATTTACCCCGGTAACACAAAACCTGTTCAATCGAACCCGTGAGTCTGGAGATGCCCTTTTGAGAAAAACCCTTTATTTCTGAAAGCCTCCCCTGTCTGCAGGCATCAAGCAGATCGTCTATGGTGTCGATCCCCAGCTGATCCTTAAGCATACGCAGGCGTTTGGCGCCAAGCCCCGGCACCTTGATCAGCTCATCCATGCCGGAAGGGACCTGGGCACGTATCCTTTCCAGGGCAGAAAAATCTCCCCGCCTTACCCAGGCCTCTATCTTTTCTGCAATGGCCTTCCCCACCCCTTCAATCCGGGAGACCTCACCCGTTTCCACCAGGTCTGATATGGAAATATCCAGAGATGCAAGCGATTGCGCGGCCTTGCGGTATGCCCGGATCTTGAAGGGATTGTCATCAAGAAATTCAAGTCCGTCCGCCATCTCAATGAGCGCACCGACTATCTTCGAATTATCCATGCAAACTCCCGATGATTGCCTTTCCGGTATAGTGATCCATGCGTATCCTTAACAGATCGTTCATACAGGCCGAGCATTGAACCTGTATCTTGAGATAGTTCGATGTTATCCCGCAGAATGAATCAGGGCCTGCATGTGTAACAATCACGTCTTCGAAAAGACCCAGCTGTGACTGGATAAACGCTTCTTTCTTTGCATGAGACAGTTTCCGAAGCATCAAGGCCCGGTCCTTTTTCACTGAGGCATCCACCTGATCTGCCATGTACGCTGCCATGGTATTTGGCCTGAGCGAATACGGGAAGACATGGAGATAGGTTAGTTCCATATCTTCAAGCAGTGAATATGTTTCCTGAAAACTCTTATTATCCTCCCCCGGAAAACCGACCATAACATCCGAACCTATGGCTATATTCATCGAGAATCGTCTGATCTTACATACAAGGTCTTTAAAATAAGCAGCATTGTAGGGCCTGCCCATTGCAGAGAGAATCCTGTCCGAACCGCTCTGAAGAGGCAGGTGCAGATGCTTGCATACCCTTGGTTCAGCAACCACGATATCTATGAGTTCGTCGTCCACGGTCCATGGCTCGATAGAACTGATCCTGATCCTTTCAATGGATGTATGCTCAAGGATCTTCTGCAATAAAGCTGCGATACCGCCATCATAAAGCCCGATATTTATGCCGCAAAGGACGACTTCCTTATATCCCTTCCGGGAAAGGTTGTTGATCTCAAAGACAACATCGTTCCATGGCCGGCTCCATGGCACTCCTCTTGCGAAGGGCACCACACAGTAGGCACAGTAATTATCGCACCCGCTTTGCACCTTTACAAAAGCTCGTGAATGGCCCTTGAAACCCATGATGCCGTCAGGCATTGTAGCGCCTAAATGACCGGCAATCTCATCCGGAAGGACCACCTCTATCCGATCCGAAATGGCCCTGATATCGTCCGGGTAAACAACAGCCTGGCAGCCTGTGGCAACAACCCTTGTCTTCGATCTGAGCGCAGAGCGTATCAGTTTTCTTACATCGGCGTCAGAGCGGTGCGTAACAGTGCAGGTATTAATAATGTAACAGTCAGCCCCGGGCATTGAGAATGCCTGTTCAGTATGACCACGAGAACATAACGCCTCTTTTATTCGCTGCCCCTCATACTGGTTTATCTTGCAGCCGAGGGTAATTATGGCAAAGTTCATACGATCACGCGTCGGGATTGTTATCTTCCTTGAGCTGTTTCCTGAGTTCCTTCAGGAAATCTTCTGAGGTTTCCATCAATTTCACCCCGGTCTCCGCGCTGCCGCTGCTGTCGGTAATAGACCATATGGCCTTTCCTCTTGCGATTTTCCCGGATACAGACATCGTGACCTCGTGATCGGCCGAAATCTTCTCCGAGGTCTTCATGAGAACGGCATCTTCACTGACATTGAGGAGATCTCCTGTTTCCGGGCCTTCTCCGATATCGTAGATCACGGGTGCACTGAGCCGATGGCGACGGAACTTCATGTGTTTTTGATGAGCATCCTTGTTGTTCATGCTCCTCAATTGCGAGTCCATGTTGTATATCGCATTGAAGTACCTGATCTTCTGCTCTTGGCGTGCAACCTTTGATACGTCTTTCAGAAGAACCTTCCTCTGCCTCTGCAGGGTGTCCACAAGATGATTGAATGCGGTCTCCTGCTCCCTGTTACCCCTGTTGGCAAGGAAGATATTGATCATGGACGGAAGTCGTTTCCTGATCGATATCTCAAATTCCTTCAGGGAATGCTCGAATTCTTCTCTGTTCATGATATCATCATAAAACATCACGGATACAAAAGTAAACCGTAACAATTTATGGTGCTTTACTCCATGTTTTGTCTTCTGTTATTATCCTAACAATGAAGGTACTCTTTTGTTCATCCGAGGTGGCTGAATATGCAAAGACAGGCGGACTGGCGGATGTCAGTTCAGCCCTGCCCAAAGAACTCGTAAGGCAGGGTATTGACTGCCGCGTGGTAATGCCTCT
>DSAD01000109.1 GCA_011372875.1 Deltaproteobacteria bacterium
CCAATAAACCTCCTCTTGAAGGTTTATCGGTTGGGGACATTTCTAAAGAGTTCTTAGGGGGACATTATCAAAGAGTCGCGACAGGATTTAATAGTTCAGCAAAGTCTCGATATGTGTTATCCTGGAACAATCAAAACATGTGAGAGGCAGCACAGATGAACACACAGACAAGAGACGTCAGCGAGCATTGCCTGATACGGATCGACAAGGAAGGCCGCTGGTACTATGAAGACAGTCAGATCATCAATGAAAATGTTTTCCTGGCATTCTGCAATGCGCTGGAAAAGGATCATGAGGGGAAATACCGGATCGTAATAGAATCCGAGCTGTGTTACGTGGATGTAGAAGACACACCCTTTGTCGTCTCATCTATCCGCGGAGACAAGAAAACCGGGCTCTATGTGCTTCTCAACACCTCAGCTGTTCATGAACTCGATCCCTCGACGCTGAGCATAGGCAAAGACAATGTCCTGTACTGCGTTGTGAATGACGGGATGAAGGTCCGTTTTACCCGGACGGCCTATTACCTGCTTGCCCTGATGATGGAAGAGGATGAACAGGGAAACATTACCCTTACCGTGGGAGAAAAGACCTACCCGGTCCTGAAAGACCCACATTTCTCATAGCCTTAAACCCTCACTTTGCATCAGAGAAGGACTATCCACTCTGGGAGCGGCTTCAGCCGCGATCTTGTTCCGGGTGGCAGAAATCGTATCGCGGCATAAAGCCGATCCCACACAACAGGGCCGGATGAGAAGCGGAGAACCTTATTTAGCTGCAACGCAAGGCTTAGATCCTGCTCGGCGCAAAGCATTGAATGAGATCGAACTTCTGATGCACATCGATACACTAATATATCTTTCACAGAATGCCGATACGATACATGCTATACATGCTCCCCCTCAAGAGCACAAAAACTGTCAGGAGGTAAGAATATGAGGTTTCTGAAAATGTGTTTTATGGCCCTTTTCTTTGTTACCATGAGCCTTTCAAACGTCTTTGCGGATGAGAACGCAGCAAGACAGGGACTGGTGGATGCTGTCGACTACGGAGTAAAACTCATCGAGAGCAAGGGAAAGGCGGCATTTCCCGAGCTCGAGACATTCCGTTTCAACAATGGACTCGATTATCTCTACATCACCGACTACAATGCAGTGGTGATCATGCATCCGGTTGCCCCAGAACTCCTTAACAAGGACTGTACGGGAATACGGGGTGCAAAGGGAAAGTATTTCGGGGCCGAGATGAAATCCAAGGCTCAAGCTGACGGCGCGGGATGGACCAGCTACTGGTGGCCGAACCGGGCTAAAAACGGTGAGCCTGACCTGAAGTGCGCTCACTTCAAGGTTGCCGAGATGGACGGGGAAAAGGTCATTATCTATGCTGCGTCATTCGGCGTTTCCGAGGCGGGCTGCGAATAAACTGACCACCAAGGCTCAAATAGAAAAGCCGGGATATCAGGCGTGCCCGATATCCCGGCTTTTCTTTATCCTTCCGGTTGTTATCAGGACTTACCCCAGGATGACGTAAGTGAACTTATCTGGCTTTCCAGCCACGACTGCTGTGCCTGCAGGGTGCTCAACATCGATTCCATGGCCGAGTATTTAGCCATCAGGGTTTCCTGGTACTTGGTGAGACGTACTTCCATGTTATCAATTTTCCCATCAATCTTTTCTATCTGGCTCTGCAACGAATTCTGCTTGGTCGCCACATAACCGTCGACGCTGTCAGTCATGGTGTAAAGAGCCTGGTCGAGCTTATCGGCGACCCCCTTGGTAAACGTGAAGTCCAGAGTGTCGGTAGTGGTACCGGTATACTTGATCACCAGGCCGTGCACGTCCTGACCGTCGTCGCCGGTCAGGGTCTGTCCCTTGCCGGTCATGGTCATCCATTCGGAAGCCCCCTGCACCCTGATCCTGCCGGCCGCATCGTCGCCCGCATAGTCACCGTCCGCAATGCCAAGCTCCACACTGATCCCGGATACGGTGAAATCACCGGAACTGCCGTATAAACTGTTTGATATACTGAGCTGGCCACCGTCATTCTCGGCAGTGATGCCCAGAGTATTGCCGGAATTGATGGCATTCACGATAGAGGTAATGTTCCACCCGGCGCTTAAAGAGATGGTCTGCTGCGTGCCTCCGGAACTGGTCAGGGTCAATGTTGCATCGCTGCTTAGCGTTCCGGAGAACCCGCTGCCCAGGACACTGGCCCTGGTGGCAACCTGGGTGATCTCCACATCATAGTCGCCTTCTATATTGGTGTTCGCAGTTGAGTGGATGTAGGTAAGGTCGTTGCTCGTACTCGACCCCTGCGCTGCAAAGAGGTTCACAACCTCTTGAAAGTTTGTCTGCAGGTACCCGACCAGTTCGTCATCATCGATAGAAAGCTGGCCTGTCTTATCTATGCTGATTCCTATGAGGCTCAGCCGAGTAAGGGTTGAATCCAGACCGCTGACTTCAGACAGGACAATCCCTCTCAGCGTGGTCTTCACAGAGCGGAGAGATGAATCGGCAAAGAGCGTCCCCGTGGTCTCGCCATCTGCAGATGCGGTGTTCTGTTTATCTATGTAGCTCATCAGTTTGTTGTATCCGTCGACGATATCCTGAATCTTTTCTTTAACACCATCATAGTCCCTGTTGACGTTGAGTGTGATGGTCGCATCTTGATCCGCACCGACAAGGTCCAGGGTCACGCCGCCTATCACATCACTGATCTGATTCGTGGACCTGCTAAATGTCACGCCATCGATGGTTATCTCTGAATCCTGCCCGGCCACCACCTCACGCTTTCTGATCGTGGACAGATCGAACGTGCCGAAATCCAGAGAAGAGTTCATAGCCGCGATGCTCGATGACAGGGCGAGAGAAAGGTTCGAGACACCGGACTGGTTATCCTCCACCACCAGGGCCCCGCTGCCGTCAACATATGCATTGACCTCGCTTCCAAAAGCGGTCTCTATGGCATCGAGAAGATCTCCCATAGTAGATGTCGAGGTTATGGTAAAATCTGTCGGGCCTACACCGACACCATCATGGTCCAGCCCTTCGATGGTGATCGTATCTCCTGATGTCCAGGTGTTGTATCCGTCGATATCGGTAAGGAGCGTGCTCTCGGATATCGCTGTGCCGTTTGTCGTGTTCTGCGCATTCCCGGTCACGCCCGAGACATCGGAATAACCCTGTTTGAGTACGCCCAGTGTCTGCAGGATGTTGTTTGAATCAACAAAACTCTGGGTCCCGTCGATCTGAAGGGTATAGACAGCCGTGCCATTATCATCAGTCGAGGAAAATATGGAGGCGCTTACCCCGGCAGCCTGCAGAACACCGTTGCCGTTGATCGTACCGGCTATGTCTTCAAGTGAATCAGCGGACAGATCAATGTTTATACCAGCCCCGGCAATGGTGACAGTGCCCGAGGCCGCACTGGTCAGCCCCAGAGCATCTCCCACAATGTCAGTGGAGCTTGAAAATGCCTCTGACTGGGCGCCGCCGGTAACGGCATTGCGCAGCGTCAGGGTGCCGTCTGCCAGACCGAGTTCGGTGAGGATATCGCTGCCCGATGCATTGGCTATGGAAATACCTTCCGACCCGGTCGCCTTTGAAGTGATACTCATCCGGTATTCACCATCGGACAGACTCAGGATCGATGCTGTAACTCCTGCCGGGTTCTCTCCGAAATTCAGGGCATTGATCTTTGTCTGGATGTTTCCAAGGCTGTCTGTTGCAGAGATGCTGAGCACCCGGCTATTGATAATGACATCTCCGGATATTCCCAGGGCCCCGCTTGTCGAGCCGAAGCTCTTGCTTGAGAGCTTCTGCGATTCCGCCAGGTTGTTGACGGTAATACTGTAGGATCCTTCTGTTGCATTTGATCCGACGGCAAACCTGATGAAGTCCTCTACATCTCTTGTCGTGCCGGAAATGGATGCTCTCGGGGTGAAAAGATCGAAATCATCAAGGGAAGAAAGAGAGCCGACATCGGTTTTCAGGGAAGCGAGCATGGTATTTACTTCGCTCCAGGCAGACTTTCTCTGACTGAGGACGGTTTGCTTGTTCTCCAGCAGGGTAATGGGCCTGCGCTCAAGCGCTACCAACTGGGTGATAATGCTGTCCCAATCCAGTCCGGATGAAAGTCCTGAAATAGAAAATGCCATAAATTCCTGCCTTTCAAATGAAGTAAGGGTCCACGAGGTTCGATGCAGGGACCTGTTCCTGTCCCTACACTTCGTCTTCAAGAATCAGACCTGATACCTCAGCCATGCGCTCACGAAGCCTGATAACACTCTCGGGCGGCAGCTCCCTTATCACTTCACCGCTTTCCTTGTCCACCACCTTCACCACTATATCGTGCGAACTGTCGTCGACACTGAACCGAATGGATCTGTTCATATTCTCCAGCCGAGCATTGATCTCGCTGAGATCCTTTTTGATCTCTTCGGCAGATCGTTTTTCATTCTTGATTCTTTCAGCACCGCGTTTTTCATTTTCAACAGCCCTGCGAGACAATAATACTTCCTTTTCCCCACTGGACAATGCTTGGGCAGTGGCCGCAGTACCTTCACGAGCACTGAATACCCGTGCAGGATCTACTGTTCTGATATTTATATTTTCAATCTTCATGGCGATACCCGCCTTTCAGTCATAGATACATGGGGGAGGCGACCTCCCCCATGATCGTCATGACTGATATTATCCGAACAGGGAAAGGACGTTCTGCGTGGACATGTTGGCCTGTGACAGCATCGCTGTACCGGCCTGGAGCAGGATCTGGTTCTTGGTGAAGTTCACCATCTCCGCAGCCATGTCGACATCCCTGATAGCCGATTCCGAGGCGGATAAGTTTTCGATCTGTGTCTGGAGGTTGGCATAGGTGTATTCGAGACGGTTCATTGTGGCGCCTATATCACCCAATATGCCTCCTATCTGGGCAATAGCTGCATCGACGGTAGCGATGCCGGTTGCATCGGCAGTGACTGTTGCAACGCTAAGATCTGATGCACCCATAGCTGATACAGTGGTTGTTATCTGGGAAGCCGTAGTGGCGTCAACACCTACCTGGATGGTTCCAGTTGATGCCTGACTACTATCAGCAATACGGTCGATCTCCTCTATCAGTGTATCCATTTCTGCCTGGGTTGTGGCTCCACCTCCCTTGACGCACAGTTCCTTCATCCTCTCGAGGATACCCTCAATCGTGTTGGCATCGCCTTCTGCAATGGCCAGGTTGGCCTTGCCCTGGATGGTATTCTGTGCTGCAACGTTTAGAGACCGGATATTGGCACGCATAGCGTTTGCCTGGACCAAGCCTGATGCATCGTCGCCGGCGGTGTTGATGCGGTAGCCGCTGGAGAGTTTCTGCATGCTGGAGTTGAGTCTTGTTTCCGTGCCGAGTAACTGCCTGTGTGCGTTGAGTGCTGCTACGTTGGTGTTAATACGAAGTGCCATAATTTGAATCCTCCTTGATTTTTTTAGGTTTCCGACCATCCTTGGCCGGTTTGTTTTTTGTGATCAGTTTTTTTAGTTCCTGATCAGAACCTGTGTTTCCATCAACCTCCTTTCACAGATTTTAACTTTCTTTTACTCTCATCGGCGATGACAGAGAATACTTTAATATTTTTTTCACTATCAACTGTCATTTTCTCTCATTCTTTTTGTTGCGGCGTCAATAAATACAACAATGCTTACATCTTAAGCTGAAGTTTCACCATAATCAAGTCAGTTAGGCTCATGCGACCATGCGCAACAAGGTATCCACGAAGGATTTTCGTGGCAGTTTGTCAGGTGCAAGGCAAACTGCATCAAAATTAACCGTCAGG
>DSAD01000188.1 GCA_011372875.1 Deltaproteobacteria bacterium
CACCGCACCGGCAAAACAGGAAGATATCACTGTGGTTATGGGGGTTAACCATAATAAATACAATCCCAAGAAGCATCACATTATCTCGAACGCTTCATGTACGACAAACTGCCTTGCACCTCCCGCACTGGTGATCCACAAGGCCTACGGTATTGAAAAAGCATTGATGACTACTGTACACGCATATACCAATGACCAGAGGATTCTCGACATGCCCCATACAGACCTGAGAAGGGCGCGCGCTGCAGCCATGAACATCATTCCTACAACGACCGGCGCAGCAAAAGCGGTATCCCTGGTTATCCCCGAACTGAAAGGAAAGATAGACGGCTATGCGCTGCGCGTCCCTACGCCTACAGTGTCTGTTGTGGACCTCGCAGTTGTGCTCAAGACGGAAACAACAACCGATGATCTGAGGAAACGGCTGATACGTGCATCAAAAACCAGCCTGAAAGGTATCATGTCCTGTGAAGATAAACCTCTTGTATCAAGCGATTTCAAAGGAAATGACGATTCCTCGATTATAGACCTTGAGTTCACCCAGGTACTGCAGGGAAACATGGCAAAGCTGGTCGCATGGTATGACAACGAATGGGGATACTCCTGTCGTATCGCTGACCTGGCACACTACATTGCCGGAAAGGGGATATAACAACTCGGGATTAATGGAAAGCACCTTTGCCTAAAACAAATGTCTTTCGGGTAGTTCGACAAGGTTACGGATCTCGGCTTGGTAACTGCCGTGTCCAGAGATGATCACCTCATATGGATATACCTGTGATCTCCACAAAGGATCCATGATCATTTAGGAACACCGGCAGTGCCATTGCCGTAAACCCGTTATTAACAAGAGCCCTTTTCAGTCAAGGCCCTCTCCCTTTTGGCTTGACTCCCCTCAACAGCTTCCCTATAGTGCAAGCGCATTTTTGATAGGGGAAAATATATGCCAAAAAGAGATGATATTCACAAGGTAATGATTATCGGCTCAGGGCCTATTATTATCGGACAGGCATGCGAGTTTGACTATTCTGGCACTCAGGCATGCAAGGCACTTAGAGAACTCGGATATGAGATAGTCCTGGTCAATTCAAACCCTGCAACCATAATGACTGACCCTGAAATTGCAGATATCACCTATATAGAACCTCTGAATACCGAGAGCCTCACTGCAATCATCGAGAAAGAACGTCCTGATGCTCTTCTACCTAACCTCGGCGGACAGTCAGGTTTGAATCTCTCCTCTGATCTGGCCCGAAAAGGGGTGCTCGAGAAGTTCAATGTCAAGATCATCGGGGTGAATATAGATGCCATTGAAAGAGGCGAAGACAGAATTGCATTCAAGAAAACCATGGACCGCCTCGACATAGATATGCCTAAAAGCGAACCTGCATACAGTATTGAAGAGGCTGAAAAGATTGCCACTGAGCTTGGATATCCGGTAGTGGTCCGCCCTGCCTATACCATGGGAGGTACCGGCGGCGGGCTTGTCTATAATGTTGAAGAACTCCAGACCATTGTAAGCAGAGGATTGTCTGTCAGCCTTATCGGTCAGGTCCTCATTGAAGAGTCTGTTCTCGGATGGGAAGAGCTTGAGCTCGAGGTTGTCAGGGATGCAAAGAACAATATGATCACGGTGTGCTTTATCGAAAACGTCGATCCTATGGGTATACATACAGGTGATTCATACTGCACGGCACCCATGCTCACCATCAGCAAAGACCTGCAGAAAAGACTTCAGAAATACGCCTATGATATTGTAGAGGCCATAGAGGTGATCGGCGGTACAAACGTTCAGTTTGCACATGACCCCAGGTCAGACAGGGTGGTAGTCATCGAGATCAATCCCAGGACATCACGATCATCGGCCCTTGCTTCAAAGGCAACAGGCTTTCCTATCGCACTCATATCATCGAAACTGGCAGCCGGCCTTACCCTGGACGAGATTCCGTACTGGAAATCAGGCACCCTGGACAGGTACGAACCTTCAGGAGATTATGTGGTCGTAAAATTTGCCCGGTGGGCCTTTGAAAAGTTCAAGGGTGTCCAGGACAAGCTGGGAACCCAGATGAGGGCAGTGGGCGAGGTCATGAGCATCGGTAAAAATTACAAAGAGGCCCTTCAAAAGGCTATCCGCTCTCTTGAAATCGGCCGTTATGGTCTTGGTTTTGCGAAAGATTTCCACAAGAAAGACCTGAAGAAACTCCTTGATCTTCTGGGAGAGCCGTCAAGCGAACGCCATTTCATCATGTACGAGGCACTGAGAAAGGGCGCATCCATAGATGACCTTATGCAGAAAACAAATATCAAGGCATGGTTTATCGAGCAAATGAAAGAGCTCGTGGAACTGGAAGAGGAGATCCTCTCATATAAAGGCAAGACCCTTCCGGACAAACTATTGATCCAGGCTAAAAAAGACGGCTTTGCAGACAGGTATCTCGCGGAACTCCTGGACCTGAATGAAAGTTCTCTCAGGCAAAGGCGAAAGGTGCTGCAGACAGTTCATGCATGGGATAGTGTCCCGGTAAGCGGGGTGGAAAACGCAGAATACTATTATTCCACCTACAACGGTAAAGATACGGTCGATGTGAGCAAAAACCCGAAGATAATGGTATTGGGCGGCGGCCCGAACCGTATCGGCCAGGGTATTGAATTTGACTACTGCTGTGTACATGCGGCATTGGCAATCAGGGATATGGGTTTTGAATCCATCATGGTAAACTGCAATCCCGAGACCGTATCTACAGACTATGATACCTCTAACAAGCTCTATTTCGAGCCATTGACAGTTGAAGAGGTGCTGAGCATTTATGAAAATGAACAGCCCGAGGGGGTAATCGTTCAATTCGGCGGACAGACACCCCTCAACCTTGCAAACGAGCTGGAACGATCAGGGGTGAAAATACTCGGGACATCTCCGGCAGCAATAGACCTGGCTGAAGACAGAGACAACTTTGACAAGATAATGAGAAAACTCGGCATTCCCATGCCCAAATCCGGAATGGCAAGCAATCTTGATCAGGCATTGGCCATTGCAGACAATATTGGATACCCCCTTATTGTCCGGCCCTCGTATGTGCTGGGAGGACGAGGCATGGAGGTAGTACACGACGAGGAGATGCTGATTCAGTATGTAGAGGCAGCTGTGGGCATAACACCCCAGAGGCCTATACTGATCGACAAGTTCTTAGAAGATGCCATCGAAGCGGAAGCGGATGCCATCTCGGACGGAACAGATGCCTTTGTACCGGCCGTAATGGAGCATATCGAACGTGCAGGCATACATTCAGGCGATTCCGCCTGTGTTATCCCTCCCATCAGCATTTCATCAAAACATCTTGATGCCATATATGAATATACGAGAAAGATCGCCATTGAGCTTGGCGTTGTCGGCCTCATGAATATCCAGTATGCAATTGCACAGGATACGGTTTATGTACTTGAGGCAAACCCAAGGGCATCGAGAACAGTCCCGCTTGTATCAAAGGTCTGCAACATACCCATGGCCCATCTGGCCACAAAAATCATGCTGGGCAAGACACTGAAAGACTTGGATATCAAGGTCCGAAACATACCTCATTTCGGGGTGAAAGAGGCGGTGTTCCCTTTCAACATGTTCCCTGAGGTAGACCCGCTGCTGGGGCCGGAAATGCGCTCTACCGGAGAGGTTCTCGGTATGGCCAAATCTTTCGGTCTGGCCTTTCACAAGGCATCGGAGGCCGGCGGACAGATCCTGCCGCAAGAGGGGACAGTACTGATTACCGTATCACGAATGGACCGACCTGCAGTGCTTGATGCTGCACGTCTGTTTTACAACCTCGGGTTCAAGATCCTTGCTACCAGACGCACGCATGCATTTCTCGTAGAAAACGGCATAGCCTCTGAAATGGTACTCAAGGTCCATGAAGGAAGACCCAACATCGTAGACGGGATAAAAAACAATGATTACCAGCTCATCATCAACACCCCGAGCGGAAAACTCAGCAAGCATGACGACTCCTACATCAGAAAGGCGGCCATCAAATATAAGGTGCCCTATATCACCACCCTATCTGCAGCCATCGCAGCAGCCCGCGGTATCGAAGCGTACAGAAAGGGCAAGGATTCGCTTAAATCCCTGCAGGAATATCATAAGGATATAAAATAGATATACATAAATATTTCACATAAATATTTCATATTGATTAAGCCCTTTTGTTTCTGTATAAGATATAGGTCTCCTGTGCAGATATTAGGTTCGAAAAGGGGGCTTAAAGAGGTGATATTGTGTAGTGCAAATGCTTTGATCGACTTGTGACAGGGCAAAGACGACATTATTATAATTGAAATAAAGCACAGGGGACACTCCTTTTGTAATTGTTTTCATATAATGGAGTATCCCTGTTTTTTTATCTTTAACAGCCACAATACTTTCCTTATTCTTATGAACTCACCACACAGAGGACATAATCATCTTGGGAGAAACTTGATTAAGAAACAGAGATATGATAGACCCCCTGAAGACGCTGAAGGCAATACTGTATTGACGCATATTCTTTATCAGGTTTTCATCTTGAGGAGGGTTACCATGAGGACAGGATTTTATATTTTTCTATGCATGCTTTCCTTTCTTTTTCTCAACGGGTGCAAGGCCAAAGGAGAGGCGACACTCATAGATAATAACGGGCGTTTTTACTATGGTATCGTTTCGTTCAACCCTCAATATCAAACCGGCACCATAACCTTTCCTGAAACCCCGTATGGATCTCTTACCGGCCCTTTTACCGTGCTCTTAACCGACGACAATCCAATAATAAAGCTCGACAACCTGCCCATGAAAAGATTCAACGGCAAGGCCCATCTCGGAAACCAGGGCAACAGGTATCTTGAGTGCGATATTACCGTAGAGTTCAAAACCAAGGGCATGGGAGACATGAAGATGGTGGGGTGCGGAACCTGTTACGATAAAACCACTCAGGAATACGACATTCTACTTCAATAAATGCCCTGCTGAACAGGGTATGGAGCGCAAGGAATGGGTGGAATACGCAAAGCAGGAAACCGGCTTATCCGAGAAAGAAATAAAAGACCTGGATAAAAAGATCCGGTTGCAGGTTTCAGAGGATCTCGGTCATAGCAGGGTCAGTATCACCAAGACCTATCTCGGATAATCTTAAAATCTGCCGGTGGATTTTCTGCTTATCTTTTTTTTCGGGATAATAAAAAACTGGTTCTGTTGTAAAAGTGTTGTAGCTGATTCGTAAAAACGCTTCCAGCCTTGTTAAATGGTAGCGGGGGCAGGATTTGAACCTGCGACCTTTGGGCCTTTTATCACTCAAAATCATCTAAAATAACACTCCAGGTTAGCAATAGGTTACACCCATTCAGGGGAATGGTAGACCATGGCACAGAAACGATTAGCTACAAAATCGATCGGCGTTTATCATCTTGTTTCTGATACAAGGGAAGCAAAATCACCCCGAGGGAAGACAATCCCCGATGTTTGCTATTACATTAATTTCAAATTGGAAGGGAAATTGACCTGGGAAAAAATAGGGTGGTTGTCCGAAGGATACAGCGAAAAACTCGCGGCAGATATCAGGTCCGAACGCATCAGATCAATGCGACATGGTGAGGATCTCCCACAGCAAAAAAAGAAGGCACCTATCTTTAAAGATGTCATGAAAAAATATCTTAAATAGTGTCCATCCGGAAAGTATAACTCGATGAAATAATTTGGATAAGGAGTAAAAAACAGTTGGGGATTGCGGTAGAATCTGCTATGGTTAAAGTGTAACACATTGATAATTAACA
>DSAD01000033.1 GCA_011372875.1 Deltaproteobacteria bacterium
CTATTTCTCTACATTCTCTTCGCACTATATCAAATATCCAGAACTATATAAACCCCATTGTTCACTGCAAAACCCCAGACATCATTTCAATCGGTTTTTTGCATGGCCAAACCTTCATAATACGATTATAGTAAAGCAGATTCGATCTGTTGATTCCCCGCAGGAAAGCTGTGGGGAATCAACAGCTCCTGTCCCTGATGGGGAAAGGACACAGCGAATTGAAACAGCTGTTCGATACCCCGGCCGCGTGCTGCTGGGTACTTCAATTACTGACGAGGCATTAAGGGCAAAGGCATGGCCGGCAGACGATACTCATTAGACATCAATTGGGGAGAGTGAGATATGAGAGCGATACAGGGTCTATTACCTGAGCATTTGTGGAGATATTTTGAAGAGGTATCCCAGATCCCCAGGGAATCCGGGAAAGAGGACCGCATCCGGGATTACCTGGTAAACATGGCGGATAGGCTTTCCCTGGAATACCGGATAGACAGTGCCGGCAATGTACTTGTTCTTAAAGACGGTACTCCCGGAACAAAACCTCTAATACTGCAGGCTCATATGGATATGGTCTGCGAAAAGGATATGGACACTCTTCATGATTTCAACACCGACCCCATCAGGCTTGTCCGTGACGGCAAGTGGATAAAGGCAGATGGAACAACGCTCGGTGCAGATAACGGGATCGGCATGGCTGCGATGCTTGCAATCATGGAAGAGACATCCCTTGTTCACCCCTCGCTGGAACTCCTCTTCACCATTGAAGAGGAAACAGGGCTGACCGGCGCCTACATGCTGACAGACAGCTTCATAACCGGAAAGACACTGATCAACCTAGATTCAGAAGATGACGACACCTTGTATATAGGATGCGCAGGCGGAAGAGACACCGATATCACAATGGATCTCGCCTTATCGAATCCGATCCAGGGTCATGTGCCGGCTGAAATATCCATAACCGGGCTTAAGGGAGGCCATTCCGGCCTTGACATACATAAAGGCAGGGGCAACGCAATCAAACTTCTGAACAGATTCATGAAAAGCATTAAGGAATCCATACCCTACCATCTCGCCACACTGGAAGGCGGAACCAAACACAACGCCATCCCCCGCGATGCCAGGGCTGTAGTTTACATTAAGGAAGAAAATATCCCGGGCTTATTCGATGCCATTGATCAATGGAACTCTACGCTTTCGCAGGAACTTCATGGAATAGAAGACTTTGTCAGTCTCAAACTGACCAAGGATGTGCCTGCCCCGGAAAAGGTCATCCTTCCTGAAGATACCGACAAGATACTCACCATGATATCCATCCTTCCCCATGGGGTTGTCAACCTGAATGAATCTGTCGATAACATGGTGATAACCTCCACAAATCTGGCCATATGCAGCGTGGAAGGTACCAGGTTCAAACTGGCCACCAATCAGAGGAGCGTATATTCCTCATCCATTCAGGATGTCTCCGACATGGTAAAATCCATTGGATGGGTAATGGGGGCACAGGTAACTCAGCATCACGATTACCCGGCATGGAAGCCGAATTTCGAATCAGAGACACTCAGAATGGCAAAACAGGCCTATGAATCTCTGTATGGAAAACCGCCGCTGGTAAAGCTAATCCATGCAGGACTCGAGTGTGCGGTCATAGGTCAGAACATCACGGACATGGACATGATCTCGCTCGGACCCACGGTGGAACAGGCACACTCACCTTCCGAACGTGTAGATATCGACAGTGTCACAAGAATGTGGGACTACCTTATAGCACTGCTCAAGACCATGGCAGGGACATAAAGATCCTGTTCACCGGGGGCGAGGAGGTTTGCGCTTTATTTCTGATAAGCATCTATATTCAAGGCAGTGGCAACGTACAATTATAGGTGTGAGAAATTTCATACCATCTGATCTTCAAGAGTAGTAACGTTGCTTGTATAAAACAAATATAGTTGTCTGTAATATATTGAATGTTATTTAGCTTTATATGGAGGAATTACATGAGCTATGCTGGTATTGATATTGGAAGCTCTTATACCAAGATATGGCATGAAGGTGAAACAGGGGAACTCATCCTTTCGAAAAACATACACCACCGGGGTTCACCGAAAGCAACACTGATCGAAGAATTCTCCAGATTGCAGCCAGAGCCTCTAGCAGTGTGTATCTCCGGCAATATCCGCAGTACCGAGATTGACCAGTGGTATTATGAAGGCATACTGGCTGAGATAGATTATATAAGGGAGAATTATCCCCATAAACATCTCTTGATCTTTGGTGCCGAAAAGATTGAGCTTGTTAAAATTGACGTCAATGGTCGGATACTTTCTTACCGGACAAATCCAGCTTGTGCATCAGGCACCGGATCATTTCTCGATGAGCAGATGGGCCGTCTAGGGCTTACTTTTAATGATCTTAACGGCATTGCGATAGATGATAACGCCCCTACGGTTGCCACCAGATGCGCCGTATTTGCCAAGACTGACCTCATACATCTACAGCAGGACGGATATACCCCTGAGGCAATGTACAATGGTCTGTGCAAAGGCCTTGTTATATCAGGAATAAAGAGTGTATTCGGGGGAAACATCCCCGATGGAGAGGACATAATCGTCTCAGGAGGGCTTCTTGCTAATCCTCATATAAGATATTATTTGAATAGAATCCTTCCAGAGGCAACCATCGTACATACACCAGCATTTTGCAGGGCCAGGGGTTTGTGTTCTCAGTCTAGATTGAATGGCTACGCCTTGGCTGATTTCATATCTAAAATCAAGGCTGCACACACCGCCAACTATGAAGCAGAAAACGCACGCAACCTCGAGTTGATAAAAAGCACATTCCCTTCAGATGATATCAGCAGGCAAAAAGACAGGCTCGGCAATGAAATCTGGCACAATATCAATCCTGACGAAGATTTTGATGCCTACATAGGTGTTGATGTGGGTTCTACATCCACCAAGGCTGTCCTCGTTGACAACACACAGTCTATCCGACTTGATATCTACACACGAACAGCGGGAGACCCCATTCAGGCTATAAGAAACATATTTCAGGGCATACAGGAGCTCCAGAAATCGCTCAGTTTCGCCTGCGATATAAAGGGCTGCAGCACCACCGGTTCCGGAAGAAAACTGATCGGATCGATTATAGCGGCGGATTACATTGTAAACGAGATCTCCGCACACGCAAAGGGCGCAAAGACAGTGGACGAGAACGTGGAGACCATCTTTGAGATAGGAGGGCAGGACTCCAAGTTTATCCGCCTCGATCGTGGCCGTATCGTGGACGTGAACATGAATTACGTATGTGCAGCAGGCACTGGATCCTTTGTCGAAGAACAATCAAACACCCTTGGTATGAGCCTTGAGGATATCAGCAACAATGTGATGGGAGTTTTGCCACTGGCCAATTCCGATCGGTGTACGGTGTTTATGAACCAGGAGGTGAACACTCAACTGGCGGCCGGTCAACCCAAAGACCGTATAATGGCCGGCGTTCTCCTTGCGATATTCAAAAACTTCCTGTGCAGGGTTGTGGGAAGCAGAAGCTTCTCAAGACAACGAATAGTCTTCCAGGGTGCGACAGCACGAAACAAGGGTCTTGTCGCGGCGTTGGAGCAGGCTACAGGAGCTCAGGTAATGGTATCACCCTTCTGTCATGTAATGGGAGCTTATGGCGCAGCTCTTCTCGTGAGTGAAAGGGTCAAAGACCACACATCGTTTAAAGGCCTTACTATACCTGAAGTGAAAATACATGAGTTTCACTGTAAAGGATGCGAGAATAACTGCAAGATCACCTCGGTTAAAACAGGTAATGAAAAGGTAAGCTGGGGATATATGTGCGGAATGGAACCGGGTTCCATTCCAAAGGGTAAAGACCCTAATCCCTCGGCTGCTATAAGACAGGAACTATTACGTACGTATCAATCAACCCAACCTGGGAAAAAATATTCCTTCAAGATCCCGGCCCTGGGTCTTTATGAAGAGTTAAGCCCCTTATTTTATGAGATCTCCACGTCATGTGACATCAACATAGAGTTCTGCTACCCATCCAAAGGAGAAATACATAACGAGCTTTCCTCTATCGGTACCGGTGATTTCTGTTTTCCGGCAAAGGTGTTCATAGCCGCAACCAATGTACTCTTAAAGAAAAACCCTAATGACAAGATCCTACTGCCTTATCTCATCCAGGATAAAAAGGATGGGAAGATCGCTCCCAGGAGTGTCTATTGTCCTTTTATTACAGGAATATCAAGTTTTTACCGTGAAGGGCCCTTTGCCGATCGGGTATTCTCACCAGTTATCGACCTGAACGAACCGTTGTCCGTACAGGCGCGCAATATAGAAAGGTCTCTCTTCAAGGCAGGGATTAAAGATATTCCGTCATATACACTCAAGAAATCCATAAAAACAGGGATGAAATCACTCGAGAGCTACCGGCAAGCGCTAATGTCAAAGGGGAAGACCCTGCTGGATAAGATTCCCGAAGACGAGAAATGTATCGTGATCCTCGGAAGGTCATATAACCTGTATCATTTGGTATTGAATCTGGGCATACCAGACCTCATAGAGTCTCTCGGATACAGGGTTATATTCATGGATATACTCCCTGATGAGGCTGATAATAAAGATGTTACAAGCCTCTTCCCTGATATGTACTGGTATCAGGGACAAAGAATATTGAGAAAGGCCATTACCCTTAAGAAAAAAACAAACATGTTTCCTTTGATGCTTTCAAACTTCTCATGCGGCCCCGATTCATTCATACTAAGCTATTTCGAAGAGATCTCCAAAGATAAACCCTATCTTATCCTTGAACTCGACGAGCATGGATCAGCCACCGGCTACCAGACAAGGATTGAGGCGTTCTGTGACATGATCGGGCAGTATCGTATTCAAGACAATACCTTGGAGAAAAACCATGTATCAAGGATTACATACCATCTTGATAAAATTAAAGATGATACAAAGATCTGGATACCACAGATACATGCCTATATACCGCGGCTCTGGTCAGCGTTATTACAGCATCACGGTTTTAACGCCTTTGCCATGGGGGATGAAACCTTGGCTGAATGTAATATGGGCAGATCGCTGTGCCGCGGGAGTGAATGCCTTCCCATGGCGGTTACTATCGGCAAATTCATAGCATCATCAAGCAACAACTCAACTGACAAAAATGCGCTCCTTATGCCCAGGGCAGAAGGGCCTTGCAGATTTGGTCAATATGCCACACTCCAGTCCCGTATACTTGAAAGATCTGGTCTTGATAATGCGGTTATCTTCTCGCCTACATCCGAGAATGGATATTCCTTCTTGTCCCCCAAAGTAGAGCGACAGACCTGGGATATCATTTGTCTGGGAGACGCCCTTTTCAAACTTAGATGCCGCACCATGCCGTATCATCCCGATCCTGATACTGCAAAGAAGTTCTTCGATAAGGCCCTTAAAGACCTTTGTGCTGATATAGCTTCAGGAAGAAACTGGAAAGAGAGGATAGATTCTCTCATAAAACGACTATTGATAGAGGTGGACTACAGTCAGCAAAGAAAACCTCTCGTAGGAATAGTAGGGGAGATCTTTGTCCGGCTTAATACCTTTTCAAACCAGAATGTCATAGATGTGATCGAATCATCCGGAGGGGAAGCATGGCTTACACCTATGTCGGAATGGTTTCACTACACATGGCAACTCGTTGGTCAAAAAAACAATCTCAAAAACAAAGTAC
>DSAD01000248.1 GCA_011372875.1 Deltaproteobacteria bacterium
CCCCTATAAAGAGAGCCTCTCACAAACACGGGGTAGTATAGGGTATTGTCCGAGACAATGTTATCAAAGTCCAGAGAATTAACAGCATATGTAAAAACCAGATCAGAACCTGACAGGGCATTGTGGGCCTTTCCCGCATAAACGAGCAACTCTTTGTTCATCATCTCGACAGGAGCATAGAACGGTTTCATCTCAGACCAGGGCCCGGTAACCTGCAGTGCTGTTCGAAAGGCCAGACGCCTGTCCATGAAACCCGCTGTCTGTATCTGCATGAAAAGGCCGAATGCGCCTTCGTAATGAACCGTATACTCCATCTGTGCATCTGAAAAAAGCATTGATGGCCCTGCGCTTATCTCGCCATCCCCGCACCAAATATCCCCGGACCACCAGGACATCCTTGAAAGATCGCCTTTTACGACATCGCCCACCGGCCAACGCACCAGGTACACCTCGCCGCCTTGTGCCTTCGTACCGAAGGCATAGAGATAGTCATCCATGTATAATACGGCAGATCCTATAATGATATCAAGATCATTCTTCGGAGCTTCAGGCCAGGCAATGTCCCATTCTTTCGGGGAGGAATCCGGGTTGCTTATACAAACCACTGCCCAGCCGGCCGCCTCAAAACCCAGCTCATTGTCTGCATCCTCAATCCTCATAAGAAAGATGATCAGCGTGTCTCCTGCAAGGACACCACCCCCTGGCCAGAACCAACTATCATCCTTACTTGTAAAATAGGCTCCCTCTTCCTGTTTCAAGACGCCCCAATAAAAGGCCATGCCCGCTGTTGTCGGATCATAGCCCTGCTGAATGGCAAGGCTGTTTCTTATAACTACAGCATTTTTTCTGTCTCCGGACCGTGAAGAGTCTATGAAACTGTCGCCGAAGAGCCACAAAATCCTGTTTTTCCCGAGATCTATTGAATATGCTCCGTCCCCTCCAAGCCAGCACTTGTCACCTCGAAACAGTGAATCTGCCTCGGGCCAGGGCATGGCCGCAATAAAAGGTTCAAACGATGACCCGTGTTTCTCAGTATAAAGAGTGCTGCATCCCCACCATGCGACAGTCGCAATAACAGCGAGCAGTACAAGGACAGCGTATCTGCCTGCTTTAAGATTATCTCTACCGATATACATGATCCTGTCCTCTTTCTTACTATAAACCCATCAGCAATAAAGGGAACCCCTTTGCAGATCATGCCGGGCATGAAATAGGATATCGGCTTTTGTTAGGTATATTGCTACAGTTTAAAGTTCCTGGGTTACCTTTTCAACATACTGAACAACCTGTGCCATGATATCTAGGATGTCGTCCTGATTGATGCGGAGATGGTCCATGGCATTTTCATGAATCCGATAAAGCATCCCGTCCATACCGGCTCCGATACCGCTCATAATGGCTATGGCATCCGCCATATGCACAATATATGAGAGATCGTCACCCTTGGATGGTCCAGGATCATGATGATAGCGTATGGACAATACTATTTGCTCGGGTATCTGCCATCTCTCGCATACCTCTGAGGCAAGTTCTGCATGATCGAATCCGAGGATCTGTTTTTCAGCAAACAGGAATGACTCCTTTGCCTCCTGTACAAAATATCTGAATTCCTCTTTTTTCTCGATTATATATGGATCGAGAATGATCTTTCCCACATCATGGATGAGACCGGCGGCAAAGGCATCCTGTTCGAGATAAGGATGTACTTTCTTTGCAATAATCTGGGAGGCATTGGCAACGGCAAGGGAATGGCCCCAAAGATCTCCGGCCTCAAGATTGTATCCCTGCAGATTCTTGCCCAGGATCTCGGATGAACATGCCAGATTGAGAAGTTCCATAAGCGTCTTGGTCCCAAGGACTACAGACGCATGCTGGACGGATGATACATTACCGCTCATACCGTAATAGGCTGAATTTGCCATCCTCAGAACCCTTGTCACGATCCCCTGATCGGTCTCTATTATCTTTGCCAGATCGGTAAAACTGGAATTCGGGTCAGAGAGAACCTTCCTAGCCTTCTGGGCAACCTGGGGCATCGGCGGCAGGTCTTTGAGCGTCTTGAAAATTCTGTCTTTTAATTCCTGCCCCGTCAACTCTTCTTGCTTTTCTTCCTGAACCTTTTCTGAATCAGGGTGCGGGTCTGTCTTTCCCTGGGAAGACTGCATCTTCATGTCTATCAGGATTTCACCTTTACAGTTCGGACATGGCAGTATGATATCTCCATTATAGGCCTTGAGGTGGTTTTTCTCAATCGTATACTCTTTATTACAATGAGGACATCGTATCTTCACAGTATATCCTTATCTAAGTAATCTTGATTTTGCCTTCATCAATATTCAGGATCATGGTCCTGAGCTTTGTTCCGCCGACCCCTTCCAGCTTGACCGAAAGATTCTTGTTTTGCAGTATATCTTTTACAATTGCCACGAGGTTTGATCCTACATTTTCTTTTTCAGAAGACGACAGCATGGAAGCACCCCCGGCAATGGCTATGGAAACCCCGTTCAGTGCCCCTTTGTTCTTGAATTCATCAAGGACATATTCGATGGCGGTATCTGCAAAGTATGCGGGGTTATCAGGGATTCTGCCCGGAGAGATACCCCTGAGAACGTGTATCCCGGCTGCCAGCTTATTTCTGGAATTGAAGATGATTATACCGACACCTGTTGCGATCTTGTCTATCCACAACAGGCCTTCGGAGGCAAACTCACATCTCATTGGTTTAACTGCTATTGTCTTCATTGTGCTATAATAACCATCATGTAGTAGTTGACCACTGTCTCTATAATCATTATCGCCAGAAACAGCAACTATATTAAACCAAAAATGCAGTGCGTCACTGGCAAATACAGGTTTATTCATGCATCCACATAAATAAACCCTTGCAGAGCGTAAACCGGGAAAGGGCCTTTGAATCCCTTGGAAAACAAGTGATCAAGGGTGCATCAGGGCTGATCCACGACCTCGATTATATGTGCGAAAGCTTCGGCCCCTTGAATCTATTGAGATATCAGGAAACACTTTTTAGATGTGAGATCCAGCCTCCAGTTAGTTATTACACCTTCTTCAATGGTCAACGTATCACCTGAAATCTTCCGATACCGAAAATGTGTTCCACTGGTGAGAAGACCTTCCCCTTTTTTGTCAAAAATCATGGTACCGTTCCAGACATCAAAGTTTGGTGCATATTTAAAAGGTTTCTCCGAACTTCCCGAAAACTTAAATGACGTACCGACCGATGAGGTCAACATGACCAGATATCCTGTTTTATCAGGGTCAGCAAGATCAAGAACCGTCTGATAACTCTCTGCATTGGCCTTCCAGCTTTCAGCGGGCGCATATGTGCTGTTGATTATCTGCAGCACACGCTTTGTCCATTGATAATAGATACTGGGTTCACCCAGTTCTTCCAGTGCTGCAAACGCTCTGTGGGCCTCCTGGTAATTGCCCATCATGAGATAGTTTACCCCCATACTCTGATATAAGGGGGCATATTTGGGGTCTATCTCTTTTGCCTTTGCATAACTTTCTTCCATGGATTTGTACTGTTCAAGCTCAAAGAAGGTTGCGCTTAAGTTTATCCAGACAAGTGCGTTCTTCGGATCGATCTTCAGATATTCCTGATAGGATTTCAAGGCCATCTTGTAATTCTTCATCTGCCAGTATATCTGACCCTTTAATTGCCAGACCTCTTTTGATCGCTTGTCGATCTTAAGTGCTTCATCACATAGACTAAGAGCTGTATCCCACTCTCCCTTTTCCCAGGCGGCCTGGGCTTTGGCATATGCCTCCTGTGCAGGCTTGAGGGGGGCTTGGGCATATACGCTTTGAGACAGAACAATCAACAAAAGGAAAACCATTGCATTTATTATATGTGCCCTATTGAAACATTGCATTTTTTCCTCCTCATTTCTCAATTAAAACCAACGCAGGTTAAAATCTTTATATCTTTATCTTCAGGGTTTGTAAATCCCCTTCCCTTAAATTACCTGTGGGGCCTCTTATTATTGATTGGTTCCGTTTTTTTATACTCGAGTCGAACAGATACATCTATCTTGTGTGCTGATCAAAACCCTTAAAAAATCTATCATCACCGGCTGTGTATCATTTATCGGCTTTTATATCCTTTTCTTGTCCGCAATGGCCCATAGCTCTTGACGGCAGGTCAATCGGTCCTTGATGCGCCTTCGCCCTCATCCAGTTTATCGTGCGCTCGACCGCCTTGATCCTGATTATTCTACACTCGAAGTCACGTTTCTTCGGAAAGCTGATAAGTGTAATCCCGATAAGAATGGTAATAATCCCCTGTCCTGGCAGCACTAGCATGGCAAGACCTGCAAGGATAAAAATGTAACCGCAGACATTCTTTAAAACCAGCAGCATTATCCTCATAGTGATATGCTGCCTGTGGTACCGCTTCAGATCACCCCTGTTATAGGTAAAATAATCCTTCGGCATCCGCACAACAAGAAAAGGGATGATAATCAGGGTTAGAACAAATGCAGACAGAGAAAGACCAACAGAATACCCGATAAGAGTTTCATGAAACCTGATCCATTCCAACAGCATTTCGCAACCTCGCACGAAAGATAGCTCCTATCCCAAAAAAGAAAAAGCCGGACACTGTATAAGTACCCGGCTTCATTGGTGGGCCATCCTGGACTCGAACCAGGGACCTACTGATTAAGAGTCAGTTGCTCTACCAGTTGAGCTAATGGCCCATATATGTATCTGGCACGCCCGGGGCGACTCGAACGCCCGACCTGCGGATTCGAAGTCCGACGCTCTATCCGACTGAGCTACGGGCGCATCTCTTCGCGTTTGGGGTGAGTGATGGGGATCGAACCCACGACCACAGGAGCCACAATCCTGTGCTCTACCAACTGAGCTACACTCACCATATACCCTGGCACGCCTGAGAGGATTCGAACCTCTGACCTACGGATTAGAAGTCCGTTGCTCTATCCAACTGAGCTACAGGCGCCCATCCAACCTGCTCTGGTCGGGGCGAGAGGATTTGAACCTCCGACCCCCTGCTCCCAAGGCAGGTGCGCTAGCCAGACTGCGCTACGCCCCGTAGATCAGCCTTATAGCAAAGGGCCCAAGGCATGGCAAGAACTTTTTCTATATGATCCCTTCTCTTATAACTGCCTATAATCGTTTACAGATTATCAATAATATATCACCATGCAAAACCCCGGGAATATCCACCCTCGTAAAAACTCTCACAGGATATTTTATGCCGCAGACTATGCCGGCCGGCCAATAACCGCATAAAGGTTACCAATCCGGCACTATGACCCTTCCGATATCCTTTTCAGGAGATATGTCTCGATATCCTCCATCTCTTTTGCCGTATCAACGGACACATCCTCATGATTATAACCGAGAAGGTGACAGATCCCATGGATGAGGAGCTGCAAGAGACGGTCCATGGTATCCATTTGTGAATCCGTTGCCTCGATCTGCGCACGTTCAACGGAAATGACGATATCACCGAGATGTGTTCCCTCCGGCCCGATCCCTTCCTGCTGGGGGAAAGAAATGACATTGGTGGGCCGGTCCCGGTGAAGATACATTCTGTTCAGTTCCTGTATATGGGCA
>DSAD01000081.1 GCA_011372875.1 Deltaproteobacteria bacterium
CATAGCCTCTCTATCGGGACAAATATTACTATTCTTTAAAAAATATTCTTTATAGTCCAAACAATAAAGGATTCAAACGAAAATCAAGATGGAAAAGTCGAAATAGGAGTTTCGGTCATGGTGTTTGTGCTGATGCGTGGACTTGCCGGAATAACGACATAACTATCTGATATATAAGAGATAAAGACTGAAGCAGTATTTCCTTGAATCATGGGCGGGCCATTTTGGTCGGTGCGTTGCCCTTAAGTTTTCATTACCTGAACCATTTCAGTCGTATACCGATTGTTGCTCCCATGAGAAAGCCTCCTATGTGTGAGAACCATGCAATTGTTGTAGTGCTGTTTATGCTGAGATATCCGTTTGCCCCCTGAAGAGTGAACCAGACCAGGATAAAGATTACTGAGGGGATCTCTATCACCTCGATAAAAAACAGCAAAGGGATGATAGTGAGGATCTTTGCTTTCGGATTCAGGATGAGGTGAGAGCCCATTACTGCTGCAATTGCACCTGATGCGCCCACGACCTGGATGGTAGAGGTCGGGTAGAATACGCTGTGTGTATAGAATGAGATAAAGACAGCGCAGAGATACAGGAGCGTGTAGCGGATGATTCCGATGTTTTTTTCCACAGCCGGGCCGAATACGGAGAGAAAGATCATGTTGCCGAAGAGGTGTATATATCCTGCATGCATGAATCCTGAGACCAGGATAGACCAATGAATATGCAGGATATTTCCAGTTCCTTTGGTCAAGTAGCGGTATATGTCGCAAGGACTTGCGCTGAACATCTGGAATATCTGTTCACCAATATGGAGTTCCCCGAGGAACATGCCGAAATTCATAAGGATGATAATCGCAGTGATAGGAGCGAATCCACGTGATACGCTTGTATCCCGTATAGGGATCATAGAAGACGTTTCCTTGACTGCAGAAATGATCCAGGGGAATATACGAGGGATTTTCGTGGCGCTAGACTGATGCTACACCTTCGGGATAATGAACACGACCACATTATTTCAGAGTTGTTATCGTTCCGATCCAATGTTTCCTCCGTGTCAGTCTTTCATTATATTCACTGGCTTTGCGATATGTACCATGGATACATATTCGTGTGCAAGAACCTCAAAGGTTAAGCTGGAATACCTGGGGTTCTGAAAGATCCTGATGGGATGGACTCATAATCTTGCAGAATTAGCGTTTTTGCTCTATATGTCATGATTCATGAAATATGCGGGAACTATCTTTATCATAACCGGTGCCATCTTTGTCCTGATCGGTATTATCCTGTATCTCGGATTAAATCTTTCCTGGCCGGGAAAGCTTCCCGGGGATATACGTATAATCAGGCCCGGATACAGCCTGTACTTTCCTGTTACAACATGTATAGTAGCGAGTATCCTCGTTTATCTTATACGGTATCTTTTGAAGATCTTCAGGTGAACATATGATTATTGAACAGTTTATATCCTCTTATATGCGGCACAAGACATCTCGATATTTCAGCTTTGAAAATAGAGGGTGTATAGAGTCTCCCCTCGCTCCATCTGAACCGATTCATCTTTATGTACACGTCCCTTTTTGTGAGCAGCTCTGCCCTTACTGTTCTTTTCACCGGTTTGTTTACAGCGAGCCGGCCGCAAGAGAGTATTTTCAAGCACTGAAGAAAGAGCTTAAGATGTATCATGATATGGGGTTTCGATTTTCCGGGGTTTATATCGGGGGAGGGACCCCGACCATAGACATGGATGAACTGGTCGATGTGATCAATATCATCCGGAAGCTGTTTTGTCCTGAAGAAATATCCATAGAAACCAACCCCGATCGACTGGATAAAGACACCCTTGTGAGGCTTGCTGATAATGGAGTGGGGAGGGTATCTGTCGGGATACAGAGTTTTAATGATGACATCCTTGCGAGCATAGGAAGATATGAAAAGTATGGAAGCGGGGCCCGTCTTCAGGAAAGACTCATCCGTGCAAAAGGCCATGTGGATACATTAAACGCGGACATGATATACAATTTTCCGACACAGACCGCTTTTATGATGGAGTCTGATATCGAGATATTAAAACAGATCCAGCCGGACCAGATAACATTCTACCCGCTCATGATCTCCGATGTTACACGCAAAAGCATGGAACACATAATGGGAAAGGTGGATTACTCAAAGGAGAGGTCGTTCTACAAGATGATCACCAAGGAGCTCGAAGGTTTATATGAGCCAAGTTCTGCGTGGTGTTTTTCCAGAAAAGACGCACCCATGATAGATGAATATATAGTGGCCGGCACTGAGTATGTTGGTGTCGGAAGCGGCGCATTCGGTCTGGTCAATGGGGCGATCTACGCCAATACGTTTTTGCTCAAGCAGTATGTGGATCGTATCGATCAGGGCATGCTGCCTCTGTCTGCAAAGAAGGTCTTTTCAAGCAAAGAGATGGTAAGATATGCATTCCTCATGGAGCTGTTCGGACTGTCTCTTGACATAAAGGCGTTCAGGGTGAGATTCGGATCATCCGGCTCGGCCCTGATCGCTTTAGATTGTCTGTTCTTTCTGCTTGCAGGAGGGATCAGGATACGTGAAGGCAGGATCGATCTTACCCGGCGGGGTCGGTATTACTGGGTGACCATGATGAGGGAATTCTTCATCGGGGTGGATAATTTCAGGGATTTGAGCAGAGAGGCTGCAGGGATTGTGTTGTAGCTGGTATTCTATGATGCCTCTGCGTCGAGCCTCTCTATGAGAAAGTCTATTTCCCGTTTGACCTTGAGGTTCTGCGTATACATGGAATCGATCGTCTCAAGGGAATGGATTATTGAAGAGTGTTTGCGGCTGAAGGCATTTCCGATGGTCTGCAGGGATTCTTTTGTATAGCGTCTGCACAGGAATATAGCTACCTGTCTTGGATAGACGACATCCTTCTTTCTCGAAGGAGAGATCATCCTGTCCTTGGTAATGCCGAAGTTCTTCGCTACAAAGTCCTGTATATAGGGTGTGGTGATCTTGAGCTGCTTGTCAAGCGTTCCCTCGAGTAGTTCCTTGGCAAGATCAAGGGTGACATCTCTTTTCATCAGTGAGCTCATAGCGGTTATGGTCATGACGGCACTCTCGAGTTCCCGTATGCTGCTGACAATATTCGTGCTGATAAAATTCACAACATCATCGGGCATGGCTATTTCGTTTTTTCTTGCCTTATGCCTGACGATCTTTGCGCGTGTGTGGTTGTCCGGTCTTTTCAGATCGATGACAAGCCCGGAAGAGAAACGTGAGCGGAGCCCCTTGTCAATCTGGGTCATTGACGTGGGGGGGCGGAAACCAGAAAGGATAACCTGCTTGCCTGCACTCATCAAGTCATCGAGTACATGGCAAAGTTCCATCTGCGTCTTTTCTTTGTTCTTGAACAGGTGCACGTCATCGATGAAGAAGATGTCCAGACTGGAACTGGTGTAGGAATTCTTGAAATTTCCAAGGCAATTGTTGCGTATGGAATGGACAAAGTCCTGAGAAAAGTCCCTGGCTGTTGTATACTTTACCTTGATCTTTGATTTTGACCGCAGTGCCTTGTTGCCTATGGCATGGGCTATATGGCTTTTACCGAGGCCGATGTCTGAATAGAAGTAAAGGGGGTTGTACTTTGTGATGTCTTCATCCGAGACAGCGAGCGCAGCCTCATAGGCAAAGGCATTGCATCGTCCGACAATGAATTCGTCAAAGGTGAAGTTGAGGTTGAGCCCGTTTGTGATTGACGGTGCGGTCAGTGTCGGCAGTGTCATCTGGATGGGATTTTCCGGCACATCCTGTCTGTATGAAGGTTTCTTTCTGGAGCTGACACAAAAATGAACATCCACCGATCGCTGGGTGGTCGACCGGATGCACTGGGCAATGATGTCCTTATACTGTCTGCTCAAGTATTTCTGAGAAAAAATACTCGGACAGGAGATGATTACCGTTCCCTCTTCCTCAGTAATGTCGATCTGTTCAATGAGTGCCCTTTCTGAAGTCCCGGGAATCGTTGATAAGATAGAGTCCTTAATTAATTCAAAATGATCCACTTAAACCCCCAAGAAAAAGAATGTTACAGATTCAACGAGTCCCATATTGATCTGAATGTGAGTCTAGGTCAAATCCAAAAGGCCGCGATTACAGCCATCCGTGTTAATTTTATGTAAAGAACAATTTAAGCAATAATACTAGTATGATATAACCGGGAACCTCATACATGCAGCATTTGTCAGGCTGTAAGTCAAAATGGGATCTTTGCTCGTTTCCGAATAATTGTCTACATTTTGTAGATAACTCAAAGCTTCGATTATCTCCATATTTCTTTAAAATCTCTTGATTTTCCGGTAGAGATGCATATATTCACGTGCTGAGATTTCCCAGCCGACATTTTTTTTCATGGCATTATTTCGCATCGATATAACAAGTTGTTTTTTCAGAGTGAATATTTTATGGGCCTGAAGAACAGCCGAAAGCAGAGAATCCCTGTCCGGAGAGATTATTCTCACCCCGTCGGGCATATCTCCCTCCCCGAGGGCCTCGACCGAATCTTTCAGCCCGCCCACACCTGTTACTACGGGTATGGTCCCGTATCTCATGCTGATCATCTGATTCAGTCCGCACGGTTCAAATGTTGAAGGCATGAGAAAAAAGTCGGAGCCGGCCTCTATGATATGAGCAAGGCCTTCGTCGAATCCGATATGGACGCCCATTTGTCCGGGATAAGCACTTGACATCTCAACGAGTTCGTTTTCATAGCCTTTGTGACCGTTGCCGAGGATCACAACCTGAGATCCTGCCTGAATGAGTTGAGGGATGATATCGATAATTATATCGATACCCTTTTGCTCAACAAGGCGGCTGATCATGCCGAAAACAGGGTAATCGGCATGGTCCAGAGAAAATCTGCTCTGAAGATCCTTTTTGCACTGCGCCTTTCCTGAGATATTATCGCAGGAATAGGGTTCAGCGATGAATCTGTCCCTGAGAGGATCCCATACCGTGGTATCAATCCCGTTGATTATACCGGTAAGCTTGTATGATACGGACTTCAGTAGGCTCTCGAGGCCTGCACCGAATTGCGGAGTCTGTATTTCCTGCGCATATGAAGGGCTTACAGTATTGATCATGTCGGAAAAGACAATTCCCGCTTTGAGTACATTGATATTGCCGAAGAATTCCATATAATCGGGGTGAAGGTACTCTTCCGGGAGCAGAAGCAGCGACCATGCAGAGGCGTCGAAAATACCCTGATACGCGAGATTGTGAATCGTGAACAAGGTTGCCGTGGAATCTATTCCGAGGGCACTGATATAGGCAGGTATCAGTGCGGACTGCCAGTCGTTGCAATGAACCAGGTCAAAGGGACCGAGAATGGATAGCAGTTCAACGCACGCCCTGCTGTAAAAAGCGAAACGTTCAAGATTGTCGGGATAGTCTTTGCCTGCGTAGGAGTAAAGCCCGTTACGGCCAAAATAGGTGTTGTTCTCGATGAAATAGGTATGCCCGCAGGAAAAGACGCGGCCCGAGGATATCCCCTGACCGGAAAGAAAGGAGAGATCGCAGACATGCTTTAAGGGAATATCTTTTTCCCGG
>DSAD01000025.1 GCA_011372875.1 Deltaproteobacteria bacterium
ACCCACTGGTTCGACCACGTCAGCCAGGAAACGCTGTGATTACAGGAGAACCCATTTGATCAGCCTATCTGTATTGAAACAGTTTATTTGGCAGACAGCTGCGATCTTTGTCGCCTCGATCATCGTTGCCCTTGGCGTCAATGCTCTTCGTTCCGGGGGCATTCCCCTGGTCAGGGACTACTCGACAGGCACCAGGATGATCGACCGCAGCGGAGCGCGTATGGACATTTCGCTCGACGATGCGGCCAGGGCCTTTGAAAACGGCAGCGCCTTTTTTCTCGATGCCCGGTCGCCCTCGGAGTATGCGCTGGGTCACATCAAAGGCGCCCGTCTGGTGCCGTTTGAAGATCTTGATGAATATGTCATCGAAGCAACCGCCGATATACCGAGCGATGCGCTCATCATCACCTACTGCGACGGAGAGGCCTGCATGCTGAGCCACGACCTGGCCCTGTACCTCAAGGATTTCGGGTTCGAGCGGGTCTATGTGCTCATAAACGGATGGACCCTCTGGATGGACAAAGGCCTGCCTGTCGAGCAGGGCCCGGCGCCCACACAAAACGGAGGCCAGGGATGAACATGAAGATCCTTTATCACGCTTCCCGCCTGTTGCTCGGCGTTATCTTCATCTACGCGAGCATCCACAAGATCGGCTACCCGGCAGCCTTTGCCAATGACGTGTTCAATTACCAGATCCTGCCGGATATGTTCATCAACATCACCGCGCTTGTCCTGCCCTGGCTGGAACTCATGGCCGGCATCCTGCTGGTGCTGAACGTATGGATGCCCGGGGCCGTGGCCATCGTCACCGGTCTGTTGTTCAGCTTTACCTGCGCGCTCGCCTTCAACCTGGCCAGGGGGCTCGACATCGCCTGCGGGTGTTTCACCACCGGTTCGACAGGGGATGAAATAACCCTGCTGACGGTCATGCGGGACAGCTCCCTGCTTACGGTGTCCCTGTTTCTCACGTACTGGACCTTCATCAGGGAACCGCAGCAGGCCCTCGCCGGAAATATCATGATAGATGAGAACCCAGGCACGGATAAGGAGAATACATGAAGAATGCAGTGGTTTTGTTCTTTATGGTCTTTTATGCATCTCTTGTGCTTGCCGCCGAAGGAAAACCCTCTGCGGTTCTGCCGGAGACGGAATACCACTTTCCCCCGGTTGTCGACGGTACAACAGTAACCCATGACTTCGTGCTGAAAAATGTTGGGACGGCAGACCTCGTCATCGAAAAGCTTGAATCCGGCTGAGGCTGCACCGCCGCTTCCAGCGTGGAGCGGATCCCTCCCGGGCAGGAGGGGAAAATCACGGTGAAGTTCTCAACCGGTGGTTATGGCGGGAAAGAAGTCAAAGAGGTCGTGAAGATCAGGACCAATGACCTGACAAAGCCCGGTCTGAGCGTTGTTGTCAAAGGCTTTGTGGAAAATTTCGCGGAGATAAGCCCTGTTCGGGCACGGCTGATGGGAAAGGCGGGTGAGCCTGTTTCGACGCAGATCACCATTACCCCGCGCATAGGATACCCCTTCACCATCACAAACACCAGAACTCAACCGGACAGCATGGATTACACATACCGCCTCGATAAGCAAAAACAGGATGATCAGATCATCTATGTCCTGAGCATAACCAACACAAAAAAGGAACCGGGCATGTACACCGGCAGAGTCATCCTTGAAACCGACAGCGCCGTCAAACCCCGGATCATTATCAACGTAATGGGAATGATAAGCCCCTGATAAAGAATCCGGAAGCAGGAACCTGCAGCAGCAGGAGGAGTCACTCTGTGGCTGCGAAAGACAGAAAATCCTGAGGATTTCAGAGTCGAGCGTGTCCACCCACATGAAGATACTGCGCGAGGCGGGCATGGTCGAGCGTTACAAGAAAGACCTCTGGGTGCATTACAGCATCAGCAACGAACCAGGATCACCATACGCGGCAACCATCATCATGAACATGGGAGAATGGCTGGAAACCAGCAACGAGGTCATGGAGCTGGTCGGGAAGATCCCGGAGGTGCTCGGGAAAGACCTTTGCAGATCCCTGACCAGGCCACGCCGCCGCTCAGAGAAAAAGGAGCTGCGGCTGATACAGAAAAACAAGCTCAAGAAAGGATAAAAGATTCCATGGAATTGCAGACTGTACAGATTATCGCATTGCTCATCACCGGTGTCGGGGTGGGTTTTGCGTCCGGCCTGCTCGGCATAGGCGGGTGCTTCATCATGGTGCCGGTACAGTTCTGGGTGCTCAAAACCATCGGGGTTGACCCGACAATTGCCATACGAAAAGCCTTCGGGGCCAATCTGCTGGTGGTTCTTCCCACTACCATAAGCGGCGCACTCACCCACAACAGCAAGGGCGCGGTGCTCTGGAAGGCGGCCATTGGCGGATCGCTCTCCTACATGATCAATGGCCTCGGGGTGCAGGGACTGCCATTGTATTCAACCTGCTACGTAAACTGGCTGCAGTGAATTCTGCTCGCCGGGTGCAGCGTGCCAATGGCCTTTGTGGGCGCCAGGACGCCCATCTCTTGTCAGCCAAACAGCTCAAGTACCTGTTCATCGCCGTGATGTTCTACATGGGCCTCAAGATGGTCGGGGTGTTCGCTTGGCTGAATCTGCCCCTGTGATAGGCGGGATATCTTGAAGAAAGGAGAACAATATGTTTACAACTCTATTATACCCGACGGATTTCTCGGAGGTATCGGACAAGGCCCTGGACTATATCAGGGAACTGAGTGGTTCTGCAGGTAGACATAAAACTGGTTATCGGCCTTCCTTTTTCTGAGATCCTCAAGACTGAAGACAAAGAAACCGTATCCGCCGTTATCCTTGGCTCCCACGGCAAGAGCAACGTCAAGGAAATGCTGCTCGGGTCTGTATCGGAAAAGGTTATCAGAAACTCCAAAACCCCTGTGATCGTGATCAAGCGGTCGTATTGGGGTCAGAGTAGTATTTTCAGGAGCAGCGATTATAAGAAGGAAACCGTACTATGACCCCAATATCCACAATATCCAGACCCCAATATCACAATATAAGTTAACCATACAGGACCGGGACAGCAGCGACCGAGACCAGGAAAGCTTATTTCCCACTATGATCATCTTCAACTTCAAGATCCTTGTTAATCGAGGATAAAGCAGCTCCCAATTAATCTTTTTGTATTTGCCCGTTCATATATCCAGGCCGCCGGCGCCATGCCTTTGGGGCGGCAATATTTCCGGCCTGATGCTTTTCCATTGACTTCCCACAGGGCATGCCCGCATGCACTCGATGCAGAAATCCACATCCGTGATGTATGTTTGCCCTAACTCGAAAACAAAATCCCGTGTCCTGAGATGCCTGATGAGTAGTTTTAAAAATGAGGGCCATTGCCGCAGTTTTTTCGGTGGCAGTTTTTTTAGCCCGAACGTCCAGTAGATGCAACACCGGTCCACATCGAACCTGCCTTCGTTTAACGCACCAACAGGGCAGGCTTTTTCACAAAGCCTGCACCCTTGAGGACACAGCGCAAGGTCCCGGGGAGGATCAGAAGAAAGCGGTGCAGTCGTAATGATGGTGCCGAGCCTCTGAGATGGCCCGTATTCCGGTGTTAAAAGTAAATTTGAACGCCCTATCTGGCCCATTCCGGATGAGACTGCAGCATGCTTAGCAGAAATATGACCGGCAAACCTGGTTACAGGAAACCGTTTCCCTGTTGCCGGATCTCTTTTAAACATCGGGGTAGGCTTGTCAGCGGAAATCGGCATTGCAAGGTAACCGTTGCTTTCCAGAAAGCGCCCTACCTTTTCCGCAACCTGATCCAGAAGGCGTGAAGACTGCATCTTGTTCCGCGTCCAGATCATGATATCCGGTGCATAAACCGCACCCAGGCTGTGGGCCACTGCCATTACAATCACACTGTTTGCCTCAGGCATAAGATCTCTCGCCGGTGCCGGAGGATACGCAGTGATAAGGTTTCCGGCATCTGCAATACCGACCAGATCGATCCCTTCGGATAAAATCATGTCTTTGACTGATTCGGATGTAATTTTCATAGGCCCTCCCGTGTTTAATGAACTATCCCGCAGCGAACTGAGCGGAATCTTCTGATTCAGCGTCTTAATTCCCCAAGTAATCCATAAAAAACCTGCCAATAAAATACTGCTTTTTCATCACAAAAAACATGTGCAGGCAACATTGGTTATTCATTTTCGTTTTTTCGTGTTTTAAAGGGCAGGATATTGGCCTTCTTTTTCTTCCTGATAGCTTTGACCACTTCAAACCTTCCATCATTTTCAGCCTGGCAGTATCTGTCAAATGCCTTGTTCGTTAAGCCTGACACCGTACGGGCTTTATCTTTTCCAAGCATGTTTGCCGTCTCTGTCGCTGTGGTGTGCTTATTACCGGGATATAGAGTCAAGATGTTTGATCTACATGAACAGTTGGGGTCTCCTTATATGCTTCCACGGAAGCACGTCCACTCCGGAAGAACGCAATTCTTCATCGCCACCGTAGATAAGAATCGGAGATTCACTGGTTGCACCGGCAATATTAGACCATTTTCTCAATCCATTCGTGAATTCAGGATGAAAGGTTTTTCCTGATTTAATTTCCAGGGGCATTAGCGTTGTGCCATGGTCAATAATAACATCGACTTCGTTGCCCTGATAATCTCTCCAGAAGTAGAGATTGCTTGGTCGGCCCTGGTTGAACCTGGATTTTACCATCTCAGAGATGACCATGGATTCGAACAGTTCCCCTCTCATGAGATGTGTGGCGAGTTGCGTTGTGCTCCGAATAGAAAGCAGCCAGGCGGCCAGTCCTGTGTCATAAAAATAGAGCTTTGGAGATTTTACCAATCTCTTATTGAAGTTATTGTGATGAGGCTGTAATCGAAAAATGATATAACTGGCTTCGAGAATTGAAATCCAATTCCTGACTGTTGTGTGGCTAACACCACATTCCACGGCCAGAGAGGAAGTATTAAGAAGTTGAGCTGTACGTCCTGCGCATAGTCTGAGAAAGGTCTGGAATGTGTTGAGATCTTTAACGCTCACAATCTGCCGGACGTCCCGCTCAAGGTATGCCTGAACATAGTTTGGATACCAGTCCTCGGGCAATATTTCACGGTCATGAACAGGAGGGTACATCCCTGTAAGTATGGTTTTGTCCACATCAGGCAGATTATCACGATAACACTCACGTATGGAGAAGGGTAGTAGTGTAACCAGAGCGGTTCTCCCGGCAAGAGACTGTGTTTTATTTGATACAAGGCCGAAATTCTGAGACCCTGTAAGGACGAATTTACCGGGCTGTTGATCTTCATCCACAATACCCTGCAGGTAGGATAAGAGATCCGGGCAACGCTGGACTTCGTCGAAGATGGCTCCTGTTCTATATCTGCTCAGGAACCCTTTTGGATCACTCAGGGCAAATTCGCGTGATTGCGGGTCTTCCAGAGAGACATATTCGAGATTGCTGAAGAGGTATTTCGCTAAAGTTGTTTTCCCCGACTGCCGGGGGCCGGTAATCGTTATAATCGGGAAACCTTTTCGCGCCCTTTCTATG
>DSAD01000035.1 GCA_011372875.1 Deltaproteobacteria bacterium
CCTCTAAAGCGTGCGGCGAGGTATTTCGCCGGATCTTGATAATAATCCGTGGGTATTAGCGTTTGACACTACCTGTCAGAAAATGATATTTGAAGCCAAACCAGCGCAGTGATTGCTGGCCGGTAAGCCTATAAAAACTTGCGTAAAGAAGGGGGAATGAATGAAAAGATTAATCGGGTGTTTGATGGCTTTGTCCATAATGCTTTTTGCAGGTGGAGTATATGCCGCAGATACGATCAAGCTGGGTGTGCCCGGGGCCCACAGCGGGGATCTGGCCTCGTATGGTTTGCCTTCAGCAAATGCAGCCAAGCTGGTAGTGGATGATATAAACGCAAAGGGCGGTATTCTCGGCAAGAAGGTTGAGATACTTCAGGAGGATGATCAGTGCAAGCCCGAAGTGGCTGCAAATGTTGGCAACAAGCTTGTCTCGGAAGGTGTAGATGTGGTCATGGGCCATATCTGCAGCGGCGCCACCAAGGCTGCGCTGAATATATATAATGATGCAAAGATCGTCACCATGAGCCCTTCGGCAACGAATGTAGACCTCACCAAGAGCGGCGACTACCCCAATTTCTTCCGCACCATATCACCTGACGATGCCCAGGCAGCCCTGCAGGTGGATTTTGTGATAAACACCCTGAAGGCGAAAAAGATTGCTGTCATTCATGATAAAGGCGATTACGGAAAAGGCCTGGCAGAGTTTGCCAAGGGGTATTTCGAAAAAGAAGGGACCGAAGTGGTGCTGTTTGAGGGGATAACCACCGGCGCAGTCGACTATTCCGCTGTAGTACAGAAGATCAGACGCAACAAGGCGGATGCGGTCGTATATGGCGGCTATCATCCTGAAGCAGCCAAGATCGTCAGCCAGATGAAGAAGAAGAAGATGGACATATTCTTTGTGTCTGATGACGGTGTGCGCGACGAGACCTTCATCAAGGTAGCAGGTGAATATGCAGAGGGCGTCTATGCGACAGGCCCGATAGACACATCGACAAACCCCATGGCAATTGCCGCGGTCGAGCAGCATAAAAAGGTATACGGCTCAGAGCCCGGTGCATTCTATCTCAATGCGTATGCCGCTGTCCTGTGCCTGCTCAACGCTGTTGAAAAGGCAGGCTCCACAGACTACGACGCTGTTACCAAGGCACTGACAACCGAATGGGTGGAGACACCGCTTGGAAAGATCAGCTTCGATGAAAGAGGCGATGCCAAGGGGATCGGCTTTTCCATGTACCAGGTGCGCGGCGGCGTGTATGTAGAAGTCGGGGAATAAAGACCTAGCCAAAAGGGGGCGGGAATGTTCCGCCCCCTTTTTATTATCAATACATCTCAAGAGGCCAGGGCAGGTAGATGGATTATTTTCTGGAACTATTTCTGGGCGGATTGACCAGGGGCAGCATCTATGCGCTGATCGCCCTCGGGTATACCATGGTGTACGGTATCATAGAACTCATCAATTTCGCCCATGGCGAGATCTACATGATAGGTGCCTTCACTGCGCTGATCGTTGCCAGCGCGCTTTCGCTCATGGGAATGAGCGGGCTGTCTCTGCTGATACTTGCGGGCCTCGTTGCAGTGATCTATTCATCCGCATACGGCTATACCATCGAGAAGATCGCATACAAGCCTCTGCGTCAGGCGCCAAGGCTTTCTCCTCTTATCAGTGCAATCGGCATGTCGATCTTTCTTCAGAACTATGTTCTTCTTGCCCAGACATCGGATTTTCTCTCGTTCCCGGCGCTCATCAAAGAGTTTGAATTCATGGAGCCCATATCCCACATCATGCGTTCGTCGGAGCTCGTGATCATACTCACCACGCTGGTTTCAACTGCACTGCTTACCCTGTTCATCAAGTTTTCCCGGACCGGAAAGGCTATGCGGGCCACTGCACAGGACAAGACCATGGCCATGCTTCTGGGCGTGAATGTCAACCGGGTGATCTCGGTCACCTTTATCATCGGTTCAGGCCTGGCTGCGATCGGCGGCGTTCTGATCTCCAGCCATATCGGGCAGATCAATTTCTATATCGGCTTTATCGCGGGAATCAAGGCATTTACCGCCGCTGTCTTAGGCGGGATCGGGAGCATACCGGGCGCAGTGCTCGGCGGGATGATACTGGGCTGGACAGAGAGCTTCGCCACCGGCTATGTCTCCAGCGATTACGAGGATGTATTTGCGTTCGGGCTTTTGGTGTTTATCCTGATATTCAGGCCTGCAGGCATTCTTGGCAGGTCAACATCTGAGAAGGTATAGAAGAAAACAAAAACATGGCAGCCAAGTGGAGACCGCTCATAGATAAGATAACCGGTGAATTCACCAAATCGCTCCTGGTCTCGGCCTGGTTCATGTTTCTGACATTCCCTCTCATGGTGATCAAGGTAAGGCCACTGGAAAGAACCATTGAATGGCGGTGGATGAATCTGGTTTACATAGGTGTAGGGGCGTTTTTCCTTTCCTTTATCTGGCGTTATCTCATGAGCAGGAAAGACGGCGGCGGATCGGAAGAGGAAGGTGAAAGCTGGCAGAAGAAGGCAGGGCTGAGAATACGCACGGACAAGAAGATCTATCTGCCGGGTCTTGCAGCTGTTGTTGCCTTTATCGTCATATTCCCTTTTATATTCTCCGGGTATCAGACACAGATCATGATATCCGCGCTCATGTATGTGATGCTGGGCCTCGGCCTTAATATCGTCGTAGGCCTTGCCGGGCTCTTAGACCTTGGATATGTGGCATTCTATGCGGTCGGCGCATACTGCTATGCGCTGCTCAACCATCATTTCGGCGTGCCGTTCTGGATTGCGCTTCCTTTGTGCGGCGCCCTTGCAGCGCTGTTCGGCATTCTGCTCGGTTTTCCTGTCTTGAGGCTGCGCGGTGATTATCTTGCCATTGTCACCCTGGGGTTCGGCGAGATCATCCGGCTCATCCTGGAAAACTGGAACGAGTTCTCCTTCGGACCCAGCGGCATAGCAGGGATATCCCGGCCGGATTTCTTCGGCATGGAGCTGTCTTTGAGGGAGCATACGATCTACCTGTACTTCATCATAGTCATGCTGGTGTTGTTCACGATTCTGGTGGTGAGCAGGCTCAGAAACTCCCGCATCGGCAGGGCCTGGATCGCGCTCAGGGAAGACGAGGTGGCATGCCAGGCCATGGGCATAGACAAGACAAAGACAAAGCTCACCGCGTTCGCGCTTGGCGCGACATGGGCAGGACTTGTGGGCTGCATATTCGCGGCCAAGACAACGTTTATCAACCCTGCGAGCTTCACCTTCATGGAATCTGCCATTATCCTGTCCATCGTGGTTCTGGGCGGCATGGGCTCTATTGTCGGGGTAATGATCGGGGCATTCATCCTCATTCTGCTGCCCGAATACCTGCGTGCTTTTTCGGAATACAGGATGCTCGCATTCGGTGCGGCAATGGTCCTTATCATGGTGTTCCGTCCACAGGGGATTATCAGCGGGATCAGGCAGCGCTATGAGTTTCACCGCGCCGGACAGCCGGAAGGAACGAGATGAAACCGACGAAGCCAGCTCTCGATGTCAGGGCCCTGAAAATGGATTTCGGCGGCCTCAGGGCACTGGATAACATCGACTTGCAGATATACCATGGTGAGATCGTTGCCCTGATCGGCCCGAACGGGGCAGGCAAGACCACCTTTTTCAACTGTATAACCGGCATGTATGAACCCACCGGCGGGGATATGATCATCAACCCTGTTGAAAGGGAGCCGGTGAGGATCAACCGGCTTAAACCCAATGTTGTCACTGAACACGGCCTGGCAAGAACATTTCAGAATATCCGGCTCTTTCATAAGATGACCGTGCTGGAAAATGTCATGGTGGCAAGACATTGCCGGACAAAGGCCGGGATAGCAGGGGCAATCTTCCGTGACCCAAAGACCAGGAAAGAAGAGAAAGAGATGGTGGACTTCTCGTACGGCCTTCTCGACAAGGTCGGGCTTGGCCAGTTTGTAAACGAGCTTGCGAGCGAGCTTCCCTATGGTGCGCAGCGCAGGCTGGAGATTGCCCGTGCCATGGCGACAGAGCCGTTTCTGCTTCTGCTCGACGAGCCTGCCGCAGGAATGAACCCGAAAGAAACCAATGAGCTGGACAGGCTGATCATGAGGCTGCGCAATGAGGAAAACATATCCATTCTGCTCATCGAGCATGACATGAAGCTGGTCATGAGCATCTCGGACAGGATATACGTGCTGGACTACGGCAAGATGATAGCACAGGGGACACCTTCCGAGATCTCCGAAGACCCCAAGGTGATAAAGGCATATCTCGGGGAGACGTTCGATGCTTAAGATCAGAAACCTGCATACATACTATGGCGGTATCCACGCGCTCAAGAGTGTTTCGCTGAATCTGGACGAGGGGGAGATTGTTACGCTGATCGGCGCAAACGGCGCGGGCAAGTCAACCACGCTGATGTCCATATCGGGCATTGAGCCGCCCCGCTACGGAGAGATTCTGTTCATGGGGACCCCGATCCACCAGATGACCCCGGACAGGATATTCTCTTTGGGTATTGTGCAGGTCCCTGAAGGCAGGCGGATATTTCCCTATCTCAGCGTCACGGAAAACCTCGATATGGGTGCATATCTCAGAAGAGATCTTCACGAGATAAGGAATGATATGGACTATATCTTCACCCTGTTTCCCCGGCTTGCCGAGCGCCGCCATCAGCTCGGTGGAACCTTGAGCGGCGGAGAACAGCAGATGCTTGCCATCTCCCGGGGGCTGATGAGCCGGCCCAAGCTTCTGCTGCTGGACGAGCCCTCGTTAGGCCTTGCCCCGGTGCTGGTCCAGCTCATCTTCGACACCATTGAAAAGATAAACAGGGAAAACAAGACCACCATATTCCTGGTAGAGCAGAACGCCAACATGGCGCTTCGCATCGCCCACAGAGGCTATGTCATGGAAAGCGGCGCCATCACCCTGGAAGACACAGCAGAAAATCTCCTCGCGAGCGAAAAGATCAAGGCGGCTTACCTGGGGCTGTAGCTTAACTCAGATATCACCTCATGAATATAGATACTATTGTGCATTATTATGAAAACAGATATAGTATGTTACAGAAATGCAACTGGAGAATTCTATGGATAGATTGGTAAAAAATATAAAAGACAAAACAAAAGAGAAGGCTTTGATCAACTTTCTGCGTGAACTTCCCTTTATTGATATTGAAGAAAGTACTGTTCAGAATAAAAACAAGACAGCCAGTTCTAATGTCAGGAAGCTTTTTGGAATATGGAAAGATAGGGATGTCTCATTGAATGAAATAAGAGAGAAAGCATGGCCCAAAATGAATATATGATTCTCTGCGATACGAATGTTATTATTGTTAATAAAGTGGAGTTATTAACTTATAACGTAAAGGACTTTGAGTACTGAAGTTTCACCATAATCAAGTCAGTTAGGCTCATGCGACCATGCGCAACAAGGTATCCACGAAGGATTTTCGTGGCAGTTTGTCAGGTGCAAGGCAAACTGCATCAAAATTAACCGTCAGG
>DSAD01000112.1 GCA_011372875.1 Deltaproteobacteria bacterium
ACTCATACCTGTTAGGGGAAAAGAGCGCCACCTTGTCTCCGCTTTTGATACCCTTCGAGATAAGATAGAATCCAAGATTTTTTACCTTCTTGTTCATCTCATTCCAGGAAATATCTTCATATGTTCCCTGGGCATTCTTGAACGCTACACAGGGTCTGTTTCCCAGTTCCTGTACCCTGTTCTGAAAGATTGCCGCCATTGAATCCTCTTGATATTCCGCCATTTGATTACCTCCTCTTATGGTTGTATGTGTCTTGGTGAATCTATTCCCGACCAACTGACTGACAATATATCATCTCTTAAAGAGCAATCATACTCTCAACGCTGACGTTTTCCGGATATCCGGAAGAAATTACGGCAGTTTTGCCAATTCATTCTTTATCGCCATACCGACTGTCTCTAAGAGATAGGGCTTTTTAATATAAGCTCCTGCCCCGAGGTGCTGAATCTCTCTGACGCGTTCGGTTTCAGAATAACCGCTTGCAATGATCACCTTCTGATCCGGATGATACTCGAGGATCTGCCGATAGGTCTCCAGCCCGTCAATGCCCGGGTCCATGATCATATCAAGCATAATGAGTTCAGCGGAATTGCTCTTCATATACTCCACCACATCTTCTCCACTCGAGAAGGCGATTACATGATATCCCAGCCTGGAAAGCATCTTCGAAGCGATATCCCTCTGGACCTCCACGTCATCTACAACAACTATCCTTTCACCATTGCCCATGTAATCATGGATACTAGGCGCCTGAACATCATCAATCTTGTTGTGTGTTGCCGGTAAATATATGGAAAAAGTGGTTCCTTTCCCCTGTTCACTGGAGATCTCGATATAGCCTTCATGATCCTGAACAGTTCCCCATACAACCGTCATTCCAAGCCCTGTTCCGCTTCTCCCCATTACCTTCCTTGTGTAGAACGGTTCGAATATCTTATCCTGATCATCCACAGATATGCCTTGTCCGGTGTCGGCAACCTTCAAGACGACATATTCCCCGGACCTTACCTGATCATGGCCTTTAACCGGCTTGCTGAGATACGTATTCCGCGCTGATATACTTAATGTTCCTCCTTCCGGCATGGCCTCGGCAGCATTGACGACAAGGTTCATGATCAACTTGAACAAGTGGAAAGGAGAGCCCATGACACAGAGGAGTTCTTCATCACAATCAATATCCACTTCAATATTCTTATGATTGACAATGAGCTTCTGAAATTCAGGAGACTTCAGGTAGTCAACGATGATCGAATAGAGAGATATCACCTTGGTAGCGGGAACACCTCTGCGGGCGAGCGTCAAGAGATCCTGTACAATAGCGGCTGCCTTCTCGCCAGACTGCTTGATCGTTATTATGGGTTTGCGCAGAGGATTGTCCTGACCGAGATCCATGAGTATAAGATCAGGATAACTTACCAACGCACTCAAGATGTTATTGAGATCATGAGCAACCCCTCCTGCAAGGGTCCCTACGACCTCCATCTTTTGGGCCTGATAGAGCCTCTTCTCCAGGCTTATCCTTTGTCTTTCGGCCTGCCTCGACTCTGAAAGGTCTCGTACTATACCCCGGAATCCGCTGCAATTGCCTGCCGCATCCTTTATCTGAGAGACCGATGTCTCAAGGATACGCACATCGCCATCCTTCCTGATCACTTCCCAGTCAAAGGCTTTTGCAGATTGTCCGCTCGTGTAGACCTGATTGAATGTCTCAAACACATCTTTTGCATTGACCTCATCCATAAATTCCCGGTTGTTTTTTCCCATCAACTCCTCGGATGAATATCCAAGGAGTGCACACATGGATTCATTGAAAAAGGTAAGGTTGCCCTTGAGGTCTACTTCAAAATACCCTTCCTCGATATTCTCCAGGATTGTACGGTATTTTTCCTCACTTTCTTCAAGGGCCTTTTTGTCCCACACATACTCGGTTATGTTGCGCGCAGTTCCCCTAACTGCAACAGGATTGTCTTTTGCATCACGAACCAGCGAGTTTCTGTATTCTATGATGTGCTCGCTGCCATCCCTTGCCATGAGTCTTACCAATCCTTCATCTTTTCCGGTTTTCATTATCCTTTCAATGTACTCTTTAAAAAAGGGCTTATATCTGGGCGAAAGAATATCCATGATACTCATTGCAGATAAATCTTTTATGCTGTATCCCGAACCTATCTCCGAGGCAAGATTCGTCTCGACAAGCCTGCCTTCAAGGTCATGCACATAGAGGAAATCGGGTACATTCTCGAAGAATTCCCGGTATTTTCTCTCGCTCTCTTCAAGCGCCTCCTGAGCGATACTCCGCTGGGTTACATCCCTTGCAATACACAAGGCTGCTATAATAATGCCTTCCTTAATTATCGGCGAAAAGCTGATCTCTGCAAATCTTCTCGTAGAGTCTTTGGCAACAAGTTTGTACAGCGAAGCATCGGCAGGCTCACCTGAAAATACACGGGACAGGCTGGAAATTCCCTTTTCGAGATCCTCATCACAGACTATACCAATTTCATGATATCTTTTGCCTATGAGCTCATCGGGGGTGTATCCGAGGACCCGTTCAATACCGGCAGACATACTGATGATCCTGGAATCTCTGTCCAGTGAATATATCACATCGGATACTGCATCCATGTGCAAAAGGTATCTTTCTTCCGAGAACCTGATATCTTTGTGCATCTGTCTGCGTTTTGTTATGTCCTGGTGCGATATGATTATCACTCCTTCAAAAGCACTGCCGTCAGGAGAATCAATGCTGACCTCACATGTGATCTCATGCCCATCCTTGTGGTTGCATGCAATCTCGATCATGACAGGCCCATTCATATAGTCCGCTGAGGGGTTTCTGCCATCCGGCTCGAAAAGATCAGCCTTTACCCGGTAGAGCATCGTTGCATCCTTGCCGACCAGTTCCTCGGACATCCACCCGAAGGTCTTCGATACGGCACTGTTTGCAAAGATTATGCGCCTTTCCTTCACGCAAAGGACTGCCTGTGGAACGGAGTCAAGAATTGAGAACGCATCAGAGACTTTTAACATGGCGGATGTATCACAACTGTAATGCCGATCCCGATGTGAAAATGACTTCGAGTTGATTTTATCATCCGATCTCATCTTGCCGCTCATAGCCGGATGTCCTCCAGTAGTTTTTCCTGTGCCAATCCCGGTATCTCCGGCAGAGAATTCAATGTAACGAGCAACTCTTCTACCATATCCTCTTCAACAAATCCATACCATGGTTATCGGCACACACAGATTCTGCTAAAAGCAGGTAAAAGGAGCATAAAGAAGTCAAGCTTCATCTTTTCTTGTTGAGCCTTGCAAACATGGAATGATTATTCCTGTATATCTTCGTATATTCTCTGAAAAGCCTATCATAAACCCGGGCATTCGTTGATGAGGGATAATAGGTTTTCGTGAACTGCACAAGGTCCGGAATATCATCAAATGAAATCTCGCCCAATGCCACTGACGCTATAAAGGCTGCCCCGCGCGCGTTTGCAGCAACCGGGTCCCTAACCTGCCTGATCTGCCTTCCAAGTACATCGGCAAAGATCTGGCACCACAGATCCAGGCGTGCTCCTCCGCCTACTATACTCAGCGGGCTCATCTTCCTTCCAACAAACCTTTCCACATAACCCATCGACCATCTGGTATTGTACGCCACACCTTCTAGAAATGCCCTGACAATATGATTGAAGGTCGTTGTCTTCGAGATATTGTACAACCCGGCCCTAAGCCACTGATCATCTACCGGTGTCCTCTCTCCATTGAGCCAGGGGGTAAAAATCAGGTCATGGCTTCCGGGCGGTACAGTACCTGCAATCTCTTCTATTCTCTGATAGGCGTCTTCAATCGCACCCGGTTCACAGATCCCATGGGGGCCGTACATGATGTTGTTGATAAGAAAATCCAGGCATCCGCCGGCAATATCCTGTTCATTCACGCTCTGATATTTGCCCGGAACAGCTGTGGGAAACGATGCGATTGAGTGAAAGACATCCGTCTTCTTGAAGGGGATGATGCACTGGACCCATGAAGATGTACCGATATAAATATGTCCTTCATAGTCCCTGACCGCACCCGAGCCGATACAGGCTGCCTGGTGATCCGGGGAGCCCATCACGACTTTCACCTCAGGGGAAAGTCCCAGTTCACGTGCAGCCGCAGGGGAAAGTCTGCCCAGAATATCGATGGACCTCTTCATTGGCGGAAGCTTGTCCGGGTCAATCCCTGCCATACGGATCAGTTCCTCATCATAGTGAATATTGTTTATGTCCCTGATGTCACTGAGCCAGAAAAGCTGCATGGAATCGAAAGATGCTGCACACTCTCCGGTAAGACGCAGGTTGAGATAATCCTTGCTCGGCAGAAACATGTGGGTCCTGGCATACACTTCTGGATATTCATTCTTTATCAGCAGGACATGTGCAATATCGTCCTTACCGGAAAGCGTCGGACCACCGCCTGTCTTTGGAAGCCATCTGAGAATCTTTCTCAAAGAGTATCCCATAACACTCGGGAAACCCCTCATGAGCTTTCTGACATACAAGGCGCCGCGGGAATCCATCCAGGTAAGCGCATTCATCAGATGATCTCCGTTACTGTCGACACATACGGTGCTGGAAAAAGTGCTCGACACACATACAGCTGCAATATCCCGGGAATCCACCACAGACTTGCCTGTCAGGTTGCGCGCAGTGATCCTTACCCCTTCCCACCAGTCCTCAGGATCCTGTTCGGCCCCTCCCCCATCAAAGAAATAGATCGGGGTGCGATGATAATCAGAAGCCATCAAGGCACCTCTGGTTGAGATGATGGACGACTTGATCCCCGATGTACCGTGGTCAATGGCCAGGATATACTTTTCTTTCTTCATGTCAGATCACCCTGCACACCATGGAAGACAAAGCCTCTAGATATCGAGCTTGGTGATCGTCCCGGCATGATCAATACTCTCCACAATGACCCCGCCGAAGGAATCACCGTCATCTTTCTTTTCATCAAGCTTCATTACCCTGGATATGAGGCTGACAAATTCCATGGGATCCACACATGCCTCGGGCGGAAGCACCCCTTTCTGGCCGATCTTGCCCTGCTGCATGAGAATTACCCCTATGGCAGCGGGTATGCCTGTTCCCTCTCCCAGGGCCTGAGACCTCGAAGCCATATGAAAACGATACTCCTGAAAAAGACCGTCCTTCTTTCCCTTTACAACAACGCTGCAGCATCCGCACGGCCCTTCAAATCCGGTTTTTTTCAGCATCCTCTCCCGCTCGCGAAGGATAAACGCCACTGCAAAGTCGTAGGGTATGACCCTTGATCCCTTCACATCGAGAGGCTCTGTGCCTGAAAGACCAAGCCCGCAGAGATCCCTGGTAAGATTGTAGTACTGAAGTTTCACCATAATCAAGTCAGTTAGGCTCATGCGACCATGCGCAACAAGGTATCCACGAAGGA
>DSAD01000179.1 GCA_011372875.1 Deltaproteobacteria bacterium
ATGATCGCAACGCAAAAGGGCTTGCTGTAAGACTGGGGTCGTTTGAACCGGATGAGCATCTCCTGGGCGCGGAGATCAACTCCATCCACAGCATCGTTTCGCAGGGCCTGATAACAGAACGGAAAAAGTTGCTGTTTCTTGTCTCGGACACGGATGACGGCAGGTTTACTGGAAATGTTCTAAGTCTGTTCTTCAATAGCAGTTCCAGCCTTCACCGGTTCGAGGATGCAGGATATGAGGTCATCGAAGGCCTTACCGATACGGATGTGAACCTCTTCAGGAATACCGGCCTGAAAAACCTGGTACGGCTGATCGCAGGCGTTGTAAGGAGATTCGGCGCCGGTAGGGTGCTGATAAACGCCACGGGCGGCTACAAGGCCCAGATATCCTTTGCCGGGATGATAGGGCAGGCACTGGGCATACCGGTATGCTACCTGTTCGAGAGGTTCTCCTCGGTAATTCAGCTCCCGCCTCAGCCCATATCCCTGGATCTTTCCTTCTGGCTGGAGTTTGCAGACACCTTCTATTTGCTGGATAAGGTTGACGAAGATGATGCATGTAATGTTGATGATGAACGATTTTCATCCCTTGTTGAGGAAATAGACCTTGACGGCAAGAGATTCAGGTCACTCTCTCCGACAGGCCAGCTTTTTCATGAGACATTCAGGTATCGTTTCTCGCAGAAAAGCCCCGCGCTTCTTCCTGAAGACTCAGGCATGCCGCCGGAGAAGAAGAAGGTCCGCTTTGAAGACGGCAATACGGGAAAGCACAAGGGGCTTGAGAATTATCTTGGGCGGATATGCGAGGTTCCCTATGTAAAAGAGATCTATACACACTATTATCATCCCGATCTGACTAAGCCCAGTACCTTCCGCAGACCGTCCAAAGACATCAGCGCCCAGGTAGAGGGCTGGTTCTGTAACGCAGGCGCATTGACGAAATTTGCCGTCAATACCACGGCCGCGACAGAAGAGCAGGTAAGCGCATGCATCGCAGATCTCAACGAGAGGTTCGGGGCTTAGCGGGTGATACTGCTTGTTATAGGATAGCTGATTGTATTATAACGATTATACAGTTATTGTAAGGAGGATGATATGTCTCTGGCGGATAAGATTCTCCATCATATTGAAAGACTGCCCGAAAACAAACAGATAGAGATTCTCGATTTCATCGAATACATAGAGGCAAAGGTTACGGACCAGGAAAATACATCCTGGTCGGACATGTCACTGTCATCTGCCATGCGTGATATGGAAGATGAAGAGTCGCCCTATTCGCAGGATGATATTATCGAGACGTTTTCATGATACAAGAAGGGTATGTTGTCCTATTCAGGTTTTTGCAGACAGACCGGGAACAGAGTAAACTGCGTCCCGCCCTTGTCATCCGCAAACTTCCAGGAAGGCATGATATCGTGACAATTATGGATAGAATATGAAAAAAATCCTTATCGTCTCGGTAGGCGGTTCGCCTCAGCCCGTAGTCAATGCTGTATTGAATCATAAGCCTGATTTTGTCTATTTTTTCTGCTCGAAAGGATCAAAGGGGAGCGCAAAAACCATAGACGGTCCGGGCGAGGTTTGTGGGGATACGAGAACCGTCACATGCCCTGATTGCGGCAGCAATGTCTTTGTCGGCGATCCAAAGGGAAAGTCCATATCGGTTCAGACATCTCTGTCGGAATCTCAATATGAGATTCTCGTCGTGGAAGACCCTGACGATCTTACGGAGTGTTACCGCAAGCTTACGGAGCTCAATGAAAAGATTGTCTTGAAATACGGGGATGATTGTAAAGTAATAGCGAACTATACCGGCGGGACAAAGACCATGAGTGTTGCCATGGCAATGGCCGCCGTTATGACCGAAAAGTGGGACCTTGCAGTGAACAAAGGCCCGAGGCCAGATCTTATAAAGGTAAAGGACGGAGATACCCCCGTTATCATCGACAAATGGGGTATATACTGCAGAAACCAGATGAACCTTGTAATGGAATCCATAGGGAATTTTGACTATGCATTTGCTGAAAAGGCTCTTATGGAGATGCTCGGCAAGCCGATCGAGAAGGCTCTTCAAACACAGCTCATTGAAATGAAGGTTATATGCCAGGCATTTGATTCATGGGACAAGTTTGATCATAAAAGAGCCCTTAATCTGATTAGCAATTACGGCGACAGGTATTCCCGATATCTTGTCGCACTGAAAAGGATTCTTGGAAAGTTCAGAGATTCGTCGGGATACGAGATGGTGGGGGACCTGCTGAACAATGCCGGGCGCCGTGCTCACCGGGGTTATTATGACGATGCCGTTGCAAGGATTTATCGTGCTGTTGAATTGTTCGCGCAGACAAGGCTCAGGAAGGAATATGGGCTCGACACTGCTGAAATGGGGCTCGACGACATACCGGAATGTATCCGTTCCGACTATGAAAACCGTGTCCGGGAAAACGGAAGGATCCTCCTTGGGCTTAAAGATGACTACATGCTGCTTTACAAACTGGAAGACCAGATAGGCCGTGCATATAAAGCGGTGGAGACAAAATTTGTAGACGCCCTTACAAGGAGGAACAAAAGTATCGGTGCGCATGGCATCATTCCTCTTGATAGAGACGATTATGTATTTGTAAATGATACCCTGGGCGGTTTCATTGCTTCCACGGCCGGGGAATCGAATATTGATATAAAGGTTCCTCAACTGCCGCAGGATGCCGAAGTCTGGATAAAAGGTCATTCCTGAAGTCCGGTTTCAAACCACATTGTGTATCAGCAGAGATCACTTGTGGGAGCGGCTTCAGCCGCGATAACATTTCAACCGGCGGCAGAAAAATCGCGGCTGAAGCCGCTCCCGCAAAATAAGACATGTCCAGTCATGAAAGACCACAAAATGATTCAACTGCAAAATGCGGGTTCAATGCTGCAGCCCAGGATCTCCATAAAACCGAGCAAAATCCGCAACGGCAACGTTGCAGCCCTGGAAATAAAAAAGAAATGGAAGTACCACTGACAGTGCAGGGGGCAGGTTGCGGGAAACAGGCTGAGCAGGGTCTCTTGAAGCCTTGATCCCGTTTCCGGCCTCCATTGCTGCAACGGTCAGCTCAGGGCGCTCATGTGCGGAAGGCCTAAAAATAATTGTTGCGGCATGAGCCATAATCAAGGGGGGGCTTGGATGCTCACTGTCTACATAACCACACCCGGGACGAAGATTTTCAAGGAGGGGGGTGTCCTCAAGGTGAAGAAGGACGGGGATACCTACCATACCATATTCCCTTTCAGGACAGAACAGGTGGTCGCTTTCGGCGGGGTGGAGATAAGCGCATCGGCCATGAATGTCCTGTTGAGGCATGGTATCCACACGGTATTCCTGCACAAGAACGGTCATTACAACGGAAAACTGGTATGCCCGTATGATCATAACGTGCTGTTGCGAAGGATGCAGTATAAAATGCTTGATGATCATGATAAATGCCTCGAATTCTGCAGGAGTATCGCAAGGTCGAAGCTGAGGAACCAGTTTGTCATGATGCAGAGAATCAGCAGGTTTCAGAAAAGAAACCTCAAGAGAGAGATACTCCAGATGAAAGAGATCATTTCAAAACTTGATAGTGCCGGTGAGATCGCATCGCTGAGGGGGTTCGAAGGGGCGGGCGCGCGCGTGTATTTCTCCGTGTTCGGCCAGGGTTTCACCGAACCCCAGGGATTCACCAAGAGGGTGCGGAGACCTCCGACCGATCCGGTGAACGCTGTCTTGTCGTTTTTATACACCGTGCTGTTCAACAGGGTCGCAGGCGCTGTGGAGCGGGAGGGCCTTGACCCTTATGTCGGGGTGTTTCATGCGATCGGCTACGGTGCCCAGGCCCTTGCCCTCGACCTGATGGAGGAATTCCGGACTATCATTGTAGATACCCTTGTGTTTTCCCTTTTCAATCTGAAAATCATCTCAAAGAATGATTTTAGAACCCTCAGTGAAAACGAAACCGAATATGAGGATATTCTTCCTTCTGAACAGGCGCAGATCCCTGATGTTATAAAAGACAGGATGGGTGCTTTCTCCCGGGGCAGTGAAGATCTTTTTCAGGAGTATGAGATAGCTGACAACGATGATACTTCATTGGGCGATGACGGACATGGACATGGTTCTGTGCGCGGATATCCTGTTCTGCTTACTCAGCCTGCATTGAAAAAGGTCATTGAGCAATTTGAGCGCAAGCTGGAGACCACCTTTACCTGCCCGTTTGAAAACACAAGGATAACCTACCGAAAGGCGATTACAAACCAGGTGAGGCGCTACATTGACTTCCTGCGAAGCGAAAGCCCGAACTATCAGGGACTTGTGATGCGGTGATCTATATTATCTGTTATGATATCAAATACGAATGTGTGAATGACCCCAAGGCCGCAAAAAGGCTGAACTCGGTTTCCAGAATTCTCCAGAATTACGGCCTCCGCAGGCAGCGTTCCATCTTCGAATGCATTCTCGAAAAGGAGCGTCTTCAGGCTCTGAAACAGGAACTGCAAGCAGTTATTGACAGGAAGAAGGATTCTATCCGCATATATCCCATGTGTGAAAAGTGCTTGAAGCTTACAATAGTTCAGGGCGCCGGCGAGATAATAGAGATAAAGGAGTATGAGATTGCATGAGCTTGAGAAATATGGACAGGACTATCCTTGCGGTTTATGATATATGTGACTCAGGGAGGCTTTCAAGGGTGGCAAAAGCCCTGGAAGGTCATGGTTTGAGGGTTCAGCTCTCGGTATTTGAAATGATGCTAACCCCTGTCAAGCTCAGGGAACTGCACGAAAAGGTGAATGGCCTCATAGACACGCACGAGGATTCGGTAAGGTATTATATCGTATGCGAGAAAGACTGGCAGAAGAGACAGAGCATCGGCGTGAATGTCTATGGCGAACCGGATTGGGACAGAAAGTTTCATGTTGTTTGACACAGCATCACAGGTGTTCTTACAAAAAGGCCACAGATATTTCTCGGTATGTTTTTCAGGGACATAGAGAACTGCAAGGGTTCTTTGACAACTGAATAAGGAAAATGCGAGAACCCTGAACCAGGATGAGGGGCAAAGTTTGTCTGTTTGACGAAAAACATCATGTATAAACGGTTTGGAAAGACAGAGCCGATTGGTTGTGAGAAGAGTGGTCCTCGCAAAATGAAAAGATAAGTAAAAACAAAGAGGTGAAAGGGGATAAAACATGGTTATAGCGGTATTTTCTGAATCTGTGACGCAAAAGTCGATGAGGTGCTCGCAGAGAGCCTTCCAAGTATCTGAATTTGAAGGAAGAAAAATACCAGCTATTGAAGACAACGACCTGTAAGAAGGGATTAAGACGCCCTGGGCACGTCCAGGACACACTTTGAGCACAAGGCAATTGAAGACAACGACCTGTAAGAAGGGATTAAGAC
>DSAD01000160.1 GCA_011372875.1 Deltaproteobacteria bacterium
GGCAGTTGCCTGCGCAGCCACGAAAAAACAGGATTCGTTACAGCGAAGAGGAATCGTACTATCGGATTGTATGGATTCGGGCTTACAAAGGTGATCACTGCGGCGATTATTACTATCCACATATAAAAATTCAGTAAAATATATATAGACTGACCAAGTCCGATAAGGATATTGGCAATGATATTACCCTGTTCGGTAAGGGTTTTGACCCCCGCGTAATCCAGGAAGATGATGATGGAGATGACAACGATGGGTGTAAGATCTATTCCGCCGATAAGCAGGGGTATGCTTTGCCTGATCCGTGAAAATACCGGCTCGGTTGCCCTGCGCAGAAAATATACGACCGGGTTTGAGGGATCTGGGTTTACCCAGGACAGCAGCGCCCCGATAACGACAATCCATAGATATATGGTTAGAACGATATGGAGTATCTGGCCGAGTACAGGGAAAAGATTGGTTGCCATATTCATGCACACCTCCATATTTATAGAAAAGACATATAGTACCTGTATTGCCGATTTCAAGCATCAAATGCAAGGTGTTTCATGAGAAGCCATGATTTATGCAGTCATTACAACCACGCTTGCATTTCATGAGAAAGCTCTGATAAAGCATGAAGTGTGAAATTGAAGAAGGTTGAAATCAAAGGGTTCAAGTCTCTGGCCAAAAAGATCTCTCTGACCCTTTCCCAAGGTGTTACCTGTATTGCGGGACCCAACGGCTGTGGAAAGAGTAATCTTATAGACGCCATACGATGGGCGCTGGGAGAACAGTCCACCAGGTCTCTTCGGGCCGGTTCCATGAGCGATGTGATATTTTCCGGAACACAGGATGCCCCTCAGAGTTCAATAGCGCAGGTCACGCTCGAGTTTATCCGGGATCAGGGATACTTTCCGAAATCTCTCGATGGTTTTGACGAGGTGTCCATATCAAGAAAGCTCTTCCGTACAGGAGAGAGTGTATATTCCATCAACAACGTAAGATGCAGACTCAAGGACATTACAGATATCTTTCTGGATACCGGGATTGACCGGCATGGGTATGCCATAATAGAACAGGGAAAGATCAAGGATATCATCCAGTCAAGGCCCGAGGACATCAGGTATCTAATAGAAGAGGTCGCTGAGGTCGGAAAATTCAGAATAAAAAAGATCGATGCGATAAAAAGGCTGGAGGCTACATCGGGCAACCTCGAAAGGATTCGAGACCTGCTGAGCGAGGTTTCCAGGCAGAAAGAGGATCTGAGAGGGCAGTCAAACAAGGCGAAGAGATATCAGGCGATACGCAGTGAGATAAATGACCTTACGAGAACCCTGTGGCTATACGAACTCGATACGATTTCCGATATCAGAGATAGCCTTGAAAATGAAAAACAGGGATTGGACAAGCAGATCGAATCATTTCAGAAACAGAAACAGGAATATTCAAGTCTTATAGGTACTTACACGGCCCGGCTGGCCGGCATAAGGGAAAAGATGGAATCCGCCGGTAAAAGATTGGGTGAAGAGCGATCGAGAACCCTTTTGGCCCAGGGTGAAATTGAAACGAATCAGAAACGAAAACACGACATCGACACTACCCTGGAGATGATAAGGGTCCGTGCGGATCACCAAAAAAAAGCGATTATGGAGGCACAACAGGAATATATCCAGGGTCTGCAGGTGATCGATTCACTATCCGCACAGATCAACGATGCTCAAGGCGAACTCTCTCGAGAGCAGGAAAGTGGCGAAAGCATCTATCATGAATACAAACGGCTAGAGGATGACTTTAATCAGGGCAGGGCAAAACTCTTTGACAGCATAGGAAATGCCCGGGCCGTGGCCCAGAGACTGGAATCGCTTAATACCAGGCACCATGAGGTGATATCGAACATCGAAAAACGCAGTGTGGAGCTTGAAGAGATCAGGGAAAGGAAAAGATCCCTGCAGCACCGGCTGCTGGATCTGGACGGGATAATTCAGGGCTCACGCAAGGCATTGGCAGAGATCGAAGAAAGAGAACGTGCAGAGCTTGATGCAATGGAGGACCTCCGGTTAAAGATAGAGGAGGAAAACAGAGCGTTGGTTATCAAGGAGAAAGAGCATGCTCAGCTCGGTGCAAAGATAACCATGCTCGATAGGATTATCAATTCAGGGATGAACGCATCTTCAGTGCCCGGGACGATATCCAATGGAACGCGAAAGGTTGCCGATACAATCAGCGTTCACAGGGGATTCGAAGAAACCGTGGGAAAATCCATGGGCGAGGCTCTGGATTTTATTATCATACATGATCATGACGAGGTGGAAGCCTTTATTAAGAAGGGGGATCACGGCCCTGGGTTTGTCCTCAAAAAACCCCATTTGAGAAACACACGGGAGCATGTCCTGTCTAGAGGTGAGGGGGTGATCGGACCGCTCAATGAATGTATGGAGGCCAGTGAGGGGTTCCAGGACATTGTTTCTGCCCTGTCTCAGGATATGTGGGTTGTCGAGGATATTCGCTGTGCGCTGATGCTCTGGAAACAGGGGGTCAGGTCGTGCAGATTTGTTACCAGAGAAGGTGTTGTCGTTGAGCCGACCGGAACTGTCCGCACAAGCACCGAGATGATTAAATATGCCGAAGGGCTCAAGGCGAAGGCGGAGAAAGAAGAGCTCTCAGGGTATATGCATCTTGTGGAGGAGGCAATTAAAGAGATGCAGAGACACCTGACGGCCCTCAAGCAGGAAAGTGAGGCCATGACCCAGAAAAGGTCGCAGATGATCAAAGAGAAGGAGGATCTCAGGAAGCAGTCCCAGCAACACCTTGATGCGCGCCATGATACGTTGAGGGATCTTGAAAGGGCAGGTGAGCGTGAAAGCTCTTTTGACCGGGACATAGCCTTATGGAAGGAGATGTCGGAAAAGCTCGATGACGATGTGCGTGCAATCTCTTCCCAGAAGGACCTTCTGGATGAGGAGATCGAACAGGGCCAGTCCCTGATCAGGGCTCTGGATGAAAAAAAAGAGGCGGTAGGAGTGATTTATGAAAAGGCCAGGCAGTCTCTTGAGGAAAACACTGCAAGGTATAACGATCTCAAGGTCACCTATGCATCAAAGAATGAAAGGATTCAGGGTATTAAGATCAATCTGGACAAGATGCAGCAGGAGACGGAAAAAGACGACGGCCGTATAAAGGAACTCCTGCTCACGCAGTCATCCATAATCGAATCACTCAACAAAGCATCTTCAGAAGTAGACAGCGCACAGGAGAGGATTTCCTCGCTGCAAAAAATCACAGAGCAGCTTCATCCGGAATTTGATGATCTGACACAAACTCTGCAATCCCTTGCTGAAAGCCGGGACGAATGCAGGGAGAACATGGAACATCTTGAAAAGGAAAGGAATTCATTTGCGCTCAGGAGGAAAGAGCAGGAGATTGCATATTCTATGACTCGAGAGCGTCTGGAATCGAGGTTCGGCAAGGAAATTACCTCTGTTCCCGAAGACTTTGATCCCGAGCAGGCGCGAGAAAAGGTGGTTTCACTCGAAAAGAGGATTGAAAAAATGGGACAGATAAACTTTGCATCGATCGATGCCTATGAGAACGTTCAGGCCCGGTGGGACGATCTGCACAGACAGTACGAGGACATCGTTCAGGCAGGGACACGCTTGAAAGAGGTCATATCGAACATTGAACGACAGAGCACAAAGGCATTCATGGCTACCTTCGAAAAGGTCAAGGTTAATTTTCAAGAGATATTCACAGCCATCTTCGGTGGTGGCAAGGCGGATATTGTGCTTACCGATGAAGAGGGACTGGAACCGGGTGTGGAGATATTCGCTTCCCCTCCATTCAAGCGTCTTCGTTCCATGACGCTTCTGTCCGAGGGGGAAAAGACCCTGTGTGCCCTTAGCTTTGTCTTTGCCCTGTTCAAGGTCCGTCCTTCCCCATTCTGCATCCTCGATGAGGTCGATGCCCCTTTGGACGATGCAAACGTCATCCGGTTCAATCGGCTTATCCGAACATTTGCAAAAGATTCGCAATTCATTATCGTAACCCACAACCGATACACAATGGAGATGGCCGATATTATCTATGGCGTCACGTTCGATGTTCCCGGAATCAGCAAGGTCGTTTCCTTGATATTACAGGATATGGAGGAGCAATTTATTTCTCATCAAAAGGAAAAGAATTTCCATTAGCATCATATCTTTGTTGAGATAACCTTTAGTTTCAATATATAAGATTAGCACATATATTGCATGAGAGATGATAAAGGACAGCATTATGCCACGTGTAGTTGCAGTGACTTCAGGAAAGGGGGGGGTTGGTAAAAGCAACTTTGTGCTCAATGTGGGGATCAGCCTCGCCATGATGGATTCACGCGTTCAGATCCTGGACGCTGATCTGGGCCTGGCCAATCTGGATGTGCTTCTGGGCATAAGACCTCACAGGACGCTCGAGGATGTCATGTTCGGCAGGGCGGATATCGACGATATCGTTATTCAAACAGACTATAAGGTCAAGCTGATACCCGGATGTTCGGGGACACAGGACATGGCGGATCTAACCCAGGAGCAGATATATGAACTCGTCAAGAAGGTAAAGGGCCTTTCATCTGAAGCGGATTGTCTTTTAGTGGATACGTCTTCCGGCATATCTTCCGGGGTGATTTCGTTTCTCATGGCGGTTCCCGAGGTGATTGTGGGAGCGACTTCCGAACCCACGAGCCTTACTGATGCTTATGCCCTTATCAAGGTGCTCAAGAAGAACGGTTATTCCGGCAGGATCACCATGTTTTCGAGCATGGTAAAGGACAGCGCTTCAGGTCATGCCATATACAAGAAGATATCTTCGGCCTCTCAGCGTTTTCTTGATACGCCGGTGGGCTTTTTAGGTAGCGTATACCATGATGAAAAGCTCTCCAGGGCTGTAGCTGACCAGGTTCCTGCCATTGTACGGTTTCCTACTTCAAATATATCGAGATGTTACCGTGTTATAGCCTTGACCCTGCTGGGGCAGAACAATGTCGAGACTGATTATGAGAAATTCTGGGCCCGTCTGCTCAATATGATCATGAAAGGATCGAGGCCCAAGACCGTGAAGGCGGTATCCTTCAACGGAAATACAGACAACGGCTCTATAGAGAATACCATACACAATATACTTGATGAACAGCGTAGAACCAGATTCCTGCTTGAGCGTCTGGTAGCAAAGATTGAGCGCGATATCGATTCTTCAGGGTCCTCCCGGGGCCCTGCCATGTGAACGCTTCTCATCTATCCATATCTCATTCATAAGGCGCAAGATTTACGGCGAAACAGGCTCTGTGGCCGAGTGCATCCAAAAGATCTATTCAAGGTGCAAGGGATATTACAGCAGGGATTTCTTAAACACTATAGTATAC
>DSAD01000135.1 GCA_011372875.1 Deltaproteobacteria bacterium
GTCGGGATCTCCCCAAACGCCTCTCATGATGCCGGGCCAAGGCCTCTTGATGCAGAGGTTGCCTGTACATACGCCTTTGAGCTCATTACCCTCATCGTCCATGATAGCCGGTTCTACGCCGAAGAACGGGACTGTTGCCTTGGCAGGCTTGATGTCAATTGCGCCTGGCAGAGGTGTAATGAGGATGCCGCCTGTCTCGGTTTGCCACCAGGTATCGACGATGGTGCACTGGCCTCTTCCGATAAGATCATAATACCATCTCCATGCCTCAGGATTGAGCGGCTCGCCAACAGAACCAAGGATTCTGATGGAAGAGATATCGTGCTTCTTTACCCACTCGTCACCCTCTTTTGCAATGGCACGGATAGCTGTCGGTGCGGTATAGAAGATGTCTACATTGTACTTCTCGACCACGGCCCAGAACCTGTCATAGCCGGGATAGCTGGGAACGCCTTCGAACATGACGCTTGTAGCACCATTTGCCAACGGTCCGTAAACGATGTAACTGTGGCCGGTAACCCATCCGATGTCAGCCGTGCACCAGTAGATATCCTCGTCATGGCAGTCAAAAACGAGCTGATGAGTCATCGCTGTGTACAAAAGATATCCGCCGGTTGTGTGCACAACACCCTTGGGCTTTCCTGTAGAACCTGATGTATACAGGATGAAGAGAGGATCTTCTGCATCCATGTGCTCGGGTTCGCAGTAGACAGGAACCGATTTCATTTCATCATCCCACCAGAGATCTCTACCATCTTTCCAGTCAACCGCTGTACCCGTTCTCTTCACAACAATCTGCTTGGTGATGGTAGGACAATCCGCAATGGCCCTGTCGGCATTAGTTTTCTGAGGAACAGCCTTTGCACCGCGGTAGGTGCCGTCACAGGTGACGATCAGTTTCGCTTCGCTGTCCTGAATCCGGTCCCTCAAGGCATCTGAAGAAAATCCACCAAAAACGATAGAGTGGATTGCGCCGATCCTTGTGCATGCGAGCATGGAAATGGCAAGTTCAGGAATCATGGGCAGGAAGAGAGAAACCCTGTCGCCTCTCTTGATACCATGCTTCTTGAGGACATTGGCAAACTTGTTCACTTCGCGGTACATGTCTGCATATGTGAATGTCTTGTTCTCAGAAGGATCATTGCCCTCCCAGATAATCGCGGCCTTGTTCTTCTTGCCGTCTTTCATGTGGCGGTCAAGGCAGTTGTAGCTCACATTGAGCTTTCCACCCTCGAAGAATTTCACATAGATATCATCCTTGAAGGAATAATCCATGACCTTGTCCCACTTCTTGAACCAATCAAGCCTTTCAGCCTGTTTTGCCCAGAAGCCTTCGGGGTCTTCTATGGACTCCTTGTACATCTTTTCATACTCTTCTTTGCTCTTGATAAATGCTTTTTCCCTCACTTTGGGGGGTACCGGGAACAATTGTTCACCAAAGTCTTTGGTCTCCTCAGCCATGTAATGCCTCCTTTACGTTAATAATTTACTTAGCATCGATCTTATATCTAAAGAAGATGACAAGGTCAAGGAAAAATGAATGATCATTCATAACCATATTTCTCATCCAGAAAACTTTAACTTGTTATGGTTGGAAAAATGGATTAATCATATCTTGATTAATCATAAAATATAAATACCTAAGGGAGTTATGATGATAAAAACATCTCTTAACCTGCTTTTTATATTGACATCATTTACGCTATTTCCTTGTTTCGCATTCGCAGCAGGGCCCAATGTAGAGATCATTGGCCCCGATGATCTTGTATCGCTGAAACCAGGCATAAAGCAGAGCATTATTGCACGTTGCATCTCGCAAGGTGTAAGCCTCGAGGCCCATCCTGAACTTACCGTCACCATTTTTCAACTCGGCGAGGTCATCTCGTTCGATGCAGTGCTGGATTCTGAACCACCCAGGGCTTTCCATTCAGATATCAAAGAACGCTCTGCTATTTCACAGACTATTGATGAAATGATCTCCAGGATATTTATCGCACCCCTTCCAGCCTGGCAATCCCGGCAGCCGGCCCAAGCCGAGCCTGACTACATTCCGCAGACACGGCAGGAAATCGATTTGCCGTTCATAGCAACCTCCCTTATCGTCCACAACGGATCCATTTATGTTTCAGATGAAAAAACAATCTACATTATCAATGATGAAAAGGCAGAGCCCTGGTGGAAAACTCCCAGGAATGAGAGAATCTTCCGGATCTATGCATACCAGGATTCCATCATCGCACTTGTTAAGAAAATGAACGATCTCAATTCATTTCTGATCAACCAGGGCAAAACGGCACAACACTGGAACATACCGGTTATCCCGGTAGGCGGGGCTCTCGCTTCAGCTCAGATCAGTTCGGATAGTGACATCCCTGATGGAATTAATATGTGGAGCGAGCCCAGATTCTTAGAGGAAGGCCCGATTGCACTTCCCCATGGCACGGACTTCCTTTCCGTCACCATGGGAGATGTTACACAGGCAAAACAAAACGAAGAGACCCTGACATTTGACAATAAAGCCCGTCTTAGGGTCAGTTCCGCAGGTGAGATTGTGTGGTCCTCAAGTACGAAAATAAGCCCTTTGCCGATGTTCATTGAGAAGGAAATCAACAGCGATGATCCGCCTGCACGCTATTATATAATGCCGAGGATACTTGTGAATGACGCGGAGATTATCACTATTAGAAATGACAGAGGGGCATCAAAGATCTTTGGAAATATTATCAGGTTTACAGGTTTTGAGATCCTCGCATATTCCAGGAAAGGTTCAAGATTTGAAGACAGGACCATCGTCAAGACCCCAAAATATTACTGCGCAGATATTGCCCTTGAAGACAGATCGCTGCTCGCACTCATCATAACAGATAATAACAGTTTCGTGCAGTTTATCGATCTGTAAAAAGCCTACATAGGCCAAAGACCTTTCTTGGCCTTTTTATTGGCGTCTTTGGCCTTAGACTGTTTATCGAGCTCATCTTCAAGTTCGTTGTCTTTTACCGTGAGGTCTCTGCTGAAATCCGGACAATGAATGCCGGCTCCCTTCTTGAATTTCTTTTTACAGTCGCCTCTCCAAGCGCACAGCGGGCATAATGATCTATCTGTTGTCATAATATCTCCGTAATAAATTGCATTCTTGACAATGTCAATGATAAATGGCCTGTTCATATATGACTATTTATAAGTCGCTCAACTCTGTCAACCGGGCTCATCTCAATGATACACATCCTCATTACATGAAGCGTCTCAACGCCTCGATATAACGTTCAACCACACCACGCCTGCTGTATAAAGCCGCCTGTGCTTCACGTGCAAGACGATCATATTTATCTTTATGCATCAGAATCTCTGTAACCGCAGGACCAAGTTCAACAGCATTTTCGATCTGGACCGTCAATCCTTGTACTATTTCAAGAGCCCAGGAGAAGTTATCCATAGAAGGCCCATGTATCGTTGGTATACCCCAGGATATCGGCTCTAAAATGTTCTGACCTCCCAGATCTTTCAGCGACCCCCCCACAAAAGCCACATCCGATACACCGTATAGATCAAAAAGTTCACCGAATGTATCGATAAAAAGGACATCTATACCTGCAGGCATGGCACTTCGCAGCCCCCACTTAAGACCTTTATGATCGGCCATATCCTTCAGCACAGCAAGCATCTTTGTATGACGCGGGGCAACAATACTGTAAAGACCTGGGGTTCGAGACGCAGCATAGGCTATCGCTTCAAGTACATCTGACTCTTCGCCCTCTCTGATGCTTCCCGCAATAAATACCTTCGTGTTTTCAATCCCGAGTCCTTTTTTTAACGACATCCTCTTCTTCGAATCTACTTCGCCTACCGTATCGAGCTTCAGGTTTCCAAGAACCTCCACAGATTTTGCGCCAAGGCCGCAATAACGCTGCCCATCTCTTTGCGCAATTGCAAAGACCGAGACCTTCTTCAACACTTCCCGGATAACAAACCGTATCTTCTCATAACGATGATACGACCTCGATGTCATGCGGGCATTTACAAAAACCACAGGAATACCAGCTCTTTCAGCCGCAAGGATCATATTGGGCCACAGCTCTGTCTCAACAATCATCAGCACCCGCGGCTGCACTCGCAGCAGGTAGCGCCGCATCACCCATGCAAGGTCGAAGGGGAAGGGGAAAACCATGTCAATCTCTGAAATCCTGAGTGCTACATCTCTGCCGGTAACAGTTACACTGCTGAGACAGACAAAGAGTTCCGGCCTGCCTGCCTTGATTGTTTTTATAAGACCTTCAACAGCCTTGACCTCCCCAACCGAGGCCGCATGAACCCATAACACTTCGCTACCAGCCGGAATCGAAGGGAGCTTGATACTAAGCCGCTGAAGTATGGTCGACCTGAAATTCGGATGCCTTCCGAGGATCAGGACAGCGGGCCATATAAGGATATTACCGAGTATGCGATAGAGGGTGATAATCAGTCCTGCCACGTCTTGAGCAACCTTTCCCTGTCCTGTGGGGTATTGATCTCGAAAAACTCACCATGAGCCACTATGACCTTTATGGGGATACCACTTTCCAGGGCACGCAGCTGCTCCAGAGATTCGGTTTTCTCAAGAGGCGACGGCTCAAGATTTGTATAGTTATATAAGGTTTCCCTGCTGAACCCGTAAATGCCTATGTGCTTGAGCAATGAACTGTGACCTGGATTGCGCACATAGGGTATGGGTGAGCGGGAAAAGTACAGTGCAAACCCGTTTATGCCAATGACAACCTTAACACTGTTGGGATCGTTCATTTCATCCCCGGGCATGGCAGTGGCAATGGTTACCATGGGACAGCCCTGTCTCAGCTGGTCTACCAGTTCCATAAGGGCCACTTTATCGAGAATCACCTGATCCCCCTGAATATTTACCACCCCATCGACATCCATGCCCGAGACAGCCTCAGCCACACGGTCGCTTCCCGAGGGACAGTCGGGAGATGTCATAACTGAATGTGCGCCGAATCCTTTGGCTGCGTCGAATATCTCCCTGTTGTCTGTTGCAACCAGTACATCATCTATATGCGGACAGTTGGCTACCTGCCCATAAATTCGTTCGATCATTGTCTTTCCTGCAATATCTGCCAGGGGTTTACCGGGAAACCTGGATGATCCATAACGGGCCGGGATTACTGCAACTATTTTCATATCAGTTCTACCTTTTACCTGCATCCATTTCATCAAGGGCCTGTAGATGTGCATCATAAGCAGCCTCATTATAAAGAACCATACGAACGGTCTCTATATTCGTATCTCGGTTCAGATACTCTCTGATCGCCTGTATCGCGACCTTAGCCGCAGCATCTGCGGGATAGCCGAATATTCCGGTACTGAGAGCAGGAAAAGAGA
>DSAD01000038.1 GCA_011372875.1 Deltaproteobacteria bacterium
CACAACCCGCCCTAACCCCGATCCTGGTAAAGGAACCCTGGGTAAAAGAACTTGAAGGACTGAGCCTGAAAAACGTATCCATCAGCGTGTATCAGGATAACAAAAAAAAAGATGAACGATTCGGAGAGGCCTTATTTACCGATTCCGGTCTGAGCGGGCCGATCATCCTGGACATGAGCAAATCCATAGGAAATCTGCTGGCTCTCGGACAGGCAAAGCTGTTCATAGATTTCAAGCCCGCACTTGACTTCAATGTGCTTGACAAAAGACTGCTGCGGGATTTCGAAGAGAACAGGAACAAGGCAATCAAGAATATTCTTCCCGGGCTGCTTCCGAGGAAACTTATCCCGGTGATCATGTCCCTTGCACAGATCGACCCCGAGAAAAAGGGCAACTCCATAACAAAAGACGACCGCAAAAGGCTGCGCCTGCTGTTAAAGGAATTCCCGCTTACTATAAAGTCTCTCCTCGGATTCAACAAGGCGATCATTACTGCAGGCGGCATACCATTGAAAGAGATCGACCCGAAAACAATGCGATCACGGATTATACGGAATCTTTTTTTTGCAGGAGAGATTATTGATCTGGACGGACCGACAGGCGGATATAACCTGCAGGTCTGCTGGAGCACCGGATATCTTGCCGGAGAACAAGCAGCACGTGCAGGCGGGTGAGTAGCTTATGAGAACAATGCACTATCAATCCACCAATAAGGGCTCGAAAGATTCAACCATCAATCGTATAAAAAAACAGTCCGGGGAACATGTATATTTCTGCCTGCGCAGCAGCGCCTTCGGACCTATTGCCGTTGTATGGTCCAGTCACGAGGGACACGCGAGCATCAGCCGGGTTCTTATAACCGGCAGCCGACAGAGCGCTCAAAAACAGCTGCAGGCAGCATATACCTGCGCAGAACAGAACTCCTGCTCTGCGATCGATATGACAGCCGATCAGATAGAGGCATTCTTAAGCGGAGAAGATATCCGGTTTACTCTCGATCTGCTCCGTTTCGATCTGTGTTCGGATTTTCAGCAGAAGGTTCTGCGTGCCGAACACCAGTTTCCACGTGGAAGCATAAGCACCTATCGGAAGATTGCAGAGATTCTCGGCAATCCCGGAGGTGCAAGGGCTGTAGGTTCGGCATTGGGCAATAATCCTTTCCCTATAATCATCCCATGTCACAGGGTTGTCCGGACAGAAGGGACACTCGGGGGATATCAGGGAGGTCGCGAGATGAAAAAGACGCTCCTTGAGATGGAAGGAATTCGATTCGACAGCACCGGCAGGGTGGTTTTCTTTTGACTTTATCATCCCTGTTTCATGACTGCCGCTGATGCCTCCAGCATAATTCAGAGTATAAACGGCGGCTTGAAGCAGGGAACAGCTCTTAAGCAGAAAAGAGGATTTATGAAAACAGCATGGCTTATCGTGTTTGGAGGTTTTTTCGTCTGGTCGGCAATTGAACCCAAAGATTATTTCACCTGGTTTCTCGAGGTAGTGCCTGCAATAATAGGAATCTCCATACTGGGCCTGACTTATAAGAAGTTCCCCCTTACCAGACTGGTCTACACTCTTATTCTCATCCACTGCATCATCCTCATGGTCGGCGGACATTATACCTATGCAGAAGTGCCTTTATTCGACTGGATAAAGGATGTCTTTGGAGGCCAGCGGAACAACTACGACAAAGTGGGGCATCTTGCACAGGGTTTTATTCCGGCTATTGTTGCACGCGAGATCATCATCCGCAAATCAATTATCCACGCAAAGGCCTGGCTCAATTTCTTCATAGTCTGCTTCTGTCTTGCCGTAAGTGCATTCTACGAGTTGGTCGAATGGTGGGTGGCAATATTATCAGGCGAATCTGCAGAAGCATTCCTCGGCACGCAGGGATATGTCTGGGATACCCAGTCTGATATGGCACTGGCCATGACAGGAGCACTACTTGCCCTGGCTCTGCTCGGCAGATATCATGATCATCAGATCAGATCACAGGGGTATCTGCCTGAGAAAACTCTCGGATGATCAATCCCGGCATAATAAGACTTGCATAAATGGTCAGGTCTTTACTAACATTACAGATGTGTGCGGAGATGATAAGGTAGTTTATTCAGCATTCTGTACAGCAGCATGAATCATATTCATGAAAAGAGGAGTTATATGATAAAGACCATCGCAATTCTGGAAGGAGACGGCATTGGGCCCGAGATCGTACGTGAAGCAGTGAAGGTGCTGCATGCCATAGAATCGAAATACTCTCATCAGTTCAATCTGACATATGCACCATTTGGTGCGCAGGCATATTTTACCGAAGGATCTCCGTTCCCTGAGAAAACCCAGGATATCTGCGACGAGGCCGATACAATCATCAAAGGGCCTGTCGGGCTTGCCATCGAAAAGATGAATGCCATTCCTCAGCAGTTCCGGCCGGAGATCGGGGCCATACTGCCCCTGAGAAAGCGCTACGATACCTTTGCCAATTTCCGCCCGGTAAGGCTTCCTAAGCCCCTTGCATCCTTTTCTCCTCTGAGAGATGAAGTGATCGGCGAAGGGATCGATATCCTCATGATCCGGGAACTGGTGGGCGGTATCTACTTCGGAAACAAGACAGAGGGCATATCAACCGGCATGAACTACGCAATGGACGAGTGCACCTATACCGAGGAACAGATCAGGAGGGTCGCTGTCGTGGCCTTTGAAGAGGCCAGGGCAAAAAAGGCCCTGCTTACCAATATTCACAAGGCCAACATCCTTGCCACCTCACGCTTCTGGGAAGAAGTGGTCGAAGATGTCGCCAGGGCATATCCGGATGTACCCTACCGATCCATGCTGGTGGATAATGCAGCCTTCCAGCTCGTGAAGAATCCTTCTCAGTTCAATGGTGTCGTATTGCTCGAAAACATGCAGGGTGATATCCTTACAGACCAGGCAGGAGGGATCTTGGGGTCGCTGGGCCTGATGCCTTCGGCATGTATGGGGCCTGCCAAGAGCTATGTCGAAGCTGCCCACGGATCAGCACCTGATATTGCCGGCAAGAATATAGCAAACCCATATTCCATGATAGGGAGCCTTGCTTTCCTTTTCGAAAAATGCCTTCATCTGCAGCAGGAATCCGATGAGATCTGGAACGCATTGTTCAGTGTATTCTCCAGGGGCTTCACCACTGCTGAACTTGCAAGTACAGGCTCTGACCCGGATAATATCCTTTCCACATCAGATTTCGGAGACCTCGTTGTGGATATCATCCGCAACGGCTGATGAATGTTTCTTCGGTTAATTTGATGCAGGAAAGATAAGGTATGCACAGATCTTAAATGAATACCTCACCGCAAGCATTAGAGGTATCAAAGACTCTGTCAACTGTTCCCCCCTCACCTTTATCTTCTCCCCGAGAGTTGTGGATACGGTGTTTACGCTGCGAACAACGAGTTATCATATAAATAAATTTAAGAACCCAAATAGAATTGTCGATATTATTCAAAATTTGATCAATTATCTGTATTAGGGAGGTATGTTGTGTATTCAGATACAATTGAAAAATCGAGTGAATATTTACGCCTGGCGCTTGATCATATGGGTCGCTACAGACTACCTGTAGATCCTGCAAATTATTCTGTATGGTATGAATATGTTTCCGGGAGAAACGATCAGCTCAAACTTATCATTGACGATGCCTTGTCACGATCAAAGGGTATATCTCTAGAGCTCAACAAAACCCTCTATGAAAAATATATAGCAAACGATTATAAGGTTATTATCAAGAAGATCCGAGAGGAACTCGGCAAGGTCCTTGACACTATCCTCGGACATGTTGTTGATACAGGTGGTCAGCTTACCGGCTTCGCCACCATGTTGAATATATATTCCAACAGACTCAAGGATGATCTTGATGCTGATAGTGTAAGAAATATAGCTAATGAGATCATCCTCGAGACACAGACGATAAATACTTCAGGTAAACTGCTGAAAGAACGGATCATATCATCAACCCGGGAGATAGAGATCCTCCGAAAAGATCTCGATAAGCTTCGCCAGGAAGCGACATCGGATACACTCACTGGTTTAAGGAACCGCCGATACCTGATCAGTGCGTTTGACAAGGAAGCAAATCATGCAAAGAAATCAGGCTCAAGCCTTTCACTCATTATCGCAGACATCGACCATTTCAAGAAAATCAACGACAAATATGGTCATCTTATCGGAGACAGGGTACTCAAGACATCGGCAAAAATGCTTACGGATTGTGTAAAAGGAAAGGATATCATAGTTCGTTACGGGGGTGAAGAATTCGTCATCCTGCTGCCTGATACAGCTATAGATGGAGCAACGACCCTTGGAAACAAACTTTGCACCTATTTTAAGAATATGAATTGGAAACGAAAAGATACCGGCGAAATTATCGAACAGGTTCACATATCCGGCGGTGTCGCTCAATACCGGATTGGTGAAAGTCTCGACAGTCTTGTTCAAAGGGCGGATATGGCATTGTACTGGTCAAAGCAAAATGGAAGATGCCGGGTTACCTCTGAACATGACATCCCTGGAGATCAAACAGATCTGATACCACCAGTAGTGACATTGGATACCCAACATTCAATCTAGAATTCATTCAATCATCTGCTCTTTATAAAAACAATTCGACAAGCCAATGAATCGGACAATAAAAAAGGCCTCTGATCTTTAAGATCAGAGGCCTGTATAGTTGTCCTGGCGACGTCCTATTCTCCCACATAGTCGCCCATGCAGTACCTTCGGCGCTAAAGGGCTTAACTGCCGAGTTCGGTATGGGATCGGGTGTTTCCCCTTTGCCATGATCACCAGAAACATTTTGTTGCAAATGTAATAAATAGTTCTGGTTATATAATATAGGAAGAGAGTAAATCAATGGGTCAAGCCTCACGGCCAATTAGTACTGGTTAGCTCAATCCGTTACCGGACTTACACACCCAGCCTATCAAACCTGTAGTCTTCAGGTGGCCTTCAGATCCGTCGAAACGGATAGGGAAATCTTATCTTGAGAACGGCTTCCCACTTAGATGCTTTCAGCGGTTATCCGCACCGAACGTAGCTACCCTGCTATGCCGCTGGCGCGACAACAGGAACACCAGAGGTTCGTCCATCCCGGTCCTCTCGTACTAGGGACAGCTTCTCTCAAATTTCCTCCGCCCACGGAGGATAGGGACCGAACTGTCTCACGACGTTCTAAACCCAGCTCGCGTACCGCTTTAAATGGCGAACAGCCATACCCTTGGGACCTGCTCCAGCCCCAGGATGCGATGAGCCGACATCGAGGTGCCAAACCTCCCCGTCGATGTGA
>DSAD01000123.1 GCA_011372875.1 Deltaproteobacteria bacterium
GCTTTCCAGAGGCATACTATTTGCTTTATAATACAGCACTATGCTGAATCGAATATCTTCCAAGGCATCTTACTGTTCTCCAAGAAAGGGGTACACCAGCATGAAGACTATTCTCTTGTGCATCAGTTTCGTATTGTTTGTTTTTATCAACCCGGCACATGCATTGACAATGCCTGCGTCATCAATACACAACGAAATTATCATGATTGAGACCAACATATTCACCAATGACGCAAAACCATCAGAGAAAAACCCCATTATCATCATTACAGATGAAACCGGCCGAACATATTTCATTTTTCAGCATCAGATTGCAGGAATGTCGGAAGTGGCAGGTTATCACTTTCCCTATATCTCGCCATTTTGATTACAAGTTCTTTCTTTATGGCAAGCAACCACGGAGTGAGTGTTTTGCCTGAAAATACAAAAAAGAAACCGGAAATACAAAGACTCCTGTTCCGGCACATCCTTTCCTGATATATAGTTTATAATTACAGTATGTTGTATATGGCCTAGCTCTTGCTCTATTCCGAGCATGGAGATCATGAAAGACATACAGTACCTGTTTACCGATATTTCGCATTTCATCTCTTTCATATTCTTTCTCGTTGTCTCCGTATATCTGGGTTCTTACCGGGCGTAACCAGATATTCATACGCAATGAAATATGGGATGAAGGGAATGCGAAGATACTTCAATCAGAGAAAGTCTCCGGCAACATGACATGCACTCAAAGCTGCCTGGTTCGTCCCGTCATTCGATCAGAACAATATCCGTAAAATCAATGTGTGCACAGGTCGATCCTTTGAGATCATCCAGCGATCCGAAATTCCGCACCCTGTCTCTAAGGTTGTCACCCCACGCAACGAACAGATTCACCTTCCGGCCTAAAGGGTCCTCCTCAATCTGCCAGAAACAATGAAAATGCTTTCCCTGCAGCACAGTAGGATTTAATGGATCCTGATGCCAGTCAAGACTCAGATCGGATGATCCGGGCTGCAGAGAACTCAGTGCGACAAGTTTCGAATGGCCGAGAGCAGACGCATAGGTAAGATCCTGTGAGTATCTGCAGGAACGTACACTCAGAATCGTTAATTTTGAGATGCCTGCAAAAAATACCATAATGACGAAGAGGGCAACAAGAACCTCAATCAGAGAGAATCCTTTCATTTCACCACCTCCCATGAATCCTTATATTCCCAGATCCTCACAAGCCCTGATGACGGCAACAGCCTTATGGCCATGGACCTGTCATGAGACATCAGGTATATTGTGCCGGCATTGCAGCAGCCCATACTGGAGAAACTGATACGATTATTCTGGAAACTTACAGCATCATCAGGGATAGTCGAGTTATTCGGTCCTACTGATGCATGGCTGCCACAGGAAATTCCGTCCGTTAGATAAAAAGGACCTAGATGTTCTTCACCCGTTTCGAGATTATGATTATTGTTTGTATCACCATAACCTAACCATTCACCTTTCTCCGGATGGACAAGAACCCGCCATGTAATACCTTGCTCCATTGCTTTTTCACGTGCTCGGGAGAGAAAGGCTGTGAATTCATCACACTGCCGGCTTAATTTCTTCCTTGAAATATAATCGCCGAGATTCGGCAAAGCTATGGCCGCCATTATGGAAACAATGACCATGACCACCAGTAATTCAAGAAGGGTTATGCCCCTCGATTTCATACCATCTTTTTAGTAATGAGATCCGACCTGTTCAGTTCCTTCAATATTTCATTTGCCAGACAAATACCCCAGAGGAACTCACCCTCGATATCCAGCCGCGCAAATTTCATCCTATCGCATGTATAAACCCTGTCTACTACTTTAATATAACGTTTGACCGGAAAAATCCAAGGCGTCCTGACATTCTCATTAAAAGAAAACCAGGGCCTTATGGCATTGTTCTCAAAAGGGTCCATTGCATCAAAACTTACCAGAAATTCGTCCATGAAAGGGATCACCTCTCTCAATCTCTTCATAATCATGCCCGATGCCCATGAGAACTTCTCTAAAAGAGAGGTAAGACCATTATCAGCTTTTACTTTTGTGACAACTGAAACCACAGAGGTCTGATGTCCGCGCTCAACACTGAGCACCAGTGGATAGTCCATATCACATCCAGGAGAAAGAACAAGGAGATCACCCATTCCAACCGGTATGACCTCACTTTCGAGCTTGCATCTTCCATAAAATATAAATCCGTCCGGTGTATAGCTTAAACCCGGTTCTTCGGTCATATAATATCTTGAGGTAATTGTGGAGCCATTTACACTGACCCCTTTTATCTCCTTTTTATTATAGATAAGATCGGCTTTCCCGTTACAGACATACTCCCCTTTGGCAATATGCAGATATGAACCAAGGACATCTTTTATCTGCTGGTAATCCAGTTTGTACATTCCCATTAGAGATGCCATGTAGCGAAGATACGTGATATAGCTGACATCCCCTGCCCTGCTGAGACCCGAGATAAACTGTCTCTCCCATGGCTCAATGGCGGGAATGAAACCCCATGGTGCATGAGCCAGAGACATGGGCCTTGTCATTGACCTGCCGATAACACCGAGATATCTTCTCTGGATCTTCTTTGGCAATACCAGGTCTTCATACTGATCTTGAGGCTGGATCGTAACCCTTTTTCCGGGCATGATACTTTGCATGAGCTGTATTTTATTCGGTCTGAGAGTTTCAATAATGGAGGTATCCAGTGATCCGAGAATTTGCCTGAGACCCTGTTCCCAGAATCCTGTGGTGATCAATGAGGGTATATTCTTTTGTACCAGGCCGGATTCTTCCCTGTTTGAGGTATCGATCCACAAACACGCGAACCCTTTTCCGGCAAGCAGAGCGCATGCAACAAGCCCAGACAAGCCCTCGCCCGTACCTATAATGTCAAAGGTCTTCTTCACTCAACCCCATCCTCATTCATTATGCAAAGCCCCATCTGATTAAGCATGGCTGCAGTTACCCCCTGGCCTGGGATCAGGGTGTCCTCCAACCATATCTGGTGAATACCGCATGAAGGACTGTTTTCTTTCAATATGGCATACTGTACATTGAGATATTTTGCAATCGCACATACGTATACTGCACCATTAACAAACTGATTCGTGACATCGCTACCTTCTCTATTCATCAGCTTGGCCCCACCTGCAAGCACTTCATTACCGCCGCCGCCGATAAAGAATGAGGCAGGTCGAGGTGTAGGAAGTCCACCTAGCTGTTCAGGACAGACAGGAACAGGCATAATATCAAGCCCCTTGAGCATCTCAAGATGGGGCTTGGATTGATTGTTGTATCTGCAGGGAATCCCCAGCAGGCAGGCACTGACCAGTACAGGGCCTGTTAGTTGTTCAAAGGAGGGTTTATGAGACATTGGGAATCTTCCTTCATAATGTTATTGACAAAGACTTTTCTCCCGACAATCTCAAGATCGCCTTGCGCAAACAACTGAATGGCTCTCGGATATATCTGATGTTCCAGCGCCAGGATTCTGTTCTTTAATTCATCTTCGGTATCATCGGGATACACAGGAACTACAGCCTGAATGATGATGGGACCGGTATCCACTCCGGCATCAACAAAGTGAACCGTACATCCGGAAAAACGAACACCATGATCTATTGCCTTTTGTCTCACACCAAGGCCGGGAAAGGAAGGAAGCAGTGCAGGATGAATATTCATCACCCTGCCTGAATATCTGCTCAGAAACTCAGGGGTCAGAACCCTCATGAACCCTGCAAGTGCAACGAGGTCGACCTGATACTTCTCCAGCGTACTCACAATCCTCATATCGAAGCTCTGCCTGTCCGGACAATCATCATGCCGGACAACCTCGGTCGGGATTCCTCTGTTCTCTGCACGCTGCAAGGCGTATGCATCGGCTACATTACTGATAACAACCGAAACCTCGCCATCTATCCTACCCTCATTGCATGCATCGATTATGGACGCAAGATTGGAGCCGCTGCCGGAAACCAACACCCCGATCCGAATCATGTCCAGACCTTACTCTTCAAAGATAACATGATCTTCACCCTTTTTACGGGATTTCACATAGCCGATCACCTTAGCCGGCTCTTTAAGCCCCTTGAGCCTCAGCATCACATCATCAGCATCTTTTTCAGAAACAACGAGCACCATACCGATACCCATGTTAAAGGTCCTGTACATCTCGGCGTCTTCTATTTTGCCGAGATCCTTTATGAAATTGAATATCGGGGGAACCTCCCAGGATGTCCTGTGTATCACTGCACTGGAACGGGCCGGCAGAATTCTAGGGATATTATCGATAAACCCTCCACCGGTAATATGAACAATCCCCTTTATCTCAAAGGCACGCAGGATATTCAGCATACTCCTTACATAAATACGTGTCGGGGTAATAAGTTCTTCTGCAAGCGTTTTTCCGATATCCTCGACATAATCGTCGATATTCATCTTAGCCCTGTCAAAAAGCACTTTTCTTACCAGAGAGAACCCGTTGCTGTGAACACCTGATGAATGAAGCCCAATAAGCACATCCTTGGCAGATATTCGCGACCCGTCGATCACCTTATCGCCGTCGACAACACCTACGCCAAACCCGGCAAGATCATATTCATCTTCATTGTATATCCCGGGCATCTCGGCTGTTTCGCCGCCGATCAGGGCGCATCCTGCTTCCTTACACCCCTCGGCTATACCTGAAATGATTATCTTGCCTCTGTCAACATTGAGTTTTCCCGTTGCAAAATAGTCAAGAAAAAACAAGGGGTGTGCCCCGTCAACAATCAGATCGTTCACAACCATTGCAACAAGATCGATGCCGATGAACTCATGGTTGTCGGCCATCAGTGCGATCTTAATCTTTGTCCCCACTCCATCTGTTGAAGAGACGAGAATAGGCTCTTTGAAATTGCTGGTGTCTAAACGGAAAAGACCTGCGAATCCTCCGATCCCACCTAGCACTTCCGGCCCGTGTGTCGACCTGATTATTGATTTAATGTTCTTGATCAAGAGATTCTGTTTATCAATATCAACTCCAGCTTCTTTATAGGTCAAAGGCATATCTCTCCCCCTCAGCGTCTTACCTACTATATGATCCTTGTATTAGTCAATTACGCTTTATAGCTCCAGCAAATGTTTTTTTCATCTATATTACATGGAATACTCATTTTTCTATTTCCCAATAACTACCATGACCGCAATGCGGTCACAACGAAGGATGAAAACATTTAGCCTCAACGCGAGAGCATGTGATATAAAGGACAAAGGTCGTGATATCAACTGAAGCTATTAAGCGCGAAAATAACATGAC
>DSAD01000263.1 GCA_011372875.1 Deltaproteobacteria bacterium
AAATAATAAACTACGGACATTAATCAAGAGGAAAAAGATATTTATCTTGAAAATTCATGAAACTACATACATATGAATCATTGATGATAATACGCAAGCTGCTTGCAGCTCTCACATCTTAGTCCTCGCCCCTGAGGGGAAAAGATGAAGGTGAGGGGGGTAATAAAATAGATTTTCTGATACCTCTAAAGCTTGCTGCGAGGCAGCTCAGTACATAACACTTGTCATTACAGATATCGCCGGCGAAAGTCTGCTAAGGCATTGAATAACAAAGGTTGTCGGATCCGGACACAGCCCTGTTAAAACATGGACTCTACCTTTTGGATGAGTTCCTTGGGAAGAAACGGTTTCTGCAAAAAGGCAAAGGCTTGAATATCTTCACGATCGATCACATCTGCGCCATAACCGGACATAAGCATGACCTTGATGTCGGGCAGAATGGACTGCATCTTTTTGGCCAGCATTATTCCGTCTATCCTTCTCATCACCATGTCGGTGATAAGAAGATCGATATGTCCTTCATACTGCCTGGCCATCTGAAGTGCATCACCTCCATTTCTGGCGGTTATGATGATATGTCCTTTCTGTCTGAGAATCTCCTGCACAAGGTCGCGCACTGTATCATCATCTTCAACTACGAGTATGGTTTTGCTCTCTATGAGGGATCCCGACGCGCCTTCCTGTACAGCCTCGGAATCCTGAGATGATTCTTTCACTGGCGGCAGGAGAATCTTGAATGTAGTGCCCGAGCCGGGTCTGCTTTCGACAAATATGGCCCCGCCGGCATCCTTTACAATGGTGTTGACCATCCACAGGCCCATGCCCCTGCCTTTTTTCTGCGTAGAGAAAAACGGATCAAAGATATGTTCTATCACCTCGTCACTCATACCTTCTCCATTGTCTTTCACAACCACGACGACATATTGCCCCGGGGCCATATCAACTTTTGTTTCCGAATCATCTATGTTCAGGGTCTTAGTTGTTATTGCAACATCTCCACCGCTGGGGATTGCGTCTCTCGCATTCATAACAAGATTCACAAGAAGTTTGGAGAATTGGAGCGGGTCTATTCTCACTTTTTCCAGGGATGATGCCTTTTCAACGGTCAGTCGGATGTTTTCCGTTACAACATGCTTCAGCACGCTCTCAAGGTTGGAGATCTCGTCGTTGATATCGATGGCCCTTGTTTCTGTTTTATGTTTTCGGCTGAAATCCAGGATTTTCTGAGTAAGCATCGATGCCTGCGTTCCGGCCTGGCATATCTGAAAGATCTTTGAATACAGGGGGTGATTCTTATCCATTGTGCCGAGCATTATCTCAGAATAACCGTTTATCACAGTCAGAAGGTTATTGAAGTCATGAGCAAACCCTGCTGCGAGCTGGCCAAGCATCTCTGTACTTGCGCTCTGGACAAGATTCTGTTCCTGAATCTTCTGATCAATCATATCCATTGCCTGAAACTGAAAGGCAACTATCTTGTCTTCTTTTATTATCGGTCTTCCGCTGATGTAAAAATGCATGATGTTACCGTCTTTGGACACCATCCTGACCGGGTAGTTGACCTGTTTTTTCTCAAAGACGCTCTCCTTCCAGAGCCTTAGCACCATGTCACGGTCTTCCTTGTAGATAAAAGACATGATATTCTGTCCGATGATGGTCTTTGTCTGTGTGTCTTTAGTGAAGAACAATTCCCTGGTCTTCTTGTTGATTCTTAACAGCCTGCCGTTTTTATCGGAGATCGCACATATGACAGTACCGTTTTCAAACAGATCCTCGTAGAATGTATCTTCCTTTAACAGATTGTCATGCATATCTCGTGCTCCCTTGATATTTTCGATGCCGAAAAGGCAGTATACCAGATCCTATCGGCAGACATGAAGAATATAATAAAGAGCGGACACGGCTATTATGTGAGCATCTTCTGGAGTACGGATGATAACTCATCCATATTGAAAGGCTTATTGAGCTTTGCAACAATGAGTGGATTGTTGAGTATATCGTGCTTTTCATGTTCGAAAGAAAACCCCGATGAGATTATGACCTTTGTGCTGACGCCCAGGTTCTTCATCTCCTGGAGGGTATGGTAGCCGTCCAGTCCGGGCATTATCATATCGAGGATGATTATATCGTAACCTTGTTTGTTACTGACCAGCTTCTCCAGGCACTTGTGACCGTCCGACACTGTATCGACCTCATGACCGAGAAATTCCAGCATCTCTTTTCCTATCTCCCGAAGCATCTCCTCGTCGTCAACCAGGAGGATCCTGGCCTTTTTAGACTCTTTATCCGGCGTGAATTCTTCTTTTGAAGGAACACGTGTATCCTCTGCTTCTGAGACAGGCAGGAGTATACTGAACCTCGATCCCTTCCCGGGCTCGGACTGTACCTGGATACTTCCTCCCGAGTTTTTAACGATTGTATAGGTGATGGAAAGACCGAGCCCGATGCCTTTGTTGGGACCTTTTTCCTTGGTGGTAAAAAAGGGGTCGAATATCTTCGAAAGGATATCGTTGCTCATGCCGCATCCGTTATCAATGATATCGACCTTGATATACTTTCCAAGTGAATCGAGAAGGTATCGTCTCCTTGTATTTCTGTCTACAGATATAGCCTGAACATCGACGCTGATGAGTCCGTTCTGTTTATCATCAATTGCATCCTTGGCATTGACAATAAGATTCAGTAGCACCTGTGTAAGCTGAGTATGATCCATGTATACCAGATAATCCTTTTCAAAATCAGGAAAATCGATCATTATATTCTTGGGTATGGATTTCCTCGCCATATTGAGTACTTCGTTAAAGACCTGCTGAACCGAGATATTTATCGGCTTGCCCTCGTTTCTTTTGGTGAAGACAAGCAGCTGTTGAATGAGATCGCGTGCCCTTTCCGAAATATGTTCAAGGGTTTCGATATAAGTTAGCTGTCTCGCTCTGTCTGATGTGCGTTTCAGCATCGCGAGATTGCCGGATATCCCGGTCAAGATATTGTTGAAATCGTGCGCGACCCCTCCGGCAAGTTCTCCTATTGTCTCCATCTTCTGTGCATGGACGAGCTGAATCTCCATGTTCTTTTTCTCCGAGATGTCCACTGCAGTAAACACCACCCCGCCGACACCAGAGTTCATCAATGGATAGATGATGATATCAAATATCTGGCTGGATGTGTCGGACAGGGTCAGTTCATGGAAAAACCTCGGTATGTTCTTGCCCTGAAGATCATGTATTACCTTCTCGAATCCTTCCATCTGACTGCTCAGCGATGACAGGGGCATGCCCATAACAGATGAAAGTGATTTGTGGAATATTCCCTCGGTGATCGGGTTTGCCATCTGGATCCTGCCTTTTCTGTCAAGGCAGATAATCATGTTAGGGCTTGATTCGATAATGCTGTTAAGATAGTTCTTGAGGTCTTCTATGGTATGCTGGGCATTCTTAAGACTTGATATCACCTGCGCATTATACTGGATCTCGACGATCTTCCCGCCTTTTCTGACCACGGATCCGCTGGCAAGGATATATTCCATCCTGCCTTCCTTCGATCTTGCCCTCAATTCAAAATGGGGGGTCTTCCCTTCAAGGAGTTCCTTCCAGAAATCCACGAACAGGCCCTGGTCTTCCCTGTGAGCTATCATGAGGATGCTCTGGCCGATCAACTCCTTTCTGGAGTATCCCGATATCTCCTCAGTCAGCCTGTTCATGCGCTTGACATAGCCATTTTCATCCGTGGTTATGATGATCTCGTTTGCATTTTCGAACAGGGCCTCGTAGCGCTCCCGGTTTTCCCTGAGCTGATCTTCAAGTTTCCTGCGTTTCGTGATATCGGTTACCAGGCCCCTGAAACCGATGCTCTTGCCTGATTCGTCCTTGAACAGGGTGACCGAGTTCTCGATGGTCTTTGTCTTTCCTGAAGGCAGGATTATCTCGTATTCGACCTTCTGAGGGATGCCGGTCGTGAAGACATTGTGAAAGATCTTGAATACCCTTTTCGCCGTTGCCTTTGATGTATAGTCGGTGAAGTTAATGCCTAGGATGTCTTCTATGGGCATCTCGGCAATCTTCGATACCGATTCATTCACATAGACAAAGGTCCCTGCGAGGTCTATTTCGTAATACCCCTCCTGCATGTCGTCGAGAATCTTTCTTGTTTTCGTGTTCTCCATCGTCTTCCTTCGATGATACTTTATCGGGATTGAGATTTCAAAACTTAATATATCAAAATTCCATGTGAAATGCTAAGCTATTCCATGACTGAACATGAATCCGTACTGCCAGAGTCTCTTCTGATCCGTTGGTATGCACCCAGGAGAATTTATGATAAAAACAGGACCTGAAGCTGAAGAAATGGTGAGGCACAAAGAGATTCAAGTCATTTACCTGATTTATCGAAGAGGCAGGATACATGAACAACAATAGCATCCATGAGATAATCAACCACCTGCACAGGGTATTTCTCGGCCAGAGCGAGGTTGTGGAATCCATCCTGTGCGCTTTTCTTGCCGGTGGCCATGTGCTTCTGGAAGGTGTTCCAGGTGTCGGCAAAACACTCATTGCCCTGGCTCTGTCCCAACTTCTCCACCTGAACTTCAAGAGGATACAGTTCACCAACGACCTGCTCCCCTCCGATGTCACGGGTTTTCATACCTTCAGAAGCGGCACCAATGAGCTCGAGCTGATAAAGGGACCTGTATTCGCCAGTATAGTCCTGGCTGATGAGATAAACAGGACGTCCCCAAAAACCCAGTCAGCCCTGCTCGAGGCAATGGAAGAGAACCAGGTCACCATTGATGGCATAACCTATCATTTGCCAGAGCCTTTTATGGTCATCGCGACACAAAACCCCATTGAGATTACCGGAACATTTCCTTTGCCGGAGAGCCAGCTTGACAGATTTCTCATGAAGATCAGGGTGGGATATCCCCCTCTTGATGAAGAAAAACAGATACTCAGCAAGGATATCGATCATGCACAGGCACTCAAACTCAGTCCGATAATGGAAAGAGAAACTATCATAAAACTCATGTCAGGGGTAACCAGAGTGCTCGTACACTTCGATGTACTTGAGTATATGGCGATGATTGTCCGTTCAACCCGTTCACATCCCAAGATAGAGCTTGGAATATCACCGCGGGGCGGGCTCGCTCTCAAGAGGGCATCCCAGGCATGGGCGTTCATACACGGCAGAAGTTATGTCACCCCTGGAGATGTTAAAAGTGTGGCACTACAGGTACTTACGCACAGGATCATCATAAAAGATGGCGATCCATACGGTATTATCGAGGCTGTCCTGAAT
>DSAD01000066.1 GCA_011372875.1 Deltaproteobacteria bacterium
GTATTATACCGTGCCTTTTTACATCTGTCAGGATGAGGATGATGAGGTTTCAGCATGCCCGGTCGATCCGATATAGGAAATGATGCTCCTGACGATTGTCTCGTAGGTCCACTTGCGTTTTTCATCATCCATTTCCAGCAGGGTGATTCGAAAGCCTTTTTTGTTGCAGCAGAATCCTGTCAAAGGGACAACGCATATGCCTGTGGAACCAAGGAGGTAGTAGACGAAGCGTTTGTCCGATTTCACATCCTTAACCTTGTTCTCTATGTAATGTTTCACCTTCGGGTCTTCTATGGCAAGAGTCTGGTTGTCGTTCAATATTCCGTCCTCGAACAGGACAGACATGTAAAAGGCCCCCTGGGGTTTGTTGACAAGGATTCCCTCGATGCCGGAGAAAATCTTCCATGCCTGGCGTGCCCTGGCTTCGAACAATCTTCTGCGTTTCTCAAGGTGATCCTTGTATCGCGGGTCTCCCATGATCAGGGGGATTGAATATTGAGGAAGACTTGTGGAGCATACCTCGAGCATTTTGGCATTGATCAGGCTTTTTACATATCTTTTGAAATTGAGCTTGTCCTGATTGAAGACCTCTATCCATCCGCATCTGGACCCTGGCCAGGGAATCTCTTTGGAGATGCCGTGCAGAGCCATCCCTGGAATCTCTTCGATGACCTCGCTGAGCATGGCTGTCTTGCATTTGCTGTAAACGATATTCGAATAGATCTCGTCACAGATCATGAAGACCTTGTAACGCCTGGCGATATCGACCATTTTCTCAAGGACATCACGTGGATATACCGCACCTGTGGGGTTGTCCGGATTGATGATGAGCATGCCCGCTATGGAATCGTTATACCTGATCTTCTTCTCAAGGTCATCGAGGTCGGGCATCCAGTTGTTGTGAGGGTCAAGCTCGTAAGTGAGATGATCGTAACCGGAATGGGCGGCTTCGGCAGAGGAATGTGTGGAATAGGCAGGGGAGGGACCGATCACGCGTGCTTCTCTCTTGAGAAACCCGAATATCTTGGCAACGGCATCGCCGAGGCCGTCAAAGAATATAATGTCATCCTTGGTTATCTGGTAGCCTCCGCGATTATTGACCTGTTCGGCAAGGAAATCCCTTGTAGCAGGCAAGCCCTGTGATGCGACATACCCGTATGTCTTGTCATCGCTTACAAGTTCTATGATGATATCCTTGATCCACTGGGGTAGCTTTTCCCCCTTCTCAATGGGGTCACCTATGTTTTCCCAGGTAATTGTAACCCCCAGCCGGCTCAGTTCATCTGCTACGGCAACGATCTCCCGGATTTCATAGGTGAGCTGTTCGGCGCCCTCATGAACAATGTCTCTTCTCATAACAACATTCCCCTTTGCCTTTCTTTATTTCTTGAGAAATCTATCGGAACCTGATTCAACAGGATTAATCATCAAAACAAGGTGTAGAAGCACTTTCTTTCGTGATGTATTTTTGCGTTTCTGGTATCCGGAAATGGATGTATCATTTCTGAAAAGAGCTTGTCAATGAGGCAGGCAGGATGATCAATGGTTCGTTGCTCAGAAGGGAGACATCTTCTGATCTGCAAACTACGTCCTGAGTGTTATCCCAAAGCTGCATTTTCAGGAAGATATCGACACAATCCGGACAGAGCTGGGTCCCTCTTACAGACTCGATGATCTGAAGCGCCTTTTCTATCTCCATTCCTTTGCGGTAGGGCCGGTCGCTGGTAAGGGCATGAAAGGTATCGCCCACAGCCGTGATTCGTGCCCATAACGGGATCTGGTCTTCCTTGAGGCCATCAGGATATCCTTTGCCGTCCATGCGTTCATGATGATGGAGTACAATGGGGAGAATCTTTGAGAGACTCGGCACCGGGCGAAGGATCTCCGCACCGATGACCGGGTGACGTTTGATGATATCGAACTCTTCGTCGCTGAGCTTGCCGGGTTTGAGCAGGACACTGTCAATGACACCGATCTTGCCGATGTCGTGAAGTCTTCCGCCAAGCCTGACCAGATCGATTTCCTCGGCGTCCATACCCATCTGTATGGCGATATTCGTGGCAATGTCAGAGACGGCTTCAGAATGTCCTCTGGTATAGGAGTCTCTCGCCTCCAGGGCACAACACAGGCTGGTAATACTTGCAAGGATGATCTTCTGCTCGTTTTCAAGCCGTTCCTTTTCTTTGTGAAGTATAAGGAGTTTGTCGGATAACAGTTTTTCCACCGTAATGACAAGCTGGTCGACGTTAAAGGGTTTTACCAGATACGCATCAGCGCCGAGCTGAAGCATGCGGCGCATGATAGGGCGGTCGTTGTTTGCGCTCATGACTACAAAGGGTATTGCTCCCAGTATAGGGTCAGTATGAACAGCCTGACAGAATTCCTCCCCGTTCATCTCGGGCATATCGATATCACTCAGGATGAGGTCGGGTTTCTTGTGCCTGAGAATATCAAGTGCTGCGCGGCCGTTTTCAGCCTTTTCAACCTTGAAACCCACCTCTTTCAGGCCTTTTTCTACGAGCTTGCGTATTGTTGATGAATCGTCGACAACGAGTATCATCCGGCCCCGCTGGAAGGTTGTTTTCTGAAGAACCGTCTCAATGGTTTCCATAAGGGATTCTTTTGCCTGAGTCTTGGTGATATAAGTCGATGCCCCGGCCCTGTATCCCTTTTTGATATCCTCTTCCTTGTCAAGTGAACTCAGTATCACAATCGGGGTTTCAGAGGTGCGCGGATGGGACTTGAGCTTTCTGCACAGTTCTATGCCATCCATGTTCGGCATTTCTACATCGGTTATGATGAGGTCGAACTCCTTGCAGAGCGCAATGTCAAAGGCCTTCTGACCGTCCTCTGCCTGGGTTACTTCAATGCCGGAGCGCAGGAGTTCTTTTGAGAGAACGCTGCGAACCACGGCGGAATCATCAACGATGAGGATTCGAAGCTCTTTGAGGAAGGTTCTCGTATTTGTCATGCTGTCAGCTTTGCCATTGCTCCATTGTCTGATATGTCTTTCTATTCGACCTGTGTGCGCAAAAAGATTAATCTCATCGCTTCATAGGTATTCTATCGGAGTCATCGAGTCTTTCATTAATGATTTCTGGCAATAGGGATCGCTGATAAAGGTGAGTTTCCAGCAAGGTCTCATGAAACCTTCTGATGGCCGTAATACAGCTCAGGTATTATGCCGATGTATTTTCTGTTGTTTCTGGATGAGAATGTTGATTCGAGATGCTGCCCACCCATGCCTTGAATACTGCATGTAAGAGCGTTGCCAGGGGTATTGCAAAGATCAGTCCCCAGAACTCCCAGAAACCGCCGAAGATGAGGATGGCTACTATGATGGCAACCGGATGCAGATTTACCACCTCTGAAAGCAAGAGCGGTGCCAGCAGATTGCCGTCGAGTGCCTGAATAATCCCGTAGGCTATGATAATATAGAGAAACTGTGCATCAAGACCCCACTGGAGAAAGGCCACCAGGACAATAGGGATTACCATGACCGCGGCGCCGATATACGGGATAAGGACAGACAGGCCGACAAAAAGGGCAATGATCATGGCGAAACGAAGCCCCATCAGGCTGAAGGTCAGATAGCTGACTGCCCAGACAATGATGATCTCCCATATCTTGCCCCTGATATAGTTGGAGATCTGCTGATTTGCCTCATGCCATACCTTGGTTGCAAGCCCTCTGTTATGGGGAAGAAGATCTTTGATCCAATTAAAGATCAGATCCTTGTCTTTCATGAAGAAGAAGACCAGCAGCGGTACAAGGACAAGATACACGAGAACCGATATCAGACCCTTGACCGATGACAGTGACAAGGTCAGGATATGCTGTCCGATAGAGGCTATTTCAGAGCCCACAAACGTCAGCATCTGGTTGATGCGTTCCTGTGATATGAAGCCCGGATATCTTTCGGGCAGAAGCATAAGTTCCTTCTGACCTTTCGAGATCATGGCCGGAAGTTCCTGGATAAACTGCCCGATCTGTTTTGAAAGCAGCGGTAGAAGGATAACGATCAGGATGATGAGCAGCGCGATAAAGAATACGAACACAATGATTACCGAGACATTGCGCGGAAGATGAAACCGCTGCAGACATGTAACTATACCATCGAGATGATAGGCGATGACAATGGCGACCAGCACAGGAAGGATCATGTTGCCGAGCCAGGCTATGAGAATAAACCCGGTGAGAAGCAGAAACACCAGGATGAGGACCTGAGGGTCGGAAAAATAGCGCCTGAACCATTTCTGAACGGATTTTATCATATGGGTCAATATAATAGCAGGATTTGTATCACAGGGGAATACCTCTGATATCGGAACATTCAGACAATCATCGGAATTGATGGATGGTATGTTGCTTTACTCTGAAAACAGGCTCTCTTCTATCCAGAGAGTGCAACAGCATATCACAAAGAAAGCGGGTTTAAAGGAAACTTTATTCCTTTAAACCCGTTGTCGTCTGACAAGTCTTACATTCCGAGCATTTCTTCTTTCAGGCTTTTCTGTGCAGGTTTGTCGCACAGCCAGATGCCGAACAAGGCCTTTTTGAAATCAATGCCTTCGACAACAGAGGCCTTTGCGCCGTTCTTATACACTTCCACTCCTGTCCCTGGAATATATATGAAATCGAAGATATCGTTTTCATTGATCTGCTCTTTGAAAATATTGATGAAGGCCTCGATCTCACCCTTGAGAGGCTCGATGTTGCCGCCCAGGGAATTCTCAAAACCTTCTCTGGTTGCATCTTCCATCTTCTCGCTCGTAATCAGGGAAGATATGATGTGCAACCTGACGGCCATGGGTTCTTCTGCATTGATAACACTGTTTGCATCCGATGATTTCTGCTCGAGATACAGGCCGCCTACATAGAGTTTCAGCATGAATTTGGTCCTTATCCCCGCCCCGTTGAGGGCTAGTTCCGATCCTGCAGCCTTTAAGGTGTCCGGCATGGTTATCTTCGCAATCTCGAGCCCATAACCCATTGTGGAACACATAAGAAACACGACAGCCAACAAAACGATTCTTTTTACCATAGTTTCCTCCTCGTAATTTAATGTATAATCGCTTAATTATAAAGCGCTTATTTCATGCAACTTCTGCTCAGGGCAACCTTGCAGACACCTTGTCAACATTGAAGCACTTCATATCATATTCCTTTGAGAATGTGAAGAGAAAGTAATCATCCTGTGATCAATTCCCCAAGCATGGTTTTTTCAAGATCGAGGCGCTGCTGCTCGAATTCCTCCTCGGTAGTAGTCTGACGGAC
>DSAD01000011.1 GCA_011372875.1 Deltaproteobacteria bacterium
AGATTGTTGATCCTGTTATTGACGGATATGTGGTCACTGTTGGGCAGCATCTGCTCCAAGACGGTTCTGCAATTACCCTGAGCGGAGAAAAATCATATAACTTGCCCGGCAGAATATCAGATTCGGCAGATACTGTGAAAGGGGGCAGGCCCTGATCAGGGTTTCTCAGGTATGAATCTTTCCCGCTTTGCCATTCACCGGCCGGTTTTCACTGTGATGATGATACTTATTGTCATAATCTTAGGCGGGGTATCCCTTGTCCATCTACCCATAGATCTGATGCCCGATATTACCTATCCCACGCTGACCATTGGAACCACCTACGAAGATGCGAGTCCTGAAGAGATAGAAGAACTTGTTACAAGGCCTATTGAAGAGGCCATGAGCGCTGTACCCGGTGTGGAAAGCGTGTTTTCAAGATCTACGCAGGGTTCCAGTAATGTGCGTGTATCATTTTCATGGGGAACAGACCTGGATACCGCATCCAGCGACATACGGGACCGGCTCGACAGGGTTATTCCACGACTTCCCGATGATGCCGCCAGGCCCACTCTGTTCAAGTTTGATATAGCCAATTTTCCCATCCTCATCTTCGGAGCTTCAAGCATGCTTGGCCCCCTGCAGATGCGTAAGATCATCGATGATCAGATCAAGTACCGTATTGAGCGGGTTCCCGGTGTGGCGTCACTGGATGTGTGGGGAGGCTACGAACGTGAGATTCAGGTAAATCTCGATGCCGGAAAAATCAAGGCCATGGGCCTTGGTCTGGATCAGATCCTTTCGCAGATAAAAGAGGGAAATGTTACCCTGCCGGCAGGTACCATAGACCGGGGAGATTTTCAGGTCACCATGCGTACCCTAGGGGAATATACCAGTCTTAATCAGCTTTCAGGTACTGTGGTGGCAATGCGTGAGGGGGATCCGATCAAGCTCAGTGACGTTGCCCGGATCGATGATACCTGGAAAAAGATATCCCGGATTATCACGGTAAACGGCAACCCCGGTATCCGTCTCGGTGTGCGCAAACAGTCAGGGACAAATACCGTAGAGGTGGCTTCAATGGTTTTGAAAGAGGTAGAGAGGATCAACCGGGATATCCCCCAGATCAATATCACCCCCATTATCGATACTTCGGATTATATCCGCAATTCCATCACCAATGTCGGTACCATGGCGCTGTACGGAGGTATTCTGGCGGTTCTTGTGCTGCTCTTTTTTCTGAGGAATTTTGTGAGCACATTCATCATTGCAATCGCCATACCTGTTTCCATAATAGCTACCTTTGCGCTTATGTATTTCGGCGGGTTTACCTTGAACATCATGACACTGGGAGGTCTGGCACTGGGAATAGGGATGCTGGTGGATAATGCAATCGTGGTGCTGGAAAACATCTACCGTTTAAGAGAATCCGGAAGAACGCCCGAGGATGCTGCAATCATGGGTTCCGCTGAGGTGACCTCAGCCATTATTGCCAGTACCCTGACCACGCTTGCAGTCTTTCTGCCCCTGATATTTATCCGTGGCATGTCAGGTGTGATGTTCAAACAGCTTGCTTATGTCGTCAGTTTTGCTTTGATATGCGCCATGCTCATGTCGCTCACCCTTGTTCCAATGATGGCTTCGAGAATGCTCCATATCAGGGTGAATGATGCTCGCAAGGCATGGCTTAACCTGCTCTATGAAATGAGCGCACGATTATTTGCCGCGGTGGAGCAGGCATACAAGCTATTGCTCCACCGCGCCCTTGATCATCAAGGGCTGGTTGTTACCGGGACAGTCCTCATGTTAGGGGCAAGTCTGTCCCTGATACCCCTGGTCGGGGTTGAGTTCATGCCCGCAACCGATGAGGGGGAGGTCCGGGTAAACGCAGAAATGGAGGTCGGCACCCGTGTTGAGGTCCTTGCGGAAAAATACAAGCTCATCAATGAGGTGGTAAACAGGGAGGTTCCGGAGGTCAGAAACATAGTAACAAGTGTCGGCGGGACAGGCGGGTATTCAGGAGGATCACATACCGGTAGTATGAGGATCGCTCTGAGGCCGAAAAACGAGCGGAAACGGACCAGCGATCAGATTGCTGCTGATCTCCGCACCAAACTTGCCGGCATTCCCGGAGTGACGATACGAACCAGGTCCGGACAGGGGTTGTTTATCATGAGGATATTCAGCGCAGAGGGCACGGATAAGGTGCAGGTCGAGATCAGGGGGTATGATCTGAAGGCAGCCGATGCCCTTGCTCAGAAGGTAAAGAATATTATCGAACAGGTTGAAGGTGTGACAGACGCGCAGATGAGCAGAGAGACTGGCACCCCTGAGGAACTGATCATTGTCGACAGGGACAAGGCCTCTGACATGAGACTGACGGTATCCAAGATCGCCGATATGCTTCAGACCGTAATATCAGGGACAAAAGCAGGCAGTTTTCGTGAAGGCGGTGATGAATACGATATAAGGGTAAAGATAGAGGATGCCGAGAAGATGGATCTTCGTGATATCATGGATCTGACTATAGCCGGATCACAGGGTGATCCGGTAGTGCTCAGGAATGTTGTCAGCATTCATCCCAGGACCGGGCCGGTTCGCATTGAACGCAAGGATCAGGAAAGAGTAGTGGTTGTATCGGCAAATGTCAGCGGCAGGGATATGGGCTCCATCCTGGGCGATATCCGTGAAAGAATACAATCTGTCGCGATTCCCAAAGACTTCAGTATTGTTTTTGGTGGTGATTATGAAGAGCAGGAAAAGGCATTCAGGGAACTTCTGTTGAGCCTTGTCCTTGCAATTCTTCTTGTCTACATGGTCATGGCATCGCTTTACGAGTCTGTCCGTTATCCCCTCGTGGTCATGTTCTCGGTCCCCTTCGCTGCAATCGGGGTCATCCTCATGCTGTTCATGACAGGTACGAGCTTTAATGTTCAGTCCTATATAGGCTGCATAATGCTGGGCGGTATCGTGGTGAACAATGCCATTTTGCTTGTGGATCATATCAATCTGCTTCGCAGCCGTGACGGGATGGAAATGAGAAGCGCTGTGGAGGAAGCGGGCAGGAGGCGTCTGAGGCCTATACTTATGACCGCCATGACGACGATTCTGGCCATGGTACCCCTGGCTATAGGGCTTGGCGAAGGCGGAGAGGTGCAGGCGCCCCTGGCGCGGGCTGTCATAGGGGGATTGATAAGTTCAACACTCATTACCCTGGTGATCATTCCAACGGTGTATGTATGGTTCGATACTCATGTACCGGGAGGGAAGCACAGGACGCAAGGGTCTGTGGAGAACAGGGGATAAGGCATGGAAGGTCTACATTTGATAAAGACAGGTATGATGCCTTTCATTTGGGCGTGTTTTATTGTTCTGACATCCTGTGCTTCAAGAGATTCATGGGTGAAACAGGACCATATCGTTCCCATGCGGCCTCAGAAGGATAATGTTCAGAACCGGAACCGGACAGAAGAAACCAGTGCACCCTTTGAGCGGCCGGAAGGACAGGATCAGGGTCTGCTTGAGATAACTTTACAGGATGCCATTCTTCTTGCCCTGGAAAACAACCGTGCCCTCAAGGTGGAGAAATACAATACACCTATAAAAAGGGCTGCTGAAGAAGAAGCACTTTCTGCATTCGATCCGGTCCTCAGCGGTGGATATGCACGCTACCGGGAAAAGACCGACAACGGGTCAAGCCGCCCGGAACAAAGCAAGATAAGCGAGATTGATGCACGTCTGGGTGTATCCGGATATCTTCCAACAGGCACTGATATCGCTCTTGATCTGTCGACGCAGGAGACTTGGTCGCATCTCTACAGTGACGAACTGTATAAGTCACGTCTTGGATTGAGTGTCACGCAGGCGCTCTTACAGGGGGCCGGGTTGGGAGTGAACCTTGCTGAGCTCCGGCAGGCACGCCTCGACACTGCAACAACATGCTTTGAATTGCGGGGTTTTGCCGAGAACCTGGTTGCTCAGGTCGAAGAAACCTACTGGAATTATGCCCTTATGAATCACCAGATAGAGATCTATCTTGAATCCCTCAAGCTTGCACAGCAACAAAAGACAGAAACTCTTGAGATGATAAAGATCGGTTATCTGGCCGAGTCAGAGCTTGCTGCGGCAGAGGCGGAGATTGCGCTTCGGCGAGAGGGCCTTATCAATGCCCGCAGCGAACTTGATAAGACCAGGCTCAGGCTTCTCAGGCTCATTAATCCTCCCGGGTCCAACATGTGGCAGCGCGAAATCGTGCTGTTGTATCAGCCTTTTGTTCCTGATGTTACGCTTGATGATGTGGATGCCCACGTAGATGTTGCCCTGTGCATGAGGCCTGATCTGAATCAGGCCAGGCTGCAGGTGGATCGCGGTGAACTGGAGGTAGTAAAGACGAAAAACGGTCTGCTGCCGAAGATGGATGTGTTCATCAATCTTGGAAAGACCGGATATGCAGATTCCTTCGGCCGTTCATTCAGTGATATGGACGAAAAGTCTTATGATGTGAAGGCCGGCATTTATCTGGAATATCCCCTTACAAACAGGCAGGCCCGATCGCAGTATCAAGCTTCACTGCTCAGCCATTTACAGGCAGAAGAGGCGCTTGAAAACCTCAATCAGCTTGTATCCGTGGATGTGCGTGTAGCATACATCGAGGTGAACCGCGCTAAAGAGCAGATTGCCGCAACTGCTGCAACAAGAGCTTTTCAGGAAGAAAAGGCCCGTATAGAGGCAGGGAAGTTCCGTGTCGGCAAATCTACATCTCTTTTGGTTGCACAGGCTCAGCGAGACCTTCTTTCCAGCCGGATTTCCGAGATTAAGGCCACGATCAATTATATCATAGCACTCATAGAGATGTTCCGGCTTGAAGGATCTCTTCTCCAGCGCCGCGGCATTACAGCGCCGGGATTAACCCCTGAACGATGGTAAAAAAGGTGCAAGGTATTCCGGATTAAGGATTGAAGAAGCACAGGGGCGGGGGTAAAGAACAGATAACAGTCTTAATGAGAAGGGCAGTTTGGGCCGCAGGGAGTGGTTCATGTTTCCCGGTCACTTCACTGTTTCATTAGCTTTTACCCCGCAAGCTTGCTGAGAGGTGGTTTATGGATCCAATTTCAGGCAAGAGAGATGATCACGGTATACTGGATTGTTGTGATAATCTGAAATGGTGGCTGCTGCGAGGGGTATGGTCCGAGCGCAGCGGCTATTTTGCGCTGACAGGGGAAGTCTCTTTGTGCGGGTGTTTTGTGGCAAAGCGTGCTGCGATGGCGATAAA
>DSAD01000275.1 GCA_011372875.1 Deltaproteobacteria bacterium
CTTATGATCGCATCGATGTTGAGATAACTCTTTGAAGACTGGGCAGGACCGATCTGAACAGTTTCGTCCGCATATCTCAGATATTCCATATCCTTGTCCGCTTCAGAGAAAACGACAATGGTCTCGATCCCCATCTCTTTGGCTGTGCGCATAACACGAACGACAACCTCTCCACGGTTTGCAATCAAAAGCCTCTTCATATGAGACTTCTTTATGATGTCGTCGTGATCAAGTCAAGGAGTGGATTTGCCTTTGTGGATTTGCCTTTCTTCATTTGACTTGAATGATCGACTTGCCGATGTCGGCCTTCCAAAACGGTTGGCGTGATACAAAGAACCCTTCGTCAGAATGACGTTAAGAAGAATCGCACTTGTACATTGCCTCGGAAGTTGGTATAAGCATAAAAGTAATATTCTCGAATACCTGATCAATAAAAGGAGACCTTCTTACATGAAACAAGCCATAATATTATGTCTTTCCGTCATATTATTTCTGCCTGGTTATATATATGCTGATACCCCGGACAACAGTTCCAGAAAGCACATTGAAAATCTTCTGGTAGAAAAAGGCCTTGAAAGAAAACGCGTGAAGGAAATGATGTATGATCCAAGGGTATTGATCGATGCTACCATCATTATCAAGAACCTCTTCTACTCAAGCCCGAGGGGAACTGCCAAGCAGCCGGAATATATGGAGATCGACCCCAAATATTTTGTAAAGGGTAAAATGTTTATCAGGGACAACGAGTCACTCTTTTCTTCCATCCGGAGCCGATATGCCGTATCAGCAGAAATCATCACGGCCATACTCATTGTTGAATCAAGACTCGGGACCTACCCTCAAAGATATAACGTGTTCTCGGCATACACCAACCTCGCCGTCGTCTCAGACCCCGAGTATCTGGATACTATCCGGCAGGCATACAGCAGGAACTATCCGAAACTCAATGACCAGGCAACCCTGGAGCGGGCTCAGAAAAAGGCGCGATGGGCACTTAACGAACTGTACCAGCTTATCATACTGGCCGATGAGCTGAAGCTCGACCCTCTCTCTATCTCCGGTTCATTCGCAGGGGCACTCGGTCCCGGACAGTTTATCCCTTCTTCGTTTGTCGAATACGGCAAAGACGGAGACAACGACGGCATAAAAGACCCCTTTAACATGGCGGACGCCATGGCAAGCATAGCATATTATATAAAACGTGCAGGATGGGAGGAAGGGGCAAGCATTGAAATAAAAAGAAAGGCTGTCTGGCATTATAACCACAGCAAGGTATATGTAAACACGATCCTGATGATCTATGACAGGCTTAAAGAGTGATCGGGCGCTTAAAGATCTATTCTTGAACTATATATTATTGCGTGGTATTGCCTCTCACAGGAGAACCGGATTGGAAATAACCGCGATAATCGCTGAGAAAAAGAGGCTATTTGAAGATTACCTTCAGGAGCATCTTGCCGGCATCAACGCTACATCAGGAATATTCGATGCCTTTTCCTATTCTTTATCAGCAGGTGGAAAAAGGATTCGACCTATCCTGACCATGCTTGCAAGTGAAACCCTCGGCTGCAACAGCACGAAGGCACTTCCAGCCGGGCTTGCCATTGAGATGATCCATACATTCAGCCTTATCCATGACGACCTTCCCGCACTGGACAATGACACCCTGAGAAGGGGCATGCCGACGTGTCATAACAGTTTCGGGGAAGCAACAGCCATACTAGCCGGAGACGCTTTGATATTTCAGGCACTTTCGGTAATAAGTTCCAGCGATTATACCGCAGAGGTGGAAATCGACATCCTGCGCATGATCGCCGATGTCTGCGGTATAGACGGCCTGGTGCAGGGAGAATATATGGATGTCATGGCAGAAGGAAAAGATCTTGCCATGGAAGAAATCGCGGATATCTATCTGAAAAAGACCTCCAGACTTTTCGAACTCTGCATGTACTGCGGGGCAAGAATAGCTACCGACGACAGACAAAAGATACAATCTCTAGTACGATACGGCACCTACCTGGGGCTGGCATTCCAGGCTGTAGACGACATTCTGGATATAACTTCGACAGATGGTGTTCTCGGCAAGACATCAGGGAAAGACCTGATCCAGGGCAAGGCTACGCTAGTAAAGGCCCTGGGCGTGGAAAAAGCCGGCTTATGGGCCGTACAGATGACAAACGAAGCCATCAGGAGCATAGCACGAATCAGTGATATACAATCAACCGTATTGGAAGAGCTCGCCCGGTGGATGCTGCAACGGGTAATGTAATGCCATGAAGATACTGCCTGCAATCTTATCCCCAAAGGATTTGAAATCCCTGAGCCTGGATGAATTGGAGATCCTTGCCCAGGAGGTGCGAGATTTCATTATTTCCAATGTCAGCCAGACTGGAGGCCATCTCGCATCAAGCCTCGGTACTGTCGAACTTACCCTGGCAATGCATTATGTATTCAACACACCTGGCGACAAGATCCTCTGGGATGTCGGCCACCAGAGTTATGCCCATAAGATCATAACGGGAAGAAAAGACCGCTTTGACACACTCAGACAACAATCCGGCCTCAGCGCTTTCATCAATCCAGATGAAAGCCCGTACGATGCCTTTATATCCGGCCATTCCGGAAACGCCATCCCTGCGGCAAGCGGCATCTGCGAGACCATGGCAATGGCAGGATGCCCCAACAGGGTTATCGCAGTTATCGGAGATGGATCTCTTTCCAACGGTCTTACCTTTGAAGGGCTTAACTTTGCCGGTACCAGGAAACAGAATCTCATTGTCGTTCTCAATGACAATAAAATGTTCATCTCCAACAGGGTGGGAGCCATTGCAGATTATCTGAGCAGGATCATGACATCCAAGCGGGTACGCGAAGTACGTGCAGGACTCAAGGGACTACTCAAGAGCATACCCGGGTTCGGGGATACAACTTACAAGATCGCAAAACACATTGAGGGCAATCTCAAGGGGGTCGTTACAGAGGGGCTTCTCTTCGAAGAGATGGGGTTCCGCTATGTAGGCCCCATAGACGGGCACAAGATAGATCATCTCATCGAGGGGTTCAACAATATTTCACAGATGCACGAACCTATCCTTCTCCATGTGATAACACAGAAAGGCCGCGGATACAGCCCTGCAATGAAAGACCCGGAAAACTTTCATGGTGTCGGTAAATTTGATCGGAAAAACGGAAATACAGACTCAGGATCAGGGGTCTCAACCTATTCAGACGTATTCGGTAAAACACTCATTAAACTTGCAAGAAACGATCCCAGGATCGTTGCAATCAGCGCTGCAATGACAACCGGGACCGGATTGAAACACTTCGCCCATAGGTTCCCGGACAGGTTCTTCGATGTAGGAATTGCTGAAGGCCATGCCGTCACCATGGCTGCAGGCATGGCCCTTTACGGGCTCAGACCGGTTGTTGCCATCTACTCTACATTTCTTCAGAGAAGCTATGATGAGATCATACATGATGTTGCGCTGCAAAAAGCCCCGGTAGTCTTTGCAATAGACAGGGCCGGGATTGTAGGGCCTGACGGTCCGACGCACCACGGGATATTCGACCTCTCGTATCTCAGCTGTATCCCGAACATGACCATTATGGTGCCCAGAGACCAGCTCATGCTGGCAAAAATGCTCGAACACGCATTCAAGATCCAGGGTCCGGTTGCCATACGATATCCCAGGGAAAAGATAATCGATTCACCCATAAAGGCCTCACGGCTTAGGACAGGGACTGCCGAAATTGTCCAGCAAGGCTCAAAGGCTGCTGTATTCTGCCTTGGCCCCCTGTTCTACACAGTCGCAGAGGCGGTTCAGGACATGGACGGCATCTCTGTGGTAGACCTGATATATGCAAAACCTCTGGACATGAAGACGATTCGGAAAGTAATCGAATCCTGCAACGGCCGATTTATCGTAGTGGAAGAAGGATCTGTTCGCGGTGGTATCGGATCTGCCATTGCAGAAGCCATGGGAGAAATGAACATCCCTGTTCGATTTCAACTCCTGGGCGTGCCTGATTCCTTTGTGGGGCAGGGATCGCTCTCTGAACTCAGACAGGGCATCGGCCTGGATAAAAAAACCATCATCGATTCAATCAAGAAGCTTGCATGAAGATGCGTCTGGACAAATTACTCGTTGAAAAAGGGCATGTGGATACAAGATCAAAGGCCCTCGGCATGATCATGGCCGGAAATGTGCTGATAGACGGCAAACCTGTTACCAAGGCAGGAACTCCTGTTGAGGAATCCGCCGAAATACTTTTGAAGGAACCGCCGGCATATGTGAGCAGGGCAGGCAGCAAACTCGTGGCTGCACTCGATGCATTCGGAGTGGATCCTGTCGGCATGACGGCAATCGATGTAGGTTCATCCACAGGCGGATTTACCGATGTAATGCTTCAAAGAGGGGCAAAAAAGGTATTTGCCGTTGATGTGGGGCATGCACAGCTTCACTGGCGCCTGAAAAACAACCCCTGTGTTATCAGCCTTGAAGGCGTGAATGCGCGCAATCTGGAACCTTCGATCATAACACAACAGTGCGATATCGCCACCTTTGATGTCTCGTTCATCTCTCTGAAGCTTGTCGTTGCCCCGGTACTGAAGGTTCTGAGGCCGGGCTCACACATTATCGCGCTTATAAAACCACAGTTCGAAGCTGGAAGACATGAGGTAAGCAAAGGTGGTATAGTAAGAGATATAGAAGTGGCAAACAAGATCATCGCTGATATGGAGAACTTTTTTATATCCCTCGGACTCGAAGTGAGCGGTACTATCCCGTCGCCGGTAAAAGGGGTTAAGGGCAACCAGGAATATCTCATCCATGCCCTTTTCAGGGGAAACACATGAAAATAACCATAGCACGTTACGCGGGATTCTGCTTCGGCGTGAGAAGGGCGATAGATATAACCTTCAGGGTGAGACAGGAAAACCCGAACAAACATATTTACACACTCGGACAGATCATCCACAACCCGCAGGTCATCAATACCCTTAAACGCAGAGGCATCGGGATAATCCATGAAATAAACGATGACCGCCTCAAGTCCGGAGACATCGCCATTGTCCGGGCACACGGGATCTCCCCGGACAAGAAACAGGCCCTTGAAGAAAGGGGGGTCAATGTCATCGATGCCGCCTGTCCCATGGTGATCAAGGTCCAGTCCATAATAAAGAAGGCGGCAAAGAATGTAGACCTAATTGTCATTGTAGGAGACAAGAATCATCCTGAAA
>DSAD01000119.1 GCA_011372875.1 Deltaproteobacteria bacterium
AAGGGAAACTCTCTCTTGATCTTACTTACCTCATTGACAACAAAAACCTGGATTCCAAAAACAAAGTCCTCCTCGACCAGTTCACCTTCGGAGAAAAAGTGGACAGTGCTGATGCGCTGGATCTGCCGGTATTGTTTGCCGTCTCTCTGCTGAAAGACCCCGCCGGCAGGATATCCCTCGACCTTCCGGTTACCGGCAGGACAGACGACCCTGAATTCAGCATAGGGAAGATCATCCTCCAGGTACTCGTAAACATCGTCAAGAAAGCGGCTACATCACCGTTTTCCCTTCTCTCCTCCATGTATCCGGGGGCTGACAATCTAAGCAATGTGGAATTTGACCCTGGAAGGTCAACCTTCGCCTCTTCGGAACAGGAAAAGATTGAACTCCTGGTGCAGATACTCAGAGACAAGCCCTCTATCACCCTTGAGATAACAGGGTATGCAAACACCGAGCATGACCAAAGTGGCCTTATCCAGTATTTCTTTGAGAAAAAACTGAAATCGCGCAAGCTCATGGACCTCATCAAGAAAGGTCAGCACGCAATCTCGGTAGATGAAGTAGTGATCTACCCGGATGAATACGAGCACTATCTCAGTCAGGCGTATAAAGCCGAGACCTTTGAGAAACCCACGACCGCACTGGGTCTTGCCGCCTCGCTTCCGGCACCTGAGATGGAACGGCTGATAAAAGAACATATACAGGTAAACGTCAGCGATATGAGGCTGCTTGCATCCCAGCGAGCACAACAGGTAAAGAACTTCCTTATACAAACGCAAAGCATTAATCCGGACAGGATTTTCCTGATAGAGGCGTCTTCGCCCCTGGACCCGGAAAAGAAAGAGGGGATAAGTGACTCTCGCGCAGAACTTTGCCTGAAATAAGAGGCTTCTCTGCCGTATTTGATTAATCACCGGGCTTCAGGTAATAAGAGACCACAAGATGATGGATCACGGGGCAGCATCAAAGGCGACTGAGATGGGCCTGCAGAAAACTTATGAGGAGGTATTGCCCATGAAAGATCCGGCGCAGATGATAACTGCCGTTGTCGAGTTCATCAAGACCGATATCTGGAGAATACGACTTACAGACCTTGAAAAGACAAAAAGTTTTCTCATCAAATATCTGAGGATCTTCATTATTTCCATCAAGGAATTCATCGAGGACAAGTGCCCTCTAAGGGCCTCGGCGCTTACATTCTACTCTCTGCTGTCCGTGGTTCCGGTAGCGGCAATGGCATTTGCCATTGCCAAGGGATTCGGTTTTCAGCAGAAGCTCGAGATGCAGCTTATGGAAAAATTCTCGGGCCAGGAAACAGTGATCATGAGGGTGATCGAGTTTTCCCGGAACATGCTGGACAACACAAAAGGCGGACTGATCGCAGGTGTAGGGGTGGTGATTCTCCTCTGGGCGGTCATCAGTGTCCTTGGCCATATCGAAGAATCCTTCAACGATATCTGGGGCATAAAAAAGGCCCGTTCCTTTGGAAGAAAATTCAGCGACTACCTGTCCATGATCCTGATCGCACCGGTTCTGCTGATCATGTCAAGCAGCGCCACGTTGATGATAGCCACCCACCTTGAACAGATAACCGGAAGGATTGCACTGCTCGGTGTATTCAGCCCGCTCATCGCTCTGATTATAAAGGCTCTTCCATACTGCCTCATCTGGATACTCTTCGCTTTTATCTACCTCTTCATGCCCAACAGGAAGGTCGGCATCTTCTCGGGGTTCTTCGCAGGCATTGCCGCAGGCACGATCTTTGTCATCGTACAGAAGGTCTATATCCTGTTCCAGGTCGGGGTGGCAAAGTACAATGCCATCTACGGCAGTTTCGCTGCACTGCCAATGTTTCTGATATGGCTGCAGCTTAGCTGGTATATAGTACTCTTCGGGGCAGAGCTCTCCTTTGCCCACCAGCATGTGAATGACTACGAGTTCGACCCGGACAGAAAGAGGATCAGCCCTTTTTTTAAGAAAATACTGAGCCTTCATGTCCTCCATGCACTGGTCAAGAACTTCATTGGCGGGGGCAGACCCTTGAGCGCAACACAGCTGTGTGAATCCCTTCAGATCCCGATACGCCTGGTCCGCGATATCATGGACGATCTTACTGAATCTTCCCTGGTCTCCATCACCATCCTTGATTCAGCAGAAGAAGAGGCCTATCAGCCTGCCAGAGATATAAACGATTACAGCATCGGGTTTATCATGGAAACTCTGGATAACACAGGGATCGACACTATCCCTGTGGCAAGGACAGACGCGCTCGATGCCCTGTTCGAAAGCATGCAGGCCTTTGCCGATACCATTAAGACCTCTGCGTCAAACCGCATGCTCAAGGATATCTGAGTCTACCTGCATACAGGAGATTGAAGCCATCGATGAGACGCAAATCCGTGGGCGCATTTTTTGATTTCGACAAGACACTCCTCATGGTGGAGAGCCCCAAGCTCGGCATCCGCTACCTGTGGGATAAAGGCATGATATCGGCTGCCTATGTCGCAAAGATCCTTTTCGCCAATTTCTTTTACAAGAGAAACCTCATATCGGACGAGACCATGACGCACCTGCTGCTGACCTTTTACAGAAACAAGCCGCTCGAGCTCTTTCAGGCCGGGGCAGACGACTATTACCACGATATAATCAAACCGCACCTGGCGCCTGGGATTCTTGCCAGGGTTCACAAACACGCAGAGCAGGACCATGTCCTGATCCTGATCTCGGCAGGGATCAGATATCTCCTCGAACCCGTGGTCAAAGACCTGGAGTTCGACTTTCTGATCTGTACCGAACTTGAGACCGGCCCTGACGGGCTTCTCACCGGCAGAGCCAAAGGACCTGTATGTTCAGGCATCAACAAGAAACAATATGCCTCCAGACTTGCTCATGATCTCGACCTCGATCTGCTGCGCTCATTCGCCTATGGCAACCATCACTCCGACATCCCCATGCTCGAGATGGTGGGCAACCCCCATGCAGTGGAGCCCAATGATATCCTCAGGAAGATTGCAAAAGAGAGAAACTGGCCTATCCTCACCTATTGCTGAAAAACCACCAAAGGTCTGCACTCAGGATCTTGCAAACGCATGCATTCAAGACACAGACATGTTTATTTTTAAAAGTGCCCTACCGATATACGTAAAGATGAGACTCATATATGCAACGGATATCCATGGTGATTTCGATAAGGTAAAAAGCCTGCTTTTTGGGACCATTGCAGACATGTACATAATCGCAGGCGACCTGATCGACATCCCTTTCTACAATATGGGAACCTCTATCCGCTATCACGAACTCCAGTCCTACTTCCATGGGCTGCGCAGAAAGATGGAAAAAGAGGACATGCTGATCGAAGACTTTGTCGATGAACTCCTGGAATGCCCCAACGTATCTGAAGAGATCCAGCATTTCGGAACACGTTACCAGCAGTACACGATTCGCGCACGCAGGGTCATGCAGCAGAAATACAAGGTGCTCAAGGATATACTGGATATCAGGCAGAAATCGCAGATCCTATGTCTCCCGGGCAACTACGACATGGATCTCAGATTCACCTCACTGCATGAACATGACCTTCACCTTCACTGGCATCAGAGGGAAAAGCTCAGGATTGGCGGATATGGGGGAGCAGCAATCTGGACAGCCGGTATCCCGGAACGTTATATAGTGAACTACCGGGCGGGCATGGGTGCCGACGAGCAGCAAAACGAGATGTACCGGTTCTTCAGGGCTGTACATCCCGATGTGATCGTAACCCATCAGCCTGCATACGGGATACACGACACCGCATTTTACGGCGGTCCGGTGGGTTCGCCATCGCTGAGGGATTACTGCGACAACAACCATGTCCTTCTATGCCTGACAGGCCACGCCCACAATGCCTGGGGGGTCCGTTACAACTCGGGCACGCTCTTTCTCAACCCTTCCAACTTCGGCGAGGTCACCTCTGCAACCGGCGAGGTCTCGGAGGGAGGGTTCTTTCATCAGATCGAACTCACGGAAAAGAGAGTTGAAAAGATTATCTTCAGGAAGATCTCCAATGGAAATGTCTTTGACATCGCCGATTATTATCTTAAGGATGGAACGCTCACACAGGAGATCATCGATACCGAAAGATACACATACCTGAGAAATATGCAGAACTTTGACACCAACACCGTAAAATATTCCCATATCCCCGAGATCGAGCTCTTCAACGACATAAAGAGATTCTTCAGGATGTTTCAGACACCCGAGACAGAAGACAGGATCGACATGCTCGAAGAGGTTGTACAGCTCTTCAAGGACAAGATAAAGGATCCTATTGCCATGGATGTAATGGGGTCGGTCAACATGGGGATCTCGTACAATACATCGGATATCGATTTTGTTATTTATTTCCGGTGCGGGACTGAATGTCAGGGGGATTTCAGTCAGTGTGAACGGTCCAGACGTGCAATGAGAATCATCAGCGAGATCCTGGGGACAAGATTCGATTTCGACATCTTAGACTGCATCAATCTCGACCTGGTGGAAAAGAGCATCAGGGAAAAGAATTACGAGTGCGAGACAACGCAGCGTTTCGTTGCATACCGGTCCATGTGCCGCTCAATAAATTACAGATTCATCGCCCCTGTTGAAGACCTGCTCAACAGGGACATCCTTTTCAGGAAAGAGCTCGAAGGAAGCGTACAGTCATACCTGAGAATCTTCACCACAACCTCGCCGCACATGATATCCTTCAAGAAATACGAGTCCCGCCTGTCTGCTCTCGGGGTGAGGCTGCCCGAATCCATCAGGAGAAAGATCACCCAGTATCTCAAAGAAGAGCCCTCTTGAAGGAAGACCTCTGAATATCTACGCTAAAAACCATTACCTGCCTGCACCGGAAAGGTTTTTTCTCAGACAATAATCACATTGTACTTTACACAACTAGACATTCGTCGTTATTCTGATCTGGTTCACAAACTTACACAAGCGACTTCAGGATCATATGAAACTGAGCAATATGGAGACAAAACGCTGGTGGATAGCTGTAGCAGCTGTCGTTATGCAGCTATGCCTGGGAACGGTCTATGCCTGGTCCATATTCAAAAAACCCATGATGGCTGCTCACGGATGGGGTGAGACCCAGACGCAGGGCGCCTTCATGATCTATGCCGCGATGTTTGCCCTTTCCGTAGCCCTGGGAGGGGTTCTGGTCGACAGGAAAGGTCCGAGATTCGTAGGAACTATAGGGGGCATACTCTTCGGCAC
>DSAD01000107.1 GCA_011372875.1 Deltaproteobacteria bacterium
CATGGCCTTTACATATCGAAGAATGACACTACATATACTTCAGAGAATAAACCCGGGAAACCGGAATGATCTCTATGGCCAATCAATATGTGATGATCTCATGTTGAATGTGTTCTGCTTTTACATGATGCACTGCGTCTTGTCCCTGTCCTTGTAAATCCGATACGCTCCTGTGTCGCAGCCCAGGAAGCTAAACCGCGCGATAGACTGCTGGTGGGCCCGGATCCGAAAGTTCTACCCTGCCTTCATTCATGAGGATCTCCAGGTGCACGAAGATCTCGGATACAGCCAGAAAGATCTCAGTGTCAGGTGCATTCGGGAAAACGTCTTTGGCGAGGCGGTATATGGATCGAGGGGTTTTCCTGAGCAGATCAAAGATCATATCCATACGTTTTCTGTGGTGCTCGCGGTAACCGGAAATGATCCCTGCAAGATCTTCGATGTATCCGCCGTGACCTGAAAAGACATAGGAAATATCAAACTGTTCAACTTTAAGCAGGGATTCGTTGTAGGCCTTCAGACTCTGATACCCCGGGTCGCGAAGATGGGATCGATGGATCTCTGTGAACGGATTGGGCGTGATATGCTTTATGATGTGGTCGCCGCTGAAAAGTGTCCTGCTGCAGGATTCGTACAGGCAGCAGGAACCTGTTGTATGCCCGGGTGTGTGTATGACGTGCAGGTTGTAGCCTGCCCCTGAGAATATATCGCCTTCGTTCATTACGCACAAATCTTCGAGCGGATCGCAGAAATTTCTGAAGAAGGCGGACCTCCTTCTCATCCTTTCAATGTCTCTGGATGGGATGTCGACCATTGCCGCGAAGTCTTCGGCCTCCTTGCCCCACATGCTGGTGCTGATGTATGTGCTCGATGTGCGCCAGACATCATCTTCATGAATGTAGCAGTCAACATGGTGCCCTGCGGCTTCCCGGATCATTTCCGCAATGCCGAAATGGTCGATGTGCCCGTGGGTGATGATTATCCTTTCCACGTCGGAAAAGGAAAATCCGGCCGTGGCGAGCTGTTTTTTCACCTGCTCGAATGAACCCGGAAACTTCGGTGCGGAATCGATCAGGGTGATGGGGCCTTTGCCGATGGCATACATGTTTGAGGTCAGGAGGTCCCCGAATCCGGGAAGTTCGATGACTATGGGATGAATATGTTCAATCTCAGGGAATTTTTCTATCCGCATGTAGTGTTACCATATAACCGCACGATGAAGTTGGCAACAGATAACCTTACAGGGGATTTCATCCGGCTGTCCTGCCGAATTATTGTGGGAGCGGCCTTTGGCCGCGATAGTATTTATTCTTGCTGTGATGTAATCGCGTCTGAACCCGCTCATACATGAAGCAATAGCTTCCAACAACTGTAGGAGCCGGTTTAGCGGCGACCATATTCAATCGAGGTTTTAACGTCTCTGCATTAGTAGCGGCTTAAGCCGCAACCAATGAGTTTTTTTACCCTCTCTAATGTAGATGAGTTTACAATACCTGCTGAACCTGTTTTACCTCAGGCATCTCATTTTTCAGTACCCGCTCAATAACGGATTTCAGGGTCATGGTAGCCATGGGGCATCCATTGCAGGCACCTTTCAAACGGATTTTCACAATGCCGTCTTCGGTTATATCCACCAGTTCAACATCGCCGCCATCTCTTTGCAGCATGGGTCTTGTCTTTGCCAGAACGTTCTCCACTGTTTTGCGTTCAATGTTCATAGTAGTCCTCCAAGGCAGTAGTTACTCTTTTTGACCTAACAGCTTCTTTTTTCCATGTCACTGTTTATTTGATGTACTTACAGGGTAAAGGGTTCCTGTGCAGAAGATATTCAGGACATCTTTTCAAGACAACGAGAAGGTTCTTGCTTTTATATATACGATTGAATAGACGAAGTGTCGGATGATTGATCAGATGAGGAAACATTTTCATGGCCGCTGGAGGGGTGAAGGCGGCGGCAGAGAGGTGCTCAGGGTTGCCATACCGCTGGTCCTGAGTACAAGTGCATGGTCTGTCCAGCACTTTGTGGACAGGATGTTTCTCGTGTGGTACGCACCTGAAGCGATTGCGGCTGCAATGCCAGCAGGGATCCTGAACTTCACGATCATGAGTTTTTTCATCGGAACGGCAAGCTATGTAAGTACCTTTGTCGCCCAGTATTACGGGGCTCGAATGAATACCAGGATCGGCCCTGTGTTGTGGCAGGGGATATATGTTTCGCTGCTGGGTGGGGTTGTCATGTTTTTATTCATTCCTGCAGCCCCCATTATATTCACTCTGGTGGGACACGAGCCCCTGGTAAGAGAAAGTGAGATTGTATACTTCCAGTATCTCTGTCTCGGGGGAATGCCGGTTATCGCAGCATCAGCCCTTGCTGGATTCTTTTCCGGCAGAGGCAGGACCTGGCCTGTCATGTGGGTGAATACCTTTGCAACGGCAGTGAATCTTTTTCTTGATTACCTGCTCATCTTCGGCAAGTGGGGGCTGCCTGAGATGGGAATAAGAGGTGCAGCCATTGCAACGGTAATATCCGCATTCTTTTCCCTCATCGTTTATATCGCACTTCTTTCACGCAGTGATTACAATAGGGCCTTTCATACGATGAAGGGCTGGAGGCTTGAAAAGGCTCTGTTCTACAGGCTTGTCAGGTTCGGTGTGCCCTCGGGTATCCAGTTCTTTCTGGATATGGCAGGTTTTACCGCATTTATCCTTATCCTGGGGCGCCTCGGGACTGTGAGCCTTGCAGCAACGAATATAGCGTTCAATATCAATACCCTTGCATTCATGCCCATGATCGGATTCGGGATCGCAATATCGGTTCTGGTGGGTCAGTATCTGGGAAAACAACAGCCCGATCTTGCTCAGAGGAGCGTCTACTCAGGGTTTGTAATGACCCTCATCTATATGACCACCCTGGCCGCTCTCTATGTCATCGTCCCCAATCTTTTTGTAGCACCATTCGCCGCAAAAGCAGATCCTGAAGAATTTGCAGAGATCTACCGCCTTACAATAATCCTTCTGAGATTTGTTGCCCTGTATTCGGTCTTTGATGCCATGAACATCATCTTTTCCTCAGCCATCAAGGGGGCGGGAGACACACGGTTTGTCATGTATATGATTGTCATCATATCCGTATGCGTCCTTGTAGTTCCCACCTATGTGGCGATCATGGTGCTCGATTACGGCCTTATGGCTGGGTGGACCTTTGCATCGATCTATGTCATTGCGCTGAGCTTTGCATTCTACTTCAGATTTCTGGGCGGCAAATGGAAGACCATGCGGGTCATCGAAGAACCTGTCCCTGTAATCTGTGCCGGTCTGCCAGAGTGCCCGGCAGCAAAACTTGAGCCTTAAAAATATAACAAGGGAGCCAGGCATTAGGTGCCAGGAAAGATGATCTACAGTTCTATTGTGATGGGTATACAATCTGGAGTAATTGGGGAGGGCCCTTTCACCTCATTGCTGTTCCATGTCCCGGCCTGAAACTGTTACCTGTCTTCTATCCAGAGTGAAACTTTATGCCCGATATCCTGAACCCTACACCCGGATATCAGGCCACAGATCTTTTTTGTAATGTAGAAGTCCGCATTTCGAAATTCGGGTCATTCAGATGATACCCCGTAAGCTCGCAGCGCTGACGAATTATCCTCGCCCCTTAAGGGAGAAGATAAAGGTGAGGGGGAAGACAGTAAATAGAGCCTTTGATACCTCGGAAACATGCGGCGAGGTATTTCATTCTTCCTTATTTTCCTCGTAATCGATCAGGTTTACCTCTTCTGTGTTTTTGGGCAGACTCTTGCCCGGGATGAAAACCTTTCTGACAAAGGCGCTGATGCCGGTTTCGGTCTGCCGGATCTCGTCTTCAGCATCATTGAGGACCATTTCCCACGTGGGGGCAAACCCCGGTGCCTTGGCAAGCATGGAGTGGATTGCCTTGTCATAGACGTGCAGCTGTCTCACTTCTGCCCTGCCGGGTTTCTGCTGAAGCGATTTCAGGGATACGCGCAGGTTTTCGTTGTGTTTTCTGAGCTGCTCCAGCTCGTTTTCCCTGGTCATGTGCCCTTTGGTATCTATCTGCATCTTGGTGTAGAGGCTCTCTTTGAGTTTTTCGATTTCCTTGTTGCTGACCCTGGCCCTGAACAGACCTTTTATCCAGATACCGGCGGCAATCAACAAGCCGATAGCAAGTCCAAGAAGAAAAGGGTGCTGCCTGAAAAAATCCAGTACTTCCATCATTTGAGCCTTCCTTGTATGAGGTATATGGCCTATATCGTCATATCTTTCACCAAGTTTCAAGGAATAAATCCGGATGCAAGGTATGAAAATATTTTCCACAAAAATGAAACCTGATTACTCAATCAAAGAGAAAATCCCCTGGAAATAAGAAGCCGGAAAACCGGTCTTTTTTCTAGAGAATTGTAAATAAAAGCATAAATGGCCGGTGTGCTGTCAAGCCACTGTGGGCCTGGATATTGCAAGCAAGTATTCATTCTGATGCTGTTTTTTGGTTGAATGTAATGTGATGACATGCGGGGTTCTACGGGTATAGTTTTTATCAAAATGGTAATGGTATTCTCCGCAAGGCCTCAATAATGAATCCGCCTCATGAATCAGACCGGAAGATAAAGAAGAGGTGCAGTGCAGTGATATGCAAGAAGATCGTAATGTTTGTTATGGGGTTCGGGTTGTTCTTTGCCACACGGCTGAATGCATCACTGATTGACAAGGGAGAAAGCAAAGAGCTCTTTTCTGATGATATCTCCGGGTTATACTGGTATGACCCTTCCACCTTCTCCGGTTGGATCGAGGATGAGCTGGATGCCTTTGTCAAGGCAAATACGACATGGAAACAGGCAGGATACTCAGAGATTCTCAGCCTGATTTGTTCCATGTCAGGTCCTGACAATAACGAACAGTTTCTGCCAGGTATAATGGGCGCACCAACCCATATCCTGCCCGGCATATTCAGCGGCTGGGTCGGGGTTATCGATTCTTATCAGGGTTTTGCGGCTGCAGGGATCTTTTTTGATACAGGCTCTCTGGGCAATAATCTATTAGTGGAGCTGTATTCAACACATGAAAATGTCTCTGCAGGTATTGGCGTCAGAACTCATCAGATCATTTCCGCTGCGATACTATATGGTGCATGGCTCTATACGGAAAGTGATCCGATGGTAACTCCGGCACCGGTGCCGGA
>DSAD01000207.1 GCA_011372875.1 Deltaproteobacteria bacterium
CTTGAGGAGCATGTGATGAAAAAGATGGGAATCGCAGGGAAGAGAAGGCTTAAATGTATACATCTGATATGTGCCTGCTTGTGGGTCGGGGGGGCGGTGAGCCTCACACTGATGACATTCCTTATGATCCCTGCCGAAAAAAAGGCCGTTTACGGGATACACCACGCCATGAAGTTCATCGACGATTTCATCATTATCCCCGGCGCAATGGGATTGCTGTTGACAGGTCTTGCGTACTCGGCCTTCACTGAATGGGGATGGTTCAGGCACAGGTGGATCTTGGCAAAATGGATTGTCAACGTCTACGGCATTGTGTTCGGAACATTCTGGCTCGGGCCATGGGTCAACAGCCTGGCCTCCATGGCAACGGACATCGGCTCGGCAGCCATGAGCAATCCGGTGTATCTTCATAATGTGGATATGCTCAGGATATGGGGAACCTTGCAGGTATCAACCATTGTCTTCGCCCTTGTCATCTCGGTGCTGAAACCATTCAAGCAGAGAATACACGCCCAACAGAGAAAAACGTGATGCTTGCGCTGTAATAAATCCGCATATACCGCTTATTCTACCGGGGAAGAAAGGATTTACCGACAGTTGGCCGATAAATGGGCGTCTCAAGCGAGGTCGGAAAATACATCCACGGCCTGTCGCAAGAAATAGGCGCCAGCCAAAACCGGGATCCCAGGAAAAGAATAGGCCTGAAACATCTTATCTGATATTATTGTAGCTTGTGTGTTTATTATTAAAGGAGGTCTATGTGAACATCCACGGAAACACTAAAAAGGCACATCCTGCTCAGATCGAACTTGCAGAGATCTTTACCTCTGTGAGGCTCTTCGGCCCGCCAATGAGTGATACGCTCGTTGAACTCGTCTGCCACCTGTTTACGCCCGAAGAGTCGGCAGTGGCACGTCATCTGCCCTTTTATCTCCCGAAATCCGTTGAAAGGATCGCGCGCAGGGCCCACAGACAACCCGACGATATTCTGCCTGTTCTCAAAAGTCTTGCAGATCGAAAAATAATCATCGGCACGGAAAGAGGCTTCTCCCTGCTGCCGCTCATACCCGGCATGTTCGAATACCTGCTCATGGACGGCAGTGATTCGCCGTGGCACAAAAGGTACGGACGGCTCATCACCTCTTTGTTTTCAACCGGGTATACACGGGCCTACAGTACCACTGCTTCCCCTGTGATCCGCAACATCCCTGTCCAGACAGCCATAGAGCATACGAGCAGAGTAGTGGATTCCGACCTGATATCGGAGATGATCGCTGCTCATGAAAAACTCGCCGTTCTCAATGTCTGCCAGTGCAGACAATCACACCTCTTCTCGGGCCAGAAGTGCAGCCGATCCGGCCCTGAAGATGGGTGCCTTGTTTTCGGAAGCTTTGCTGAATCAACTGTTGAGAGAGGCAGCGGACGTTTGGTCGATAAAGAGGAAATGAAAGACATTGTTCTTGAAAGATGGTCGAAAAACCTTGTATTCATGTCAGCCAATGTAACGCCGTCGAGCCCGAACGCCATCTGCACCTGCTGCGACTGCTGCTGCCATTATATGATTGCTGTCAACACCTTCGGCGGACGCGTGTCCCTCGCCCCGCCTCACTTCCTAGCACATATAGTCGAGTCTCTCTGCAATAATTGCGGAAAATGCGTCAGGGTGTGCAATACACACGCACATACAGTAAGTGATAAGATACACCTCTATGATGCGGAAAAATGCATCGGTTGCGGGTTGTGTGTTCAGGCCTGTCCTCAAAATGCGATTACCATGGGGGTTAATCCTGATTACAAGGCCCCGTCAAGAAACTGGATACACCACGGCATCAGGATCTTACCGTCAAGCCTTCTTTCCACGCTCAGGGTACACTTTAAAAGGGACCATTCCTGATGTGAACACTGTATCTCGAATAGATATTGAAGGCAAGAAATGAACTACCTCGCCCCAAGCTTCCGAGGTATCAAAAATCCATGTCATTACTTTCCTGACCGCTTGAATCCGGGACACAGGTAACATTGATAAGGCACAGCAAGGAGGAGTATTATCTCACAGACCTTTCATTACATCATGAAAAAAGGTTGTCCGCTTGCCTGAAGGAATATTTCAAGGAAGCGGACAAGGTCTTCTTTATTCGTAAACCTTTTCTTCTTCCTCGCCGGCATTGACCGCATCCTGCTCGACATCGCGCACATCTTCATTTGCAAGGATCTTGAAATATTCCTTATACCACTCATTCTGAATGATAAGCTGCATGATCTCGTTCGTGCCTACCCATATCATGGAAAGCCTGATATCCCGCACAATCCGTTCCAGGGGATATACATTGGTATAGCCGATCCCTCCTACCACCTGCATGCATCTGTTGGCTATGTCCCAGGCAGATTCGGTTACAAACTTTTTGCTCTGGGAGACCATCCTGCGGAGACGTCCGGGATGCACTTTGCCGGAATCTGCTGCGAGGCAGGTGGAATAAACCATCGAACGTGCAGCATCCAGCTGGAGTACACTATCGGCCACCTTGAAACCCACGGCCTGGAACATCTGGATCGGCAGGCCAAAGGCCTTCCTCTTGGAAGTATATCTGGTTGCAATCTCTATGGCAGGCCGAACAGAGCCAAGCGTCATTGCCGCAGTGCCTAGACGTTCTGGAATCATCATGCGAACGAACACCTGATATCCTCCATTTATTCCACCCAGGGCATAACGATTCGGCACACGAACGTCACGAAGAACAAGCCGTCCTGCACCTCCACCACGGACTCCCATCAACCCATATATATACTTCGATTCAACCCCATCTGTTCTCGGCACCATAAATGCCGTCATACGCTTGTGCGGCGGTGCATCCGGGTCTGTTACCGCATAAACGAGAAACCAGTCCGCCCCTTCTGCACCGACGATGAAGCGCTTCTGTCCGTTGATGATCCAATCGTCACCGTCTTTTTTTGCATAGGTGGTAGCACCGAAGAAATCAGATCCTCCCCGCGGCTCTGTAAGGCCTTCCGCAGCAAAGGTTTCTCCCTTGAGCAGCGGAACCACGACCTGCTGCTTGAGCTCCTCACACCCGAACTCACAGACAGCCTCGCAAACAATATCGGCGCCCACGCCCCACAAACAGGCCAGAGAATAGCTCGCAACGCCTATCTCTTCAGCTACAATCCCATCTTCAACCCAGCCGAGGCCCCTGCCGCCGTATTCTTTCGGCAGCCTTATACCCAGCAGATTTCTCCTGCCTGCCTCTTGAAGATATTCGTGCGGAAACTGGATCTTTTCCGCATCCATATCCAGGATAAGCTGTTTTGGAACCCACTTGGTGAACGCCCTGGCTTCGTCTCGCAGGTTTTTCTGTTCTTGCGTCATGATATAATCAAACATATGAGCCTCCGGTTAAAACGGTTTGTTGTATGCATTACAACTATATGTTATATTTATTGTCAAGCATATTTGACAGTCTCGCAAAAAGTCAGTTTGTAAGAATTGGCAACCAATAATATCATATAGTTACAAGTATTAAAAGTGCCTATTCCGGACTTTTTGCGAGATCATCATATTTGATCTTGCATTTTTTCTACACCTTGGGAAATGATACAGAACAACAAAATGGACAAAAGGTCGGTTTTTTAGATGGGGTTTAAGGAGATCGGAAAAAAGATCCAGAAGGCCCGGGAGGAAAAGGGCATGACACAGGTGGGCCTGTCAAAGGCGCTCGGCATAACACAGGCTGCCCTGTCGAACTATGAACTGGGAAAACGAAGGCTGTATCTTCACCAGATAGAACAGATTGCCCATATGCTTGGCAAGTCCCTGGATTTCTTTATCACAGAGCAGCAAGATCCATCTTCAATCAACAATGACGAGACAGGTTACATCAGGGAATCCATCCTCTCCATAATCCCGAATCTGAGCGATAACGATCTTTCTGAACTTGCCCAGTATATTCAATTTCTTGTATGGAGAAAAGACCATGACTCATAGTAATAATCCGAGGCAGGATCTTGTCCTTGAGGCAAAACAGTTTGCCATCGAAACAGCCCCACTTCTGGAGAACTCGCAGGACCGGATTGAATCTGCAAGAAATCTTTATGCAGCATTTGCCAGAAAGAATTACCATGCCCTGTTGATACCCGAACATTGCGGAGGGCGGGGCCTTGATTATACAAGCACCGGTATCGTTTATGAAGCCCTGAGCTATCATCTGCCCGGATCTCTGCATGCTCCGATAACCACGGCACATTGCGCAGAGATGATCAAAAGCGCCAATACAGAGGTTCTCAGGGATACCTATTTGTCAGAGATCGCCCGCAAGGGACTTGCAGTGGGATTTTGTCTAACCGAGAATTCCGCAGGTTCCGATATCGCCGCCATTACCACCAAAGCTAAAAAGACCCGGGAAGGCTATGTTATCAATGGAGAGAAAACCGTTGTTCTCAATCATGCCATAGCTTCATATTTCATTGCCTTTGCAACTACTTCTCCAGAAAGAGGAAGGGCTGGCATAAATGCCTTTATCATAAAACCGGAAACCAAAGGGGTTAAAATTTCAGCCCCGTACGAGGTAGAAGGACTGACCGGCAGTGTCATGGGAGAGGTCCTTTTCGATAAGGTACCGGCCAGACAGAAATACCGGCTCGGAGAAGAAGGAAGCGGCTACTTCCTGCTGATGGAAACTCTTGATAAAGGCAGGCCTCTGGTTGCTGCAAACTGTACAGGATCGGCACACAGAGCCTTTGATATCATTGTCACGTATACCAAGCAGCGTCAGCAATTCCGGAAGAATCTCTTTGCCTTCCAGGGAATATCCCTGAAGCTTGCAGAGTATGCAACGAGACTGAATGCCGCAAGGCTGCTCTATCTCGATGCCCTGGGACGGATAGATGCCGGACAGAGCTTCACCATGGAGGCATCCATGTCAAAGCTCTTCGCCTCGGAGACTCTTACCGATATCACCTCTTTCGGAATGGACATTCTCGGATACCGGGGCATAGTCACTTCTTCTCTAATAAAGAAACTTTACCAGGAAGCGCAACTGCTCAAATCCATTGACGGCACAGCAAATGTTCAGAAGATGGTAATCGCTTCTCAGCTGTAAGCGCATCCCGACAAGGAATGATCCCCTTGACTAATATATTGTTTCGTGTAAGAATTATTCGTCTTGATATATTTCGCATAACAATAAGCACCAGCC
>DSAD01000061.1 GCA_011372875.1 Deltaproteobacteria bacterium
CTCATGAAAAAACGCGTACCCCCTCTTGCATACAGACTGAGACCGGAATCGATAGACAAGCTCCTCGGCCAGAAAGAGGCAGTCGTCTTTGTCAACAATTTTCTGCAGGGTAAAAAGGCCTCGGCAATGCTCTGGGGACCACCCGGTACGGGAAAGTCCAGTGTTGCGGGCATTATCGAGCAACACAATCCGGAATCATATCACGCAATCAGCGCTGTCACCAGCGGGATACAGGAAATCAGAAAGGTTACCGGCCAGGCAGGATCAAAGGAACAGACCCCGATTGTTTTTATCGATGAGATACACCGTTTCAACAAGGTCCAGCAGGATTCCCTGCTTCCTTTTGTAGAAAACGGCTCTATTATCCTTATTGGTGCAACCACTGAAAATCCCTCCTTCTCCGTCACCTCTGCGCTTCTGTCGAGACTCCGGGTTATCGTGTTCAATCAGCTTGAATCCAAGGACATAGAGAATCTTCTGCTTAGAGCCATTACCAGCGATTCCCTCTTGATATCATTGAGGAAAACCTTTACCGAAGACTGCATCCATGCCATTGCACAATCAGCCCATGGGGATGCCCGTGCAGCATTGAACGTACTTGAGCTCGCTGCAATAACCATAGAAAAAGACATCATCGATCTGCCCGAGATGCACAGTATTGTTGACAGGCCGCTGTATCATGACCGCTGCGGAGAGAATCATTATGACCTTATCTCGGCCTTCCACAAAAGTGTCCGTGCCTGTGATGCAGATGCGAGCTTATACTGGCTGGGCAGAATGATCGAGGGAGGAGAAGACCGCCTCTATATACTGCGTAGAATGATCCGAATCGCCAGCGAGGATATCGGCCTGGCCGAGCCCAATGCGTTGCGTCTGGTGATCAGTGCACGGGATGCATTCACGATGCTCGGACCCCCGGAAGGGGATCTCGCACTTTACCAGGCAGCAGTCTATCTGGCATGCTCGCCCAAAAGCAATGCAGTGTATCTGGCGGAAAGACGCGTAAAGAAACTGATAAAGAAAACCGGCTCTCCCGGAATTCCGCTGCACCTTCGCAATGCACCTACCAGGCTTATGAAGGATCTGGGCTATGCAAAAGGATATATTTATGCGCATGATGATCCTGATGGGGCCTTGACTCTGAACTATATGCCTGAAAACATTATCGATGAGAGGTTGTATCTTCCGAAGGAAACCGGTTTTGAAAAAAGGATAAAGGAGATTATGGATGCTCGAAGAAAGACTGCGGGAAACAGGCCAGGACCATATCGCAAGACTTCTTGAACACTCAGCGGGGTTTATCTCTTCCCAGATGCTTCGCGATGATCTCGCTCAGGTGGATCTGTCCCTTGTCATGAGGCTGATTAAAGGTGATCTTCTATATAAAGAGCCGCAAAAGAGATCTGTTGAACCCGCCCAGGTCATACCTGCCTCATTTGCCGACACACAAGAGGCTGCTCAATACCGTGACCATGGAGAAGGCCTGATCAGACAGGGCAGTGTTGCCGCCCTTATCGTTGCAGGGGGGCAAGGCTCACGTCTCGGCATTGAGGCGCCAAAAGGGGTCGTCGGGGTAGGTCCTCTCAGCGCCAAGAGCCTGTTCTGCATTCACTCACAAAAGGTCCTGGCCCTATGCAGGAAATACCGCACTACAATCCCTGTGTTTATCATGACATCCCGCGCTAATGATGTTCAGACAAAGGCATACTTCAGCGCCAATGACTATTTCGGGCTGGACAAAAACGAGGTGCACTTCTTCACACAGGGAATGCTTCCCTCAGTTACGCCTGAAGGGAGATTTCTTATTTCCAGGGAAGGCAGCCTCTTCATGAATCCCGACGGACACGGAGGAACCTTGACTGCCCTGAGCAAAAACGGCTGTTTCGACATCATGAGGGACCGGAACATAGAGGAGATCTTCTATTTCCAGGTGGACAATCCCCTGGTCAAGATCTGCGATCCCATTTTCGTAGGCCTGCATAGCCTCTCCAGAGCCGAAATGTCGTCCAAGGTGGTCAGAAAACGCAGCTATGATGAAAAGGTGGGCGTTATCGCCCGAATAAACGATAAGACACGGGTCGTTGAATATAGCGATATGAGCGACGACATGCGCTATGCAACAGATGAGACGAATGAAATGCTTTACTGGCCAGGGTCTATCGCCATTCATATGATCAGGGCAGACTTTGCAGAAAACCTCACCCGTGAAGGCCTTATGCTGCCTTTCCATAGAGCGGAAAAAATGATCCCGACCCTGGACAGCAACGGCGAACCCGTTGAGGAAAAGGGGGTGAAATTCGAGACATTTATCTTCGACGCACTCCCCCATGCGCAAAGAAGCATAACGCTAGAGGTTCTCCGGGATGAGGAGTTTGCGCCGGTAAAGAATATGACGGGAGAGGATTCCCTTGAAACCTCCAGATCCATGCAAAGCGCTCTTTACCGTTGCTGGCTGGAAAAAGCAGGGATTATTGTTAACAAGGATGTCTCTGTCGAAATCAGCCCTTTGTTCGCCCTGGAACAAACCGATCTGTTGAGCCATTTAAGCGATATTCCCGACAGGATTGAAACCGATATTTATCTCAAAGGACCCGATGAACAGGGGCAGTAAAAGATGATGAAGAGACATACCGTCAATATCAGGGAAACAAGCTGGGAGATCCTCATCTGGATGGGCAGTATTATTGTCCTTGGCTTTGTCGTGATCTTTGCTCTCTATTCTTACAAGAGTGTGGAGCGGGAAATGGCAAGGCAGTTCAACAAGGAACAGGGTCTGCTCGCCCAGCAGACAGCCATGGGGATCGAGCAGTACATGAAGGACATCACCAACATCCTGAGCCTGACAACGTACATCGACCAGATTTCCAATGGCGATCCCATGGCAATCCAGACTGGGCTGGAGAATGCATACCGTTCCCTGAAGAACAAGGTTTCCTTTGTATTCTGGGAAGACGCCTCCGGCTTTATGAAATTCCATTACCCGCATCATGTCCTTTCGGGGATAGACGGCAAGGACTTCAGCTTCAGAACCTACTTCCGCGTGGCAAAGGAACTGGGGGTCCCTTTTGTATCGGATATAATCATGATCGGCGGCGAGGAATACCAGGATATCCCCGACCGTTTCGAGACCTTTATCATAAGCTTTCCACTCATGGGCAAGAACGGGGAATTCCATGGGGTAGTTGGATGCGCCATAGACCTTGCCAACATAACGGCCCATTATGTCGCGCCTATCCAGCCGTCAGAATCAGGATATGCCTGGCTGGTGGACGAAACCGGGATGATCCTTTACCATCCCAATCCGAAATGGCTCGGGATGAATCTCTACGACATAATCCTGAAAATGGAATTGGAAGGACATAATATCTCGGGGATTCAGGATATCAGGCATGGAATGGAACTTAAGAATGACGGCATGTATGAATTTACCTTCCCCCATTATCCGAGCAATACACCTACAAAAAAACTCCTCGCATTCTCCAGTGTACATTTCCTCAACAGAAGATGGATAACTGCTGCCTCTTCCCCCTACAGTGAGGTCATCTTCCTCATGAGCGACACCTTTAAAAACACCCTTATCCTCGGTTCTGCCAGTATCAGCTTCGTTATAATAGCAACCATCGTGCTGCTGAGAATCAATAAGGCAAGAGCTACCGCATCGGAGAGAAATAAATGGGCTGAACGGGTACTGATCGCACACAAAAGGCTCGAGACCATCTTTAACGGCGTACCGCATTATCTCGCCATGATCGATTCGGCCTTCACCATTACCGACATAAATGAGCGACTTTGTGATCTTTACGGTAAAAAGCGCTCGGACATTATCGACAAGCACTGTTCGCTTGACTTTCCCGAAGAGGAACGTATCTGTCACCTGGATATCGTCGAGAAATGCTTCAAATCGGGCATGATCATCAGTGAGCGGGACAAGAGAGTAGAGATACAGGGCAAACCCTATTTCTTTGATATAAGCGCCATACCCTTGTTCGGCTCTATGGGTGAAGTGGAGCATGTCGTTCAATATGCAGTAGACATAACCGACAAAAAGGCATTGACGGAAAAGCTCATTCAGGCAGAAAAGCTTGCCGCAGTAGGACAGATGTCAGCTCATGTAGCACATGAAATACGCAATCCGCTCACATCGGTCCTGCTGCATTCGGAACTTCTCGAGGACGAACTCGCAGAAGATGGTGATAAAGAGGAAGCCGCCGAACTCCTGCACATAATCCAGAAAGAGATTGACCGGCTCTCACAGATAACCGATGAATACCTATCCTACGCAAGACTGCCTCATCCTAAAAAACAACCCGTGGATCCGGAAAAGGAAACCTCAGTGGTCCTTTCCATGCTGCTCCCGGAACTCAACAGAAGAAACATTGAATCATCCATAACATGTCCGAAAAAATTACCCAAGATAATGATCGACCGTGGACAATTCAAACAGCTTTTGATAAATCTGATAAAGAATGCGGAAGATGCAATGCCTTCAGGAGGCACTCTCGAGATCTCCCTTATGGGGATAAAAGAGAACTTCCTGCTTCTGGTAAAGGATACGGGGTACGGCATCCCTCAAGAGATATCCAGGCGGATATTTGACCCGTATTTCACCACCAAGGACAATGGTACCGGGCTGGGGCTGGCCCTGGTCCAGTATATCGCAAACGCACACGATGGATGGGTAGATGTGGAAAGCCAGAAGGGAACAGGTTCCACCTTTATCTTCTCCATTCCTTTTCATGAAACACAATTAACCGATTAAAGGGGAATATGACCATGCGATCATTTATCACTATAGTTTGTTTAGTCCTCATCTTCCCTGGTGTTCTGTCTGCTGCAAAACTTCAGCTTGAGGTCCCTGATGGCTTATCAGAGGTGTACCTTCTATCGGAAGGCACTCCATCCATACTGAACCACTTAAAGACCCGGTTCGATCAAGACATCGAGAATCTCGCCAAGAAATACCAGATCGATGTCCTCAAAAAACAGGCGGACAAAGCAACCATCCTTGCCCAGGAAAAGAACGAAGACTATGCCGAGAGATTCAACTCATTAAGAAACACCTACCTGAAATCCGTTTCACTTCATATAGTCGGGGTCGAAACCGAGATCTCTCCTTCATCTTCAGCACTGGCAGAGGTGCTTTTTCACTTCTCAATAAAAAACAATTCCGACCGCATCATAA
>DSAD01000027.1 GCA_011372875.1 Deltaproteobacteria bacterium
ACCGTTCCGGACAGGGTTGTCGCTCTTGATTCGATCAATACCCTTGTCATCGCGCTCATGATACTTCTTGCGGTCGTTTATGATTCAGTCGTTATGGTTGATGTCGCAATCGTCTATGCGGCGCTTTCTTTTGTTGGCACAATGTTCATCGCACGCCACGTAGAGGGGGGTGTGTGATCTTGCAGAATCTCCTTATCTTCCTGATAGCCACCGGCGTGTTTTTCAATGTTCTCGGCACTATTGCCCTCTACCGTTTTCCCGATGTTTATACCAGGCTTCATGGGACCACCAAATGCACTACCTTCGGATCCATGTTCACTTCTGCGGCGGTTGTTTTCTATGCGATCCATATGTATTCCGCCACCGGTGAAGGGCGGTTCGGAACCCTAGGGGTTCATGTTGTTATAGCCATAATTGCCCTTTTGATATCCAACCCGACAGGGGCTCATGCCATAGCCAGGGCCGCGCACCGGAGCGGTGTCCTTCCGAGGTTTGCCGTAGTGGACAGGCTCGCCGAAGACGAGAAAAAGAAGGGTGGTGTCTCCGCATGAACGGTATTGCGCACATCGCTGTTCTGACACTGATAGCGCTTTCCGCCTTTTATGCGGTCTGGTTCAGGGATCTCCTCTCGTCTGTGGTATCTCTGGCGATTTTCAGCCTGCTGCTTTCTCTGGAATTCTTCATCCTGCAGGCTCCGGACGTCGCGATCGCGGAAGCCGCTATAGGGGCTGGTCTGAGTACGACCATCTACATTATTGCTCTGCGGGCCTGCAAGGCTCTCAGAAAAAACAGCGGGGGTGACCAGATATGAAAAAACGCGCTCTCTTCATGCTGGCGATCCTTGTGGTTGCCGGGACCTTCTGGGGTGCCCTCGACAGGATCCACCTTTTCGGCGATCCCGTTCGCGCCCCTATGGATGATTACTATCTGAATAACGCCCAGCAGGAACGTTCTGTCAATAACGTCGTAACAGCGATAGTTTTTGACTACAGGGGTTTTGACACCCTGGGAGAGGCAGCGGTCCTCTTCACCGCCGTCTGTTCTGTGCTGGCGCTCTTCAGGAAGGGGAGGGAAGGACAATGAATCCTCTTTCGGTTGTTGTAAGGACCATCTGTGATGTCTTTGCCTGGTTTATGGGCATATTCGGTGTCTACATAATAATTCACGGGCACCTTACTCCTGGAGGAGGTTTTCAGGGGGGTGCCGTAGTCGCCACAATGATAGCTTTTCTGCTTGTATCCCATGGAGGGAAGAAACTTCTGGCTTTTGCCAGGCCCGGTTTCTATAGTGCTTTAGAGACTACGGGGCTTCTTCTCTTTATCTGCGCCGGCTTTTTCGGTATCACCACCACTCTTTTTTACAACTTCCTGGCTGGCCAGGGTGGGCTTTTCGGTTCTGCCGTACCTATCGGGCCCAACAGCGGGATAATCAATAGCGCCGGGACCATATCCCTGATGAACATGGCTGTCGGACTCGAGGTTATAGGAGGGCTTTCCCTGATAATCATCTATATGTTCAAGGGAATACGTCTGTTTGAAAACGCTGAAGGAAGCGGGGAAACCGGCCATGACAGGTAATGCGCCTTTTCTCGTAGTCGGGATCATTTTCTTTCTGGGCCTTTACGCGATCCTTTTCGAGAGGAACCTTATCAAGATCGCAATTGGTATCTCCCTTCTAGAAGCTTCGGCCAACCTGTTGCTCATAGTTCTTGGTTACCGAAGCGGAGGAAGCATACCGGTGTTCACTCTTGCGGGAGAGGTTAAAACCATGGTTCTTCCGACGCCGCAGGCCCTTACGCTTACGGCCATTGTTATAGGTCTTGCAACATCCGCGCTGCTACTTTCGCTGATAATGCTTCTTTACCGTCATTACGGGACACTTGATGTCCGCGAGATCAGGAGGCTTAGAGGATGAACTGGCAAATTCACCTTCCCGCGCTTGCTCTTGCCATCCCTCTTCTCGGAGCTTTTGCCTCGCCCGTCGCAGGTCTTGGCGGACGATCCATCCGGAATGCGTGGATGGTATTCATATCCATTGCTACGACGGCAATCTGCCTGCTGCTTCTCAACAGGGTTCTCGCCGAAGGAGTCATGGTATACGTCATGGGAGCAGAGAACTGGAACCTGACTCTTCCCTCGGGCCTGAGCTGGCCCATAAGGATCATTCTCCAGGTCGATGCTTTCAGCGCTTTCATGGCTGTTGTGGGTTCTGTGGCCGCCCTGGCCGGAGCTTTCTTTTCTCTTCAGTTCATGGACAAGTTTACAGGCCTTGAAAAATTTTCTGCCCTGTATTTCCTGCTCGTAACGGGGATGCTGGGTATGCAGCTTACCGGTGACCTTTTTAATTTCTTTGTGTTTCTCGAGATAGCATCGGTGGCATCCTTCGGGCTTATCGCCTTCTGGAGGGACAGGCCCGAAGCGGTTGAAGCATCGTTCAAGTACATGGTTATTTCGACCCTTTCGGCCATGTTTGTGCTCATCGCCGTTGGATTTCTTTATGGCAGATACAATGCCGTCAATATCGCTGCAGTAGCGAGAATGATGCACATGGGTTATGCCGAAAAGATCGCCCTGGTGTTTCTGGTTGTTTCCCTGACCATGAAATGCGGGACCGTTCCGATGCATATGTGGACACCGGATGCATACGCCGAAGCTCCCGCAGGAGTGACCTGCCTTCTCGTGGGGGTCAGCCAGGCTTCACTTTATGGTCTGTTCCGGGTCTGTTTTTCTCTCTATGGAGTTAGCCTCGGGAGCACTGTTGTTCCCTGGACGATCATAGTGATGGGCGTTCTTTCCATGTTCATAGGCGTAACCATGGCTGTTATCCAGAAAGAGGTCAAGCGTCTGATGGCCTATCATTCAGTTTCGCAGATCGGTTACATTCTGATGGCTTTGGGGGTAGGCCTTCTGGCCATAAGGGATCCCCAGGCTATGGCTGAATACGGATTCACCGCGATGAAGGGTGGTATTTTCCACATACTCAACTACACCATGTACAAAGGGCTGCTTTTCCTCACGGCCGGCGCTCTTTTCTATTCGTCCGGTTCGAGGAACCTGAACGAGATGGGGGGCCTTGCGCGGGTGATGCCCCATACGACGTTCATGTTCGTTATCGCAGCTGCGGCTATCGCCGGGATACCTCCCTTTAACGGTTTCGTTTCTAAACTTCTGATATATCAATCAACATTTGCGGTCTACCCTCTGCTGGCAGTGGTGGCTCTCGTGACCTCTGTTCTCACTCTTGCGTCTTTTGTAAAGGTTTTTCAGACGGCCTTTCTGGGACCCGCAAGGAAGAAATTCGAACATGCGACCGAGGCCCCGGGTTCTATGCTCATAGGCATGTCCATTCTCACCATAGTCATTGTGGCCATTACGCTTTTCCCGACCTGGACCCTTTCTCACCTTGTTGAACCTGCGGCCAAGGCCCTGGTAGACCAGGCCGGCTATATTTCAGCGGTCATGGGAGGTGGTCTCTAATGTGGTCCAAAGTCTATTCCGGTTTCGGGTATTGGGATGTCTATGTATGGCTTGTCTTTTTCGGCATCTCTTCGATACTTGTCCTTTGGCTGAGATCCCTTGGCAGGGCAGACTACAAGGAAGGGACAGAGCAGGACGAGATCTTTTACGGAAGCAACGAGGTTCCGGAGGATGGCGATGATATGGGAGTTCCTGCGTCCTCTGCCTATTGGGGCTTTGTGAAGGCTCTCAAGCCTTATTATGACAGTCTTGTCGAAATCCATAGCGGCATTGTAAGTGACTACGTGGGGTTTTTCATCTTCACTGCGGCAGTCCTTGCGGTGCTTGTTCTACTGTAGGGGGGTGTGACGATGAAAACTGAACGCTATCTCGACATCCTTACCAAGTCGATATGGGTTTTCCACTGCAACAGCGGATCCTGCAACGGATGTGATATCGAGATCGTTGCGACCATTACGCCAAGGTACGATATAGAACGCTTCGGGATGAAGCTTGTCGGCACACCGAGGCACGCGGACGCGCTCCTTGTAACCGGGCCTGTCACCAAGTACATGACGGGGAGGCTGCGACGGATCTATGCCCAGATGCCCGATCCCAAAGTTGTCATCGCAATAGGCAACTGTGCCTGCTCAGGTGATGTTTTCTACAAGTCCTACAACCTTGATGGCCCCGTAGACAACATCATACCCGTCGATGTCTATGTCCACGGATGCCCGCCGAGACCGGAGGCCATTATAGAAGGTGCCGCAAAGGCGATACTGAAACTTGAAAACCTGAAAGAACAGCTTCAGAAGGCAGGTGCCGCAAGATGAAACCCCGTTGCCCGGAATACGTAAAGGAAAGCATGGATCCAAAACAGGTAGAAGATTGCATTCGCGAGAAATTCGGTAATGCGGTCCGGGATCTGGAACTTCGAGATCATAAGGGTGGTGCAAAAAACAAGGTTGCCTTCAAACACCTCTGGCTTTCCATCGACAGGAGCCGTTTTACTGATCTGGTCGATGCCCTTATGGAAATAGACTTTCTCCACTTTCACATTACTTCAGGGGATGATGTTGGCAATGTCGTTCAGCTCAACTATCACTTTTCTATCTTCAGAAGCGCGGGATACGGCAGACGGCTCGGGATCACAGTCACTGTCGATGTGCCAAAGAAAGATCTCGTGATGCCGTCTCTCTGGAGCAGGATCCCCGGAATTGAGTACAGCGAGAGGGAGATACGCGAGATGCTGGGCGTTGATTTCGATGGCCTGCCCAACAAGGCCCTGATCTTCCTTCCCGAGGACTGGAATGAAGATATCAAACCCTGGCGTCGTGATGAAACCGGTCCCAAGCCGGAAGATGTCAGGGAACTTTCCTAGGAGGTGCCGAAATGGCTGAAGGAGCGAACAAGACCTATAAAGTGCCAATCGGCCCAGTCCACGTCGGTCTGAAGGAGCCTGTCACTGCATGGCTGGATGTTGACGGTGAGCGTATTGTCAATGCGACGATCCGGCCTGGAGCCATTCATAGAGGTATAGAGTTCATGGCCCGCGAGAGGAACCCCATCCAGATAATTTATCTGGCAGAACGGATCTGCGGCATATGCTCATTTTCGCAT
>DSAD01000270.1 GCA_011372875.1 Deltaproteobacteria bacterium
AAGTTATCGGTGTTTTCCTGTAGTTTTGCAGCTGTATCTGATAGGAAGAATGTGCGATAGTTCCACATAGAAGGCAATGATATACATCAACAGATATTCAGAAAGGATACATGCCGCATGGACTCATATGATATTCTCAAGCACATACCGCTCTTTGAAGGGCTTCCCAGGAATCATGTTGAGGCCCTGGCAGGGTGCGCGGTCCAGAAGCACTATTCATCCGGCCAGACCATATTCACGGATACGCAGGAACACAGGGCGCTGTATTTCGTTGTGTGGGGAAGGGTAAAGATCTACAAAGCTTCCCCTGAGGGCAGGGAGCAGACCATATTTCTCTTTGGTCCGGGGGAGCCGTTTTGTCTGACAGCCCTGAGCGATGAATTCTCGCCTGCGAGCGCCATGGCTCTGGAGGATACCCGTATCCTGATGTTTCCGGCCGAAATTCTGGAAGATGTGGCACGTAAGGAGCCGTCACTGCTTTTCAACATGCTTTTAGTGATGTCCAGGAGACTCAAGGAATCCCTTGTCCTTATTGAATCGCTGTCTCTGAAGGAGATCCCTGAGCGCCTCGCGGCATTTCTGGTTCATTCGCTCAAACAGAAAAAGGAGCCGGATTTGTATGACCCTGGTTTTTCTCATCGGGAACTGGCAAAGATTCTGGGTGCAACCCCCGAGACCCTGTCGCGTGTACTGAGGAAACTCGCAGCCGAGGGTGTGCTGAGCGTAGAAGGCAGAAAAATAAGAGTTCATGACCATGCTGCCCTGGAAGAACTGACGCGCGGGTCATGAGCTATGAAAATCCCGTTCAGCCGGGATTTTCATTGGAGAGGCAACAACCTTAAACCCACATTCTGCAATTGAATATAGTTATGGTTTATAATCTTTGCACATGGCCCCTGTTATGTGTGAGCGGCTTTCAGCCGCGATTTAGCGTCAAATATAACAGGATTTTATCGCGGCTGAAAGCCGCTCCCACATCGTCTATTCTCAAAATGTGGGTTAAAGAGACCCGTCCAGCTCTTCGGCAACTGGTCTTTTACATTCCCTGCAGCGCTGTGCCCCCCGAAACAGCGGGGCTCCGCACTGACTGCAGTGATAGCGTTCGCATTCCGAGCGTGCCCACTCGATGCTGCCTTTTTCATCGCCGAGTTCAGCCACCTTTTCACGCCATATGGGAATTGTCCTTTCCATTACCCGTCTGCCCGTGGCAAGACCGAAATTCCTTATCTCATCACAGGGCCACTCGCTGCACTGGTGGCAGGAGTAATACCCCTTTTCCCTTACGCAGTCGCGTATTGAGCACATCCTGCAAAAGCCGTATAGTTTTTCAGGCGGGTCGTCCTGCATGCATCCCAGGCACTCTGTTCTTTCAGGAGGTGTCCCATAGAGCGATCCCATTATGGACGTGAATTTTTCGTTGCCATCCCTGGTTGCGATATACACACCGCACAGTCCGCAATAGAGACCGCACGGAGCCATAAGGGCTTTGTTTTCAAACTCTTCCTCGTTCCATCCCTTCATGATATCGATCCCTCATGGTTTTATCGGACAGTATATGGTTTGATTGAAAGATGGAAAAAAAGACTACTTGATATCAAGAACCTTGACGTCGAAGAACAGTTTTTTCCCTGCCAGCGGATGATTGAAATCAACAAATGCCTTGTCGTTCTCGATCTTCGTTACCTTGCCTCTGAGGATCTGACCGTCTGGGCCCTGAGCCTGTAACTGGGCATCGACCTCGCATGCCCCTTCGGGGAGCTGATCTCTGTTAACTTCTACAATAGCATCCTGAAAAACAGGGCCATATCCGTCTTCGGGTTCTACTTCAACCTGTTTGGTCTCGCCGACCTTCATTCCGTCCATGGCATTTTCAAGTCCTGGAATGATCTGGCTGGAGCCCTGCACATAGGTCAGGGGGTCACTGCCTCTATTGGTATCTATTACCTCTTTGTTCTCAAGGGTAAGGGTATATTCGATGGAAACGGTCTTTCCTGTAGCAATTGTCATAGCTTCTCCTCCTTTTTGTGTTTCTGCACTAACGACCGAGGCCGCCAGGGTGACCCAGACTATCCCGTATAATATACCACAAAGCGCCTTTGTAAAAGTGTTCATTTCTTATGCCTCCTTTCGATGCTCAGGAGATGACTGCTTTAACCCGTTAGATGGCGAAGTTGTTCGCAGTGTAAGAGAGATCCTTCCACGTTTCTGGTCTACATCGAGGACCCTCGCCGTGACCTTCTGATTGACCTTGACCACACAGGAAGGGTCTTTGACAAATCTATCGGCAAGCTGGCTAATGTGTACAAGGCCGTCAACATGCACCCCGATATCCACAAATGCCCCGAATCTGGTAACATTGGTAACGATGCCGGGCAGTACCATTCCGATAGTCAGATCATCCAGTCCGGTGATACCCTGTGCAAAAGAAAAGATCTCGAACTCTTCCCGGGGGTCCCTGCCCGGTTTTGCCAGTTCCGCAATGATATCAACCAGTGTAGGCATTCCCGCGGAATCGTTCACATAGCGCAACAGATCGATCCTTGACCTGATCGATGCATCTCTGATCAGTTCGGGAACCGAACAGCCAAGATCTTGAGCTATCTGTTCCACCAGGCTGTATCGTTCAGGGTGCACGGCGCTTGCATCGAGGGGATGGTTCCCGTTACGGATACGCAGGAATCCGGCTGAGAGTTCATATGCCTTTGATCCCAAACGGGGTACCTTTTTCAGGTCTTTCCGGGTCCTGAATGCACCGTGTTCGTTACGGTAGGCAACAATATTGCCGGCCAGGCTTTCTCCCAGGCCGGATACATATGAGAGCAGTTCTTGGCTTGCTGTGTTTACCTCCACACCCACCGCATTGACACAGCTCATGACCACATCATCGAGCTTGGATTTTAGCTTTGCCTGGTCTACATCGTGCTGATACTGCCCCACACCGATTGCTTTGGGGTCGATCTTGACCAGCTCTGACAGAGGGTCCATAAGCCGTCTGCCTATGGAGACCGCCCCGCGTACCGTAACGTCATGGTCAGGGAACTCTTTTCGTGCAACTGCAGAGGCAGAGTATACCGATGCTCCGTTTTCATTGACCATGACAACAGGAACCTCCAGGTCCAGGGTCCGGACAAAGGCCTCGGTCTCTCTGCCTGCCGTGCCGTTGCCTATGGCGATAGCCTCTATAGCGTAGCGTTTTATGAGTTTGACAAGGAGCTTTTGGGCATCCCTGATCTTCGAAGCTGAGTGCGTTGGATAGATCACATCATGGTGCACAAGGACGCCTAATGAATCCAGGCAGACCACCTTGCACCCGGTACGAAACCCAGGGTCGATAGCAAGAACACGTTTGCCCCCCAGAGGGGATGCCATGAGCAGTTCCTTGAGATTTGTTGCAAACACCCGGATAGCCTCGTTGTCCGCGCGTGTTTTTAGTGCCGCCCTGATTTCGTTTTCCATTGATGGGCTCAGAAGCCGTTTGTAGCTGTCGGTCAGGGCCATGCGGACCTGCTCGGTGCATGCATTGTCACCCCTGCATACCAGTGTTTGAAGCAGTGCAAGGGCCTTGTTTCCGTCAGGCCGGATCGAGACCTTCAGAAGTGCCTCCCTGTTTCCCCTGAATATGGCGAGAATGCGGTGAGAAGGTGTCTTTGAAGAGAGCTCCTCCCAGTGGAAATAGTCCCGGTATGTGGCTGCCTTTTCCTCTGCGCCGGTGTAGACCTCTGATCTTATGACAGACTCTTTCTCGAAGAGTTTTCGCAGGGCAGCCCTTATGTCTGCATCTTCTGCAATCTGCTCGGCCATGATATCCCTGGCGCCTGACAGGGCAGCTGATATGTCTTCAATGCCTTTGCCCGTATCGATGTAAGCCCGTGCCTCTTCAAAGGGGTCAATCCCATTCGTTTGAGAGAGGATCTTTTCCGCCAGACCTGCCAGACCTTTTTCTTTTGCCAGCATGGCCCTGGTTCTTCGTTTCGGTCGGAAGGGAAGGTAGATGTCTTCGAGCTGGGCCATGGTTCGCGCTGTATCCAGGGCAGTGCTCAATTCTGGGGTTAACACCTCTTGTTCGTTCAGAGATTTTATGATTGCGTCTCTTCTGGCATCGAGCAGTTCGAGTTCTTCGAGCCGGTCCTTGACCGCTGCTATGGCGACTTCATCGAGTGAACCTGTCTTTTCCTTACGGTAGCGGGCAATGAATGGAATTGTTGCGCCTTCGGCCAGAAGAACAACGAGAGCCTTTGTCTGTGCCGGCGCTACTCCCAGTTCCAGTTCGATTGTGCTGTAGTATGATTCTTTCATCCAACCTCTCTATCTTTATTGTTTTGCACCTGTCAATCGCCGAGACTGCAAACTTGCCAGAATCTTTCTTAAAGACAGGGGCGCAGGCATGTACAATCAGTCTTTCCTGTTAAGGGCGAAAAACGGTGCATGGTTAGAGGTAAAGACCGGAGGGTCGTTTCTTACGATGGGGGCAATGGCGCTGTGCCTTTTGAATTCTTTGTCGAGAAACTGGCGAACCTGGTTCCTGTTCCATGCCCTGGGATGAATGAACCCCTGATAGAGCGAGAGATCCCCGCTGGAGAAGTCATAGGTCTCGAGCAGGCCGGCCTCGTTGCTGTTGCGCGGAAGATTGAAGATCGAGAGGTTGAGGAAGTCGATGCTGTCAGATTGTTTCACCGTAAAATCAAGGGTGGTGCGGGCGCTGTCTTCATCTTCTGCCGGGGTTCCGAACAGGAGATATACATAGGTTGCTATCCCGGCAAGCTTAAGGGTCTTCATCGCCTTGCGGGCGGTTTCGAGGCTGATGCCCTTGCCCAGTTTATCCAGAACGCCCTGGTCGCCCGATTCGATCCCGAGTTTCAGCATGACACAGCCTGACTGCTTAAGTGCACGGCAGAAGTCAAGGTCGCAGAGGTAATCAGTGATTCTTGCAAACCCGTACCATGGTCCCGGTACCCCCCTGGAGGCAAAGGATTCGAGAAGTGCCGGGCTCAAGGCATTGTCGCAGAAGTGGATAAGGCCTGGAGACTCCTTTTC
>DSAD01000113.1 GCA_011372875.1 Deltaproteobacteria bacterium
GACAAGGGGGTCTTACACCCTATAAAACCGTAATCCAGCTTTATCACTGGGGCTGCGGGTTATTGCGTTTTGCTATCTCTTAAACTCCTGTTTGACACTGAACTATTAAATCCTTGACTATATGCCGTCAAGCAGGCAGAATAGTATGCTATATAAAATGATATGCAAGGGAATGTCATGCCGAGAATCGAAAAGCAGGAGATGATCATAGATGCAGCACTGGAGGTGTTCCGGGAGAGAGGCTATGCCAATGCCAGAATGGCGGATATTGCCAGAAGGGCAGGTGTTTCCTATGGTCTTGTATACCACTATTTCGGAAGCAAGGAAGTCCTTTTCGACCTTATCGTAGAGTCGTGGTGGAACGATCTCTACGCCATGATGGAGGCAGAGAAGGCCTCCGGTAAAGAGTTCAGGGAGAAGCTTGTCAATATCATCCAGTTCTTTCTCAATACCTATGTAAGCAAGCCGAATCTTATCTCGATATTTGTCAGCGAGGTATGCCGGAGCTCGGTCTATCATACTGAAGAAGGGCTTTCTAAATTTCTCAATTTCTTCAGCCTGTGTGAAGAGATTATGGTTGAAGGTCAGCAAAGAGGTGTTCTCAGTAAGGAAATATCTGCGCATCACCTCACCTATATCTTCTACGGTGCGATAGAGACATTCATTTCCGTTATGGTTCTCGGGCGGGAACCGCTTACAAAGAAACGTCAGGAGCGTGCCACGAACGCCATTCTTCATGTGTTCATGGATGGTGCCAAGGCATAGTAGATTGTTGGAATAATCCGATATTTCGGTTATCCGCATGGGGTGTAGGACGAGGGTATATTCAGATACAACCCCGGTCAGGAAAGAGAATCGATGGCTGATATCCGGCAGAAAGTGATCATCTGTGCTGCCCTTGCAGGGGCAGCTACCATGAAAAACCAGAACCCGGCAGTTCCGTATACACCAGAAGAATTCGCTTCAGAGGCTGCCAGGTGTTTTGATGAAGGTGCTGCCATGGTCCATGTCCATGCGAGGGGCGATGACGGGATACCCACCCATGAAATAGACAGAATAAGGGCAACCCATGATGCAATAAAAGAAAGGACACCTGAACTGATCGTAAACCTGAGCTCGGCAGTAGGGCTTGGCAAGACACCACAGCAGAGACTTGACCAGATCGTTGCTGTAAAGCCTTCTATGGCTTCCCTGAACACCAATACAATGAATTTCAGTATTGTTGATCGTAATACCGGAAAGATTGCTTTTGACTATATATTTGAGAATACCTTTACCATGCTTGAGAGTTTCGGCATAGCCATGGAGAAAGAAGGAATCAAACCCGAGATCGAGTGCTATGATATCGGTGGAATCGACAATACCCTCCTGATAGCAAAACAGGGCATATTCTCTGACCCTATGAACTTCAATTTCGTCTGGGGGGTAGCCGGCGGGCAGCGTTTCAGGCCCGATGCATTTATCACCATGGTGAACGCACTGCCCGAAGGTTCCAATTTTACCACGTGCGGAGTCGGCCTGGAGCAGTTTCCCGCCATTACCATGTCGTGCCTTATGGGCGGGCATATGCGGGTAGGGCTGGAGGATAATATCAGGGTGCCCAACGGTGATCTGGCAAAAGGAAGCTTCGAGCAGGTGAAGTGGGCGGTAACAATCGCCCGGTGCCTGGGCCGGGAAGTGGCCGGTCCCGATGAAGCCCGTTCCATCATGGGGATACAACACAAGTAGACCGCACGAATCATCAGCATGTATATCTCACTCAGGTCGAAACCAGTCCGCATGAACCATGAACGTGCAATTCTTCAGGGGAAGGTCAATCTTATCCTGTATTTGAGAAGTTTATCATGTGCTCGATAATGCGAAGTGTTTTGCAAAAGGTCAAAGACACCCTTTTGCTTTGAAGAGCGAGGGTAAGGTGGATAAATAAGGCCGGGAGAGACCCCTCCTTGAAGGGAGAGGGCAGGGGTGAGGGTGAATACAACTGAAAACAAGAAAATCGAGCATAAATAATAAAATGACTTTGATACTCAAGTTCCCCATTCCGGGTCTTGTGCTGCTTATGATGTGTTTACCTCTGTCCGCCATCGGTCAGACCATCCATACGGTAAAAAGCGGCGAAAGCCTTTCTAGGATTGCCGGCATGTATTTTTCTACAACCGCATCATACACAAGGCAGGAACTGGTAAAGGATATCATCAGTATCAACAGCATCACCTCGCAGAGCCTTTCTGTCGGCCAGAAGCTTGTCGTACCGGTTGTCACGGACAAGCCTTTCAAGCCCAAGACCGTTTCGAAGAAGAAGGGCTTTAATGCAAAAGGGGTATATATCAATCAATGGTCAGCCGGTTCCAGGCAGATCTTCGAAGTGGCGGACAGGTTGAAGATATACGGGGCCAACACCATTGTATTCGACGCCAAAGACGTCAGGGGCGGTCTTTCGTACAGGAGCTCCATTCCCGGATTATTTTCTCCGGTAACAAGGTATCCCCGCGGTATAGAAGACATATCGAAGCTTGTAGCTTATCTGCATCTCATGGATATTCATGTTGTGGCGCGGATATGCGTGTTCAGGGACATGCTGATTGCAAGCGCCATGCCTCACTGGAGGCTCGACCAAGACTGGCTCAACCCGGCAGACCCGGAGGTGCAGGAATATATCGAGGAGATCGTCCGAGAGCTGATCCATTACGGTGTGGACGAGATCCAGTTGGATTATTGCAGATATCCGGCCGACAGCGAGCTGTCAACCGGTATCGAAGGCAGGTCGAGCTCGGATGTCATTGCTGAATTCCTCAAGCGTATTCATGCGCTTACTTCTGCACACGGGGTTCTTCTCTCCCTGGATATGTTCGGCATCGTCATATGGAAACAGGACAAGGACATTCTCAGCGTGGGCCAGGACATAGAAAAGATCAGGCACCACGTGGACATTATCTCACCCATGCTGTACCCCTCACATTTCAGCAAGGACTTTGCAGGTGTAGCCAATCCAGCGGATGCCCCGTACTATTTTGTGAGCCAGGGGATCAAACGGCTCAGGAAGGTAGTGGGACAGGGCGTGACTATAAGGCCGTGGCTGCAGTCCTTCCCCCTGCGCGTCACCACCGGATACGGTCCGGAGTTCATTCAGAACCAGATTTCGGCATCCATGGATTCCGGAGGAACAGGCTGGCTTTTATGGAGCCCGGGCAACTATTATCAGGAAGCATATACCGCCATGGAGAATATGTACCTTCAGAATATTCCTTCTGGTGATGACAGCACGCAGTCGTCAGATGGACTCTATGAAACAAGAGATATTCAAGGCAAAAATGAGAAACGCCCCAGAGGCTTAAGCCTTGGGCCAGAGGTTTTTTAGGTTTATCTATCCCCTCCATACTTCTTTTTCAAATTGCCGATGACAATTGACAGAATCCTATGGATAAAGAATCCCATGGATACGAAAGACATCACTCAGTAATGGCTCGCTTTAGGGAATGCTGCCGGCTGGTCATAAGCTTCATAAGCTGAATTATCAGGAGGCGATGCACTCGTTCACACAAGGCTGTTGCTGAACGTTCAGCACGGGGGCGCACAGGCCGCTCTTCACTGCGAAGATGAAATCTTCTCTTGTCTTTACAGGCATACCGATTGAGGTAGCCACACTGCCCAGTTCCGTCAGTGAATGGGCATCGCTCCCTCCTGATTGAATATGTGGATGCCGTCTGAGCCATGCTTGCATCTTTGCGTTTTCCAGGTCGGAGTTCCTTGCGTTGACCGCCTCGACCGCATCGACCATGCCGCCACGCAGAACCCGCTCACTCACCGGCCTTTCTGCGCGCAAGGGGTGGGCTGCAATCGCAACCCCGCCTGAAGAATGCACATTGTGCAGCAGCTCCTGGGCGGACATGCCTGGCCTGATATCTTCAAAGGGGCCGAAGATGAGAAAATCTCCCTCGGGTGTGTCGTATTCCATGCCGATGATAACGCACAGACCGTTATCCTGAATCCCTTCGGAGACGACCTTTGCAGCATCCATGGTATTGTGGTCGGTTATGCACACACCATCCAGTCCTCTTGAAAGCGCATTTTCAAGAATATCATCTATTTTGAGATCGCTGCAGGAAGAGAATGTCGTATGCACATGGATGTCGATAAGCATGGATATGTATTATGGATTGTTACCCCGTATTTCAAGTTGTTTTATTGAATAGCCCACTCGTTTCCATTCATTTTCATAATACCACGATCATACATTCTCATCACAGGATGTTTCGTGTATATATCACTCATAGGGATAAGGCGGTATATATGAAAAAGTGTGTCCTCATTATACTCGACGGCATCGGCGACCGGGCAATTGCTGAACTGTCAAACAGGACTCCCCTGCAGGCAGCGCATACACCCACCCTCGACAGGCTTTGCTCCCTTGGATCGAACGGGCTTTTTCATGCGGGTATGCCAGGCCAGGCCCTTCCAAGCGAAAATGCCCACTTCGCAATCTTCGGATATGATGAACAGGACTTCCCCGGCCGCGGTGCGCTTGAGGCGCTTGGCGCCGGTGTCGATATCTCACCCGGTGATGTCTGCGTTCTTTCTCATTTTGCAAGCCTGAAGGAAAAGCATGGAACCCTGATCCTGGAAAGAGACAAGCCGGCTGCAGAACATGACGAAGCCGAGGCACTCATCGATGCCGTGCGCGAGTACCGTATTGGCGGTGTCGATATACGGTTCCACCAGACCAGGGGGCTCTTCGGCGTAATAGTACTCTCAGGAGATGTCTCGCCATGTATAACCGATACGAACCCCATGAGAGAAGGAGCTCTCCTAATGGAGGTAAAACCCTGGCTTACGCATTCCAGGGACATGAAGGCGAGGAACTGCGCGCAGGCCCTCAAGGCATATCTTTTGTGGGCATATGAAATGCTGTGCCATCACCGTGTGAATACTCACAGGGCTGAATTTCCCATAAACGGTATTGTCACGCAGCGGGCAGGCCGTCTCAGGGCTGTGCGTCCGTTTCAAAGA
>DSAD01000217.1 GCA_011372875.1 Deltaproteobacteria bacterium
CAGTATGGTTCAAGGTGGGGGTTAGTTTTTGAGCAGGCTCAAGGACGAAGGCAGCATAGGCCCGAGAGATGTCATCCAGGCGCAGAACAACAGGATATGGGAGGCCAGATTGGGCACCTTGACATGAGGTGCTATCAGAAAACGGCTGTTGTTGACCACCAATTGCAGATTCTGTTTTTGGCTTTCCCTGCTCCAGCCTCTATATTCGTCGCGTGCCCGCAACTGCGAAGCCGAGGCGCTCAAACTCATCCCGCCCTGCCATCCAAAAGATTCGCACCAGATAAGATAGCGGATCTGCGCCCCGCACAATGGCCCGCTGCCCAGGTAATGATGGCGATCAAGCACGGTGTTCCAGATGCGGGAATTCTCGCTGCCTCCCCGTACAGCGATGAGTTTAATATTCCCCAGCTCATCCAGACTTTTTGCGAGATCATCACAATTGAACGAGTATAAAAAACAGCTGCTATCCCAGCCAGAATATCCTTTTCTTCAACTCAAGGATCTTTTCCTTGGCCGCAAGGTAGCCCTTTTCCACAAAGAGGTCGAAATATTCGAAATCAGACCAGTGGTATGAACCGAGATCAGGACGGATAATGCAGTCCAGTTCCTGGGCCGTGTACAGGTTCATGAAATCGCGGGAGATGTCATAGCTCCTGAATACCACGTCAAGGCTGTGCTGAATTTCGGTCTCTCCATCGATGGGCTCGATATCCCTTGTAACATCGACCCCTATGGAATAGTCGGGGTTGAATGTCCTGCCAAGGTAGAACGGCATCAGCTCGGCAACGCCGCCATCCACCAGCATCATGCCATGCATGCACACAGGCGGAAAGAACCCGGGCGTTGCACAGCTTGCCTGTAGGGCCTGAAAAAGGTCTCCGTCGGTGAATATTATCGGGTTCCCCGTGATGAGGTCGACGCTGGAACATTTGAAAGGGATTTTCAACTCATCAAATGTATGCTCGCCCACCAGTTCTTTCATGTGAAGGACAAATGTCTCAGGCGTTACAATGGATTTCCGGCTGAGCGCCCTGGTGAAGAAATAGCCCTGCTTGATTGTTGACTGGATCTTTTCCAGGAAGGTCCTCGCCAGGTCGGACTGGGGCAACTCCATCTCGCGCCTGGTCTCCTGGAACAAAGGGGATTGCATATAATCTCGAAGCCTCTGTTCTACTTCGTCAATATCGAGATACAGGCTGTACATGGCACCTATGATGGCACCGAAAGATATCCCCGCAATACACTCAACAGGGATGTCCTCTTCTTTCAGTGCCCTGATTACACCGATATGGGCGAGCCCGCGTGAACCCCCGGCCCCGAGGATAAGGACTATCCTCTTCTTTTTCCTGAATCTCATAGGATCTTGACCGTATACTTATCCCGGTCCATATCCTGGAGATATACGGCATAGAAATTGTCACCAGGCACATCAAACCATTTCATAGCCTGTTCCCTGCACTTTTCACATGCGCCCCGGGGCAGATGGATTACGAGGGCATAGTAGCCCGTAGACGCATGGGTATCGATCCTGAATACACCCGGACAATCTTCACAAACCCTCAGAACCTCCTTTTGCGTCTCCGAGATCCCGTCGGTATCGTAAAAGATGTCTCTGCTTCTTTCCACAAAACGACCAGACGGCCGCTTACGGGAACCCCTGTTCCGCCACAGATCCAGAAGTTTGTCATTGAGGCGGTTGATATATTCAATTACTCTGGGGTCTTCCTTTATCTTGGCCGGGTCGAGGTCCGGCTCCCGCACATAGGAATAATCCACACCAGCCAGTGCGAGAATGATCCCGGTATTCACATACGGCAGGGCCGCCTCGATCGAGTATCCCCCTTCAAGCACGCAGATATCCGGATGAAGCATATCATTGAGCCTGGCATATCCGCCGGCAGTGAACGACATGTTGGTTATGGGATCGGAATAATGGTTGTCCTGGCCGGCGGAATTTATAATGAGATCGGGCTTGAACTCATCCAGGACAGGCATTATCAGGTTTTCCATAACCAGGAGCATACCCTCGTCGCTCGTCTTGGGCGGAAGGGGGACATTCAGCGTCATCCCCTGCGCACAGGGACCGCCGAATTCATCGGGAAAGCCTGAACCCGGATACAGGGTCCTTCCATCCTGATGGATCGATATATAAAGCACATTGGGGTCATGCCAGTAGACATCCTGGGAGCCATCGCCGTGATGACAGTCGGTATCCACAATGGCAATCTTCTTTATCCTCGGGTAATGCTTCCTTACCCACTCTATCATTACAGCCTCGATGTTTATGTTGCAGAAACCCCGCGCACCATGAACAACACGCATGGCATGGTGGCCCGGCGGCCTTACCAGGGCAAAAGCGTTGTCGAGCGTGCCTTCCAGCACGAGCCTGGCCGCCTCTATGCAGCCTCCTGCAGAAACATTATGCGACGGGGTAATGCAAGAGCTCACATCAGGGATGCAGAAATGTGCCCTGTTGATGTCATCCGTCGTTGCAAGGCCGGCCTTGAACTCGTGTATACCCTCGATATCGAGCAGACCCTCTTCCATGACCTGATCCTGCGTGTAAAGCAGCCTCTCCTTGCGTTCAGGATGCGACGGAGATATCTCCCAGTCATACGCAGGGAAGAATATCAAGCCTGTCTTTCTTTTTGCCTTGATCATCGGGATCTCCACTCATTTATTATGCCAGGCTTTGTCTGGATCTTCAGCCTCATGTTCTTGCCCGTGGTGCTGAAGCCTCTTACCATATTGAAGCTCTGCTCCTCGAGAATGCTGATCTCGATATCACCGCTCAGCCCCAGGAACTCGGCATTGTCTTTCATTGCCTTTTCTCCCATCACTTTCAGATCTTCAAGGCATGCACTTCGCGAGATCTCTTCGTCTATACCGAGTTCAGGGCAGACAAGCTTCCCTAATTGAGTATCAGCGATCATGGTGATCTGCGCGGTGGTCCTGGCAAGGGCAGCCCCAAGAGCGTTTGCCACCATGGCATTTTCCGGCACGACGCACTTGAGCTGAAAGGCCTCTTCGATATAGGTTTTAAGCAGCAGAGCAGGCCCGCCCAGAATCATGACCTGTCCGGGGACTACAAGATCGGGGTGAAGCATTTCGTAAATCGTATAGACAGGATGAGAATTCACCTCGTCAATGAACTCGAGGGCTTTGGTCCTGATATTATTCACAAGGACCGAGATGATCTCTGCCGAAACATCTTTAACATCTCTGCCAAGCCTGTCGGCAATGACCGATATGGCCTCATGTGCCCTGCCCTTATCACCCTGATCACATTCACCAAGCATGGACAACGCATCCATCGGTGTCGGGGCACTCCCGCCCATTATTGCAGGGGGGCCCTTTCTCTGCGGTCCTGCACATACAACGTCGTCTTTAAGACAGACAAAAGAGTCTCCTCCTGCCCCTACCGATACAACTTTGAGCCCTCGCACGAGCGTCTCGAGTGAGTCAATACTCATCCCCTTTGGTTCCAGTATAGGCACACCGTTGATGAGCACCCCGATATCCGTGGTTGTCCCTCCGACATCAAGCACCAGCGTAGTCGTATCCGGATCATCGCATAGTGCGAGAGCCCCCATCATACTCGCAGCAGGGCCGGACAGAATCGTCTCAACAGGCAACCGGTGGGCAGCTGATGATGAATATGTTCCTCCATCCGCCTTCAGGAAAAGCAGGGGGCAGACAATCCCGAGTTCCTGAAATGCCCGGCGTACCGCCTCGACAAAATGTACCTGTACAGGGGTTACTGCCGTATTGAAGTAGGTTGTATTCAGCCTCCGGTTAAAGTTCAGACTTCCACTCATGGTATGGCCAAGAGAGATATTCTTGAAATCCTTTTCAATAAGGTCATGTATCCGGATTTCATGTGCAGGGTTTCTAACAGAGAACTTGGATACGATACCGACACCTTCAATACCCTTGTCTTTCAACAAGGCCGCTGTCTTGACAACCTGATCCGGTTTGACCGGTATATATTCTCTCCCCCTGTGATCAATGGCTCCATCGACAAGATGAAAATCCTCAGTGAGAAAATACTGCCTGGGGTCTATGCCAGGTCCTGCAGAAACAATCATACCCGTCGGTGCATATTTCCGTTCGATAATGGCATTGGTCGACAGCGTTGTTGACAGGACAACCCGATCCAACTCGGAATAAACTATGTCGAGCTTTCGGGCGACCCCAACAATTGATTGGACAAGATCATCACCGGTGAGGACCTTTGCTGTTGAAACAATGCTCTTTCCCTTTATGCAAACCGCATCTGTGTGGGTGCCGCCGATATCAATGCCGAGTATCATACAGACTCCTATCTAGACCGTGAAGAAAACCTCTTTTAAAATACACCATCACCATATCAATATATAAATGAAATTGCAATCAAGAGACCCACGATGCCTTGATACACTTTGTCCGTCTATTGGATACTTGCACCTGTCCTGAGGATCTGCTAGGAGTGTCAGATATCGTATCGGAGGGAATCTTGAAGAAGGCTTTTTTGATCTGTATCGTGAATATGTGTCTGATCGGGTGTTCGTCATCCGGCCCGGAAATCACCAATTTCTCTTTGTCCGACAGAACACCCTTTACCGGTCAGACATTGATGCTTAATGTCTACAGCCGTGCTGACCAGCCTCCCATGACCTATGAATGGACATGCAGTGCAGGGGTGTTCGATCAATGGGATAACAGCCAGTATTGGGTATACTGGACTGCGCCGCAGGAACCAGGCACCCAGAATATCACCTGCACGGTAAAGGATAAACAAGATGATACGGAGGCCTTCACCTTCATCATAGAAGTTAAGGAGCGGTTCATCGACGATATCCTTGAAGGTGATGAGGTTTTATCCATCCTCAAACAGAAGACCGCTGTGATAGGCGGCATCTGGGCCTCGACCGCAGACGGGGACATCCGTTACATCACTTCGGGCACCAATGAGAAAACGACATGGAAAGGGGC
>DSAD01000004.1 GCA_011372875.1 Deltaproteobacteria bacterium
CGATATACTAGAAGATCTGTTTCCCAGCTCTCAAATAAGTCTATTGATTACAAATTGTCCGATATTCCCAAGGATTGAGCGCCAGAACGGGTATATTGTATGGGACGAGACCGCCGACTATGAGGATGCCCAATACTTCGCCGGGTCACCCAGGGGATGGCATGAAATGTTCGCCAGAAACAATATTTCCCATAAACATGCCGATGCTGCCGGCGCGGAAATCTTTGAAAAAGCAGCAATGCCGGTATAGGCACATGGCCGCCTGAATATCCAAGGCCATGGGCGGTGTCTCCGGGATTCGTTTAGAATTTACGAGATGATATACACATTATGCAGGTTATTGTCATCCGGACCGTCTGAATGAACTTATCCACCTGCATATTCATGGAGACCGCTGCAGAGACCTCCCCTTTGGAATAAGGGAGGTCTCCATCCAGTCTTAACAGCTTCAAGCCATAGGTGAATGACCTGCTCAGCTATTGATCATCCTTTGTAAAGCGCCTCGATCTGGTCGTTGAATTTTTCCGTGATGATGCGGCGTTTCAGTTTCATTGTCTGGGTGAGCATCCCGTTTTCCAGGGTGAACGGTTCAGATATAAAGATAAATTTCCTGGGGATCTCATAGCTGCCGTACTTTCCCTTGAGTGTATCGAGGATCTCTTTGGTGATCATATCCTGGATGTCTTTGCTCTCGACAAGGGCCTTGTAATCTTTAGGCAGACCGTTCTTTTCTGCGTAACCATCCAGGGCAACAGGATCCGGCACGATCATGCAGACGTTGTAAGGCCTGTTTGCACCATAAATCACGGCATTCTGCACATAATGATTCAGGCAGATATCCTCCTCCAGAGACGCTGGAAATACATATTTGCCGTTTTCGAGCTTGAACTGCTCCTTGATCCTGCCGGTAATCCACAAGAACCCGTCTTCGTCCATACGGCCCCGGTCACCGGTTCTGACACCGCCATCTTCAGTCATGACTTCCTTGGTCGCCTCGGGTTTATTGTGGTAGCCCTTCATGACATTTGGACCGTAACAGACGATCTCCCCGTCTTGGGCCCCAGGTTCGGAAACGGATTTATCTATTACAACCTTGATCTTATCCATCAATGGGCCCACACTGCCGATCCTGAATTTGCCCGGGCAGTTCATGGTAATGCCCGGAGTGGTCTCGGTCATTCCATATGCATCATAGAGAGGGATGCCGATGTCGTGGAAGAACCTTGAGATATCGGGGTTCATGGCAGCGCTACCTGTCATGCTAGCATGGAGCCTGCCGCCGAACAGATCGCGGATCTTCTGAAACACGATCTTGTCGATGATCTTGAACTTCAGGTTCACCAGGAGACTTGATTTACCCTGTTCAGCCAGGCTTCGCCTCTTCTTGGCAGCATCCACACCGGCGTCGAAGAGTGTCTTCTTGAATCCTCCGGCATCATTTACCTTGGTAACGATGGTGTCATATACCTTGTTGAATATGCGGGGAACGGCAATAAGCATTGTCGGACGGATTTTCGCCATATCGCTGACAACCGTACTTGCGTTTTCCATAAAACCTGTCGATGAACCAAGGGCCGTTACTGTATGGAGTTCTCCCAGGCCGAAGCAGTGTGCCCACGGAAGAAGAGAGAGCGTACGGTCGTCCTCATTGAAGTCCGGATAAGCCTTTGCCCTGGCATGATGGTTGCTCGTCCAGTTCATATGCATGAGCAAGACACCTTTGGGGTCTCCTGTCGTTCCTGAGGTATAGACAAGGACAGCGACCTCCTCAGGTTCCGGGTAGATGGATTTAACAGGTTTCTTCTCTCCGATCTTCTCCAATTCTGACATTGTCCTGGATCCTTCTCCGGGAATAAGATAGATCTTTTCAAGAGTGGGGATGCTTGATGGAAAGTCTTTGACTTTCTCGCAGATCTCGGGCTTTGACACGAAAAGGACCTTGATACCGCTGTCCCTGACAATGTATTCCCATACATGCGTGAGCTCTGCCTCGTACATGGGCACATAAAAGGCACCAAGGCCCACTGTTGCATAATGTCCTACAGCCCAGTCCGTACTGTTATTGGAAATGATACCAACCGCATCACCCCTTTTTACACCGAGACTTGCCAAACCTCCACGCAGATTATCGACACGACGACCCACTTCCCGGTACGTTACCCATTCATACTCACCCTTGGTGTTCTTGGTCCCGAGAAACGGCCTGTCGGGAAACTTCTTCACACTGTTTTCAAATAATTCCACCAGATTGTCTGGTTTGTCGAGTTGAAACTGAACCATTAATATTCTCCCTTCGTGAAAATAAACTTTATTGTGTGATCTTATCATAAGCATAAAATGTCATCTATATCCAGCATTTCTCTCGTCTTAATAACGGACAATCAAGTACACCTCAGCGGGTTGTCAAGGCATCGAGAATCTATTTATTCCTCTTGCCTCACCTTTATCTTCCCCAGGGATGGAGGTCAAAGTTAAGCCGCAGCAAACAAATCAACTGCCATCGAGATCAAACACTTCAAGTTACTGAAAGATAATACCGAAGAAAACAGATAAAGAAGAAAGCTGCTCCATTGAGGAATCATGGACCACATGAAAGGCCTCCTTCATATTATGCAAACAGGATTTAGCCTGTGAGAATGGAGACATTGGATGATTGATAAAATTGCTTCACTAAACAAGATGACCCTGGACACAAAACTCAAATTCGGCTTTGGCATTATAGTCTTCTTATTGCTGGGAATCATGATTATCTATCAATTCACCATAGAAACCTCATCAAGAAAGTTCAGCAATCTAATGGATGTTGAGCTGAAACTTGCGGATTATGCTACCCAGGTTAAGGCACTTATGTCTGCCTGCCGGAGCAATGAAAAAGATTTTCTCATGTATCATGACAAAAAATATAGCGTTGAGCTCCAGGACAACATTGCCCGGCTGAAACAAAGGGCTTCAGACATGAATAAACTCTCGGAAGAAACAGGTTCTTCAGACGAAGCACAAAAGGCCTCGTCAATCATCAGCCTGGCAGACACATATGAAAATACGTTCAAACAGGTAGTTGCATCATGGCAGCGCAAAGGGTTCACAGAAAACACCGGCCTTCAGGGCGATTTCGGTTCCGCAGCCCAACAGCTGGCCGAAAAGATGAAAGAACACCAGGTAGATGATCTCTACCAGGCATTTCTTCGCATATGGGTTTGTGAAGGCGAATACAGAAGAACGAAATATGCCGATGCCAAGGAGGATTTCTACGCAAGTATAGACACATATAATGCCCTGCTGCCACAAAGCACCTGCAACGAAGACTCCAAGAAAAAACAGGTGAAAGCCCTGAAAGAATATAGAGACGCCTTTGAACAATACCTGGAAGAGGAATTCTTTTTCAGTGTGATGAGGGTGGCATTGGAGGATATTGAACGCGCACTCAAGGAAGTATATGTCCCAATGGCCGGAGAACTCATGTTGAATATCCGAAAAAACGAGAAGGATTATCTCATTACCGGCAATGAAAGATATGTTTCATCTTTGCACACTTCCATAAACACCCTGCTCGACGAATTCACCAAAGCAGGAATCAAGACTCAACATATCGAATCAGCCAAAACCTTGTTGGACTCCTACAGAAAATCGTTTGATCTGCTCGTTGAAGAAGACAGTAAGATCAAGGGCTACAGGTCATCCCTGCAGGAGATTGCCGCATCAATCGAACAGCAGGTAGACAGCATTTATAACTCGTCGACAACCATGGCAAACACACAGAGCAGCAATGCTGTATCCTCTGCAAACAGGCTTTCAAGGCTTGCGATCCTTATAGGCTTTTCTGCAATAGCATTAGGTATCTGGCTTGCTTTCTTTATCACAGCATCGATCACAAGACCTATCTATCAGGTAATCGAGGGCATTACAGAATCCTCCGGTCTTGTCGAGGCAACTGCAACACAGATATCAGCATCATCTGAATCTCTATCCATGGGTACTTCCGAACAGGCAGCAGCGCTGGAGCAGACATCCTCCACCCTCGAAGAGATCTCCTCAATGACAAAACACAATGCCGATAATGCAAGCAAGGCCGACAGCCTGATGAGCGAAAACAAACACATAGTTGAACTGGCAAATGATTCCATGGTTCGCCTCTCTGATTCCATGGTCGAGATTGCCCAGGCAAGAGACGAAAACCAGAAGATCATACAGACTATTGAAGAGATGAAGAATGTTATAGAAACCATCAATCAAATAGCCTTCCAGACGAACCTTCTTGCTCTCAACGCAGCCGTCGAGGCTGCCAGAGCCGGAGATGCCGGAGCCGGCTTTGCTGTAGTTGCAGATGAGGTAAGAAGTCTTGCAAGCAGATCTGCTCATGCAGCAAAAAATACGGCGGAACTCATTGAGAGCACCATTACAAGGGTGAAGAAAGGGTCAGAGATGGTAAGCAGGACATCGGAAGTATTCCAGGAACTTGTCAGCAAGACAGCTCAACACTTCGAAGAGGCCACCCAGAGCACAACAAGAGTCAGCGAACTTGTAAACGACATCGCCAATGCATCCTCGGAACAGGCCAAGGGCATTGAACAGGTAAATACCGCAATGATCGATATCGACAAGGTTGTTCAGCAGACAGCTTCACAGGCAGAGGAATTTGCAAGTTCCTCACATGAACTCAAAGGTCAGTCCGACCATGTAAAGTCTTTCGTAAAGAAGCTTGTGGACCTGGTTGGAGATAATACAGACAAGATCTCCATGCACAATACTCTTACTCGGAAATACAAGAAAACACGTCCTTAATAACCGGAGGGAATAGCAGTATCAACACAAGAACCGAACTACACAGCAGCAAGCTTACGGGGTATCAGCTAATGAACATCTCAATATTCCTGTTCTCTATTTGAGAAACACCTGTGCAAGGGGCCATAAGAAAAACCAGACATCGCAAAAGGGTTTTTACATTTTCTGAATAGAATCTGCCTGGA
>DSAD01000244.1 GCA_011372875.1 Deltaproteobacteria bacterium
GTTTATAAGGGTCCAGGGAATTATTATTCAAGAATAAAGATTTGACCCCCATTTTCTTTCAGAAGTTGATAGTATACATAAACATAAAAAGACAGGAAGACCATTGGGATCGAGTGCTTTTGTAGAAAATCTTGAGAATCAATTATCGCGAATATTGAAACGAAGGAAGCCAGGTCCTAAACAAAAAAAGGATGTAGATAATTAAATATACTGTCCCCGGAATTGGCGCGGAATTGGCGGATAGTACTGTCAGTGTGGTCAGAAAACGATTTCAATCTATGCTGGAAAGGGATTCTTCCATAAAGAGTCTGTTTATAAGGGTCCAGGGAATTATTATGCAAGAATAAAGATTTGACCCCCATTTTGCCCCCATTTTGCCCTAAAGGGGTGTGTGTCCCTGTGATAGCATCCGGAGGCGCCGGCAGGCCCGAACACCTGCGGGAAGTCTTTATCGAGGCAGGTGCCGATGCAGCCCTGATCGCCTCCATGGTTCATTACGGGTGGTATACCATCAGTGATATCAAGTCATACCTCAAGAAAGAAGGCCTCCCGGTCCGGAACGTGATCTGATTGATTTCATATGCTCAAATCACCCTCATGACCGGTAGTTCGAAGACCGCAAAACCCTTTCCTCCGAGTTTTTTGAACAGCCTTCTCAATGCGGCAAAGACCTTGTCTTCGGACTTGTCGTCGGACACGACGGCCACGGCGTTGTTGTATCCGGGCCATACAGCATCATCGAGCTTGGGCTCGGACTTCTTTCCCTTGCCGAGCACCCTGTCCCACTTGGTATAGCCTGCCAGGGGAAGATCATTGAGCATCTCCATGACATCATCATCAAAATCCACATCATAGATAATCAGGAGCATCTTCATTATTGCCTCCCCTCCTTTCTCCTCTCGAACAGATAGAAAATGCTCGGTATGAGCACCAGGGTTATCAGGGTGGATACGCTAAGGCCCGAGATCATGGTTATGCCCAGAGGGTTCCAGAACGCCGCACCCTGCCCCTTGGAGAATGCCAGGGGCACCATGCCGAAGATCGTGGTCAGGGTGGTCATCAATATGGGCCTGAGACGGTGAGAACCCGCGTGAGTCACTGCATCGAACAGGGGCTCACCCCGCTTTAGCAGCAGATGGGTATAGTCCAGGTACACGATGGCGTTCTTTACCACGATCCCCGTAAGCATCACGATACCCATGAAGGTCATCAGGTCAAGGGGTATGCTGAAGAGGAAAAAGGCATAGAGCACACCGGTTATGGCAAAGGGGACCGAGAACATGATGATAAGCGGGTCTCTCAGGTTGCCGTACAGGGCTGCAAGCACCATGTACACCAGGATCACGCCGAGCAGGAGAAGCCCGACAAGGTCTTTGAAGGCCTTTTGCTGTTCTTCCACGTCCGATCCGAAATGTGCGGACATACCGGGAGGGACCCCGATGCTTTTTATGGCAGCCTCTACGTCTGCTTTCACATCGCCGAGCGCCCTCTCGAAGATATCCGCCTCGACCTTGACAATCTTCTGTCTGTTCTTTCTCTGTATCTCCACAGCCCCCTTGCCCTCGATTATCCTCGCTATGTTTCGGAGCTTTATGCGCCTGCCGTCAGGCGTAAAGATGGTTGCGTCTTCAAGGGCATCCAGGTTGTTTTTATCTTTCTCGCTAAGGCGCGTGAATATTTCATAACTGTCACCCGCATCCCAGAACTTGGTGGCTTCAAGGCCATAAAAGTAGTTTCTGAGCATCCCCGAGACCGCACCCGCTGACAGGCCCAACGAAGACGCCTTTGCCCTGTCTATCTCCACCCACAATTCAGGCCTTTCATCCTTTTGGCTCAGGGAAAGGTCGATTACCCCGGGGATATCCTTGGTGGCGTCTCTGACCTTTCCTGCAAACGCTATGCACTCATTAAGATCATCGCCCTGAACCTCAACGACTATGGGCTTCTGCATCCCCATCAGCATGGAGGTCATGGGATCCTGAGCCTTTACCTTGATCTGTGATATGCCCGGGATCTCGTATATCTGCTGGCGCAGGAGGTTTGCGATCTCCTTTGCGCTTCGTTTCCTCTGGTCACTGTCCACCAGCTTGATAAAAAACTGGCCCGCATTGGGGGCTTCTTCAAAACCCAGCGCATTGCCGAATCCCTCCTTGCTCTGACCGCTGAATGCAAAGGTGTGCAGTAATTCGTCCGGTTGTATAGTCTCCTCGGTTATCTTCATTATCTGTTCCATGACCTTCCTGGTCTCTTCCAGGCGCGTGGCCTCGGGCATGCGCAGAGCAATGTCTATGTCCCCTGAATCCATCTGGGGGATAAACGATGTGGTGAGAAAGGGGACAAGGGAGATGCTGCTCAAGAAAACCATGATTGCAAAGAGGATCACGGTCTTTGTGTGACCCAGCGCCCAGGCAAGCAGTCTGCCGTAGGCGTTCTCGATATCCTCAAACCATTTCTCGCTCGATTTGTACGCCCTTGCAAGCATGCTGTTTGCATTCCTGAGCGCGCCGGGCGTGGATGTCATCCACCTGGAGGCCAGCATGGGTGTCATGGAAAGAGAGGTGAACAGGGATGCCAGAATGGTGGTCACAATGACAAAGGCGAATTGCTTGAAAAAGATCCCGACAAGGCCTGAGACGAACATGATAGGCACAAAGATCACAACCACGGTAAAGGTGGAAGCAGTAACGGCCATGCCCATCTCGCTGGCGCCGAAGATGGCACTCGGGTTGGACTTCCCCCCTTTCTCGATATGTCTGACGATGTTTTCCAGTATAACGACAGCATCATCCACCACCATGCCTGTGGCTATGGTGAGCGACATGAGCGAAACCATGTTAATGGTATAGCCGGCAAGGTAGAGCAGGATAAACGAGATGATCAAAGAAAACGGTATGGCAAGGCAGATGATCAGGGATGTCCTGAGCCTGCGCAGGAAAACCAGGGTGACTATCACCACGAAGACGATCGCCTCGAAGAGAGTTTTTTTCAGGTTTTTGATCGTATTGAGGATGGTCGTGGAGTTGTCTATGTTGATGGATATATTGACGTCCGAGGGGAGACCGTCTTTTATCTTGTCGAGCCTCTCTTTTGCAGCCTTGATCACCTCCACCGTGTTCGTACCCGTCTGCTTCTGCATAACCAGCACAATGGCTTTCTTCCCATCACCCCAGCCGAGCATCTTTTCTTCCTCGTAGGCATCCGAGACCGTAGCGACATCGCGCAGGTACACGGGACGGTCGTGTGCATAGCCCACGGTGGTGTCTTTGATTTCATCAGGCGAGCGGTACCTTCCGGGAACACGGATGAAATACTCCTTTAAGCCCGACTCGATGCTGCCTGCAGGGATGTTCAGGTTCTGGGCCGAAAGGACCTGGTTGATCTGCTGGATGGACAGTCCGAACCCCTCGATCTTTTCCAGATCGAAGTAGACATTGATGCGCCTTGCAAGCCCTCCCATGAGCATGACCGCACCGACACCCGGCACCCTCTTCAATTCGTCGGCGATCTCTTTATCCACGATATGATAAAGCCTGTTCCAGCTTTTCTCCCCGGTCACGGTCATCATCAGGATGGGGGCGGTGGCACTGCTGAACTTGAAGAGCATGGACGGATCGATATCTTTCGGCAGGTCCCGCCTGGTGAACTCGAGCTTGTCCCTGATGTCGTTGCTCGCTACATCAAGATCTGTGTCCCAGTCAAATTTGCAGGAGATCAGCGATATGTTATCCTGCGATTTCGATGTGAGCGTATCCAGGTTTCCCACAGAGTTCAGGTGGTTCTCTATAACGTCGGTCACCTCTGTCTCCACGTCGGATGCATTGGCGCCAGGCCACGTGGTGATGACCGTAATGACCGGGGGCTCCACATCGGGGAACATGTCGGTGCTCATATTGGCAAAGCTGATCAGCCCTATCAGGATAATCGCGCAAAAGAGCATCAGGGCCGCAACAGGCTGCTTTACCGAGAATTCGGGAAGCCTCATTTATTTGTCCTCCGAGCGGGAGACCTGGTTTTCCACCACGACATCAAGGCCGTCCTTCAACCTGTTCTGGCCCCTGACAACCACTTCCTCGCCGTTTTCAAGCCCTTTTGTTATCTCGATGGTGTTTTCAAAAGAGATGCCTATCTCGATATTTCTGAGAGTAACCTTGCCGCCCTTTACCACGAATACATAGTAACTGCCGGTTCCAGGGGTCTTCTGCAGGGCATCCCTGGCCACGGCTATGCCCGCAAAGGTGTCCAGGTAAAGCCTGAGGCGCGCGAACATACCCGAACGGAGAAGCCTTTCGTTATTTTCCAGATGGATCTCGATCTCACCCGTCCTGCTTGCCGGGTCAATGGTCGGGCTGACAACGCAGATATCCCCGGCAAATGTCTTCTCAGGAAAGGCATCTACCCTGGTCTCACACTTCATGCCCTTGCTGATGAGATGAAAGTCTTTCTCCGTAACCTGGGTTACAACCTTCACCTGTTTTTCCGAAGTGATACGTACAATGGGCTGAGCAGGAGAAGACAGGGCGCCGTTATCCACATAACGCTTAGAGATATATCCTGACACAGGGGCACACACCCGGTGATTTTTATTAAGGATCGATAACTGTTCTAACACTGCCTGGGCCCTCTTTATCTGTGCCTTGCTCGACTTTCTCTGCGCATCGATGTGGTCCAGTTTCTGTCTGGCAACAGCCTTTTGCTCATAGAGGTTGACAAGACGCGCGTAATCCTTTTCTATGACCTCCTCGTTGGCCTTTGCAAGCGCAAGCGCAGCATCAGCCTCATCAATCTGCGCCTTTATCGTCTCATCCTCGAGCACAGCTATAAGGGCGCCCTTTTTCACGATATCGCCATTTTCAACAAGGATCTTCTCTATGATCTTGCCGGGCACCTTGGGATAGACATCGATCTCTGTTATAGGCCTGATATCACCTGTTAAATTAAGGACATGGTCCATATCAACCA
>DSAD01000251.1 GCA_011372875.1 Deltaproteobacteria bacterium
GTGCTGAGGGTTACAGGTATGGGCAGGAAGAATTTCAGAAAAAATGCCGGCGATCTCTATTTGCACATGGACATCGCTTCCTCATAGACAACAATCTGGTTCTTGCCGTGCTGTTTTCCCCAATACAGGGCCTTATCCGCCATTCTGATCAGTTCGTTGTGATCATTGGTGTTGACAGGTAAGGTTGCAAGACCTATCGTTACACTTATATTCAGGGAAGACTCGACGGTTCTGCAGATTCTCTCGGATACCACGAATGCCTCTTCAAGAGCAGTCTCTGGGAATATGATGACAAACTCTTCTCCGCCGTAACGGGCAAGGAGATCGCAGTTTCTCGTATTATGTCTGAATACATGTGCAAGTCGCATGAGCATTTCATTGCCTTCTTCATGACCTTTAGAGTCGTTATATTCCTTGAAGTTGTCGATATCGATCATGGCAAGAGACATGGTCCTGTTATAACGCATATGCCTGGTGACTTCATTGCTCAGCATGGAGATGAGATGCCGGAAATTAAACAGCCCGGTAAGCTCGTCTGTGCGTGAAAGATTCTTGTAGTATGTGGCCAGTTCAGCCTCTTCCTTCAGCCTTGCCTCCTCTGTGATCCTTTTGATGGTAAGATGAAGGTGATCTAAAAGAATCGGTTTTGTTATGAAGTCCGATGCCCCGAGTTTCATGCATTCTACCGCATCACGGATAGTCCCGTATCCTGTAATCATGATTGCCTGTATGTTGGGGCGTATCTTTTTGATCTCCTTGAGAAGTTCTGCGCCGGTCATCCCGGGCAAATGCAGATCCAATATTGCAATATGGAAGCTGTCCTGTTCGACGAGATGAACTGCCTGCTCACCGTTCGTAGTTGCAGTCAGATCAAAACCTTTTTCAAGAAGGTAGTCGGAAATGAGATTGAGTGTTTCCTCCTCATCATCCACAAGAAGAATCTTTGTCTTTGTGTTCAATAGTGTCTCAGTCATAATCTTTTTATAGTTTCCTCAAAGGAGGACTCATTGAGATATCCATTGTATTATTATAACGGAAGAATGGATTAAATTCATGAGAGGAAAATATAAAAAAAACCATTCAAGTTCAATATAACAAAAGCCGTTAAAAAGTCGATATGATATCGATACATTCATCATTACATATTGAAAAGAGTTTCGAGAACATTCCAACTCTAGAATCGAGCAAGATGAGGCTTTTCAACATACTTCAGGATGAGAATACGAATATTGAACAGGTGGAAAAGATCGTTTCATCCGATCCGGCGATGGCCGCCAAGATTATCAAGCTGGCGAATTCTCCGTTTTATCGTCATTGCGAGCAGCCCCTCGGCATGCACCAGTCACTGCTTACCATAGGGATAGACATGGTAAAGTGCATCGTGCTGTCCATGGCTGTAATGGATTCATTCAGCTCAGGTTCCAAACATGCCGTTCAATTATGGGGACATTCCTATGCCGTGGCCCTCATGGTCCTTTCTTTAGGCCTTAACCGGCAGGAAAAGGAAACACTTTTTACCGGTGCGCTGTTGCACGATCTGGGCAGGATGGTTTTTCTCTGCAAGGCCCCGGATGCGTATATCCCGCTGTTCGATATTGAACTCGCCCGGCCCGGCATCTCTGTGGAGCAGGATATCTTTCAGACAGACCATACAATTATTGGCGAGAATGTTGCGAGGAGATGGCATTTTCCTGATGAGATAATAGGAATCATCAGAAACCACCATATGCCGAACAACAGGTCTTCGGCACTCATATTCCTTGTTAATGCAGTCATAACTGAACTTGAAAACGGCAGGCCCGTTGAAATAGATCAGTATTCTCGGATGCTTGCCGGATATTTGGGGAAAAGGTACAAAGATCTTGTCAATGTCTGTATACAGCGGTATAAAACGAACACTGTCATAATAGAAAATCTGTTTTAAGGGGCAGTCAGGGCAGTGAATGATATGTGGTCAGAAAGAAAGGATTCCTCTGATTCATCAAAGGAAAGAGAACGGGCACTTCTAGATCTGCTCAAAAAGGCTACGGATTTTTATGAAGATACCATAGGTATTCTCTCCGGCATATTCGAGCTGACCGAACTCGTTTCCAGGGGATCCCCTGAAGAGGATTTCTATGCCCACATCGCCAATATCCTTATCGCAGAGTCCAGGTGTGATAATGCCTCTGTCTTTATTGTCGAAAACGGCCGTCTTAGGCTCAGGGCTGCAGCCGGATCAAACGTTCTGGACGCAAATGACGAATTCTGTATGGATCTTGGAGAAGGCGTAGCAGGAAGATGCGCACAGGAAGGCAAGCCGGTTTTGATATCAGATGTAGATGACTGTGATTTTTTCAAGTCAATGGAAACGACACGCGTTAATATCCGGTCCATGCTCTGCGTGCCCATTAAGGAGGGTAGCAATACGCTGGGGGTGCTGAATCTTTCTCATTCTCGGCAGGACTTTTTCAACATCAACTATGTGCGTATATTCGAACTGCTAGGGCTTCTGGTGGGCCAGATGCTTACCCTTGTGCATCTGCATACGATTTTCCAACGGAGGCACTCTGATCTTTGCGATCTTCTCCAGCAGAAAGACGAAAGCCTGCAGAACATCTCGGAGCGGTACAAGGCAGTTGTCGATGCATCGGAAGATATGATCTTCCTGCTGGAGAATGATGATACGATAACCTTCTCCAATCAGAGAATCTATAAGGTGATGGGCTATATTCCTGAATCTTTACATGATATTTTCAATCAGGAAACAGTGGCACTCCTGCAGTCAAAGATCAGTGCAATATCTGTTGGTGAATCCGACAATTTTGAGGTTTCCACATCGCTGGGTCCGAACAACAATGTTATCGGCCAGTTTTTCATTAAACGGATCAGACAGCAGCAGGTCCTGATCATGATGAAGGATATAACCGTAAAGAAGCGCGTGGAACAAAGAACCATGCAGACAGAGAAACTTACCTCTCTGGGGCTGCTTACCTCCGGCATAGCGCATGAACTGAACAATAAGCTTACCCCCATACTTGGATTTGCAGACCTTCTCGATGTCCGGAAGTTTTCCGTGCGTGATAAGCAGAGACTTTCAGTTATCGTCAATTCCGCAAATTCCGCCAAGACGATTGTGGAATCTCTCCTGAAATTTTCCAGAAACAAACCGCCGGAAAAGGTTGTCTTCGATATGCGGGAGATTATCACCAGAACAGTCAATCTCTATACGCCGATAATCAAGAAGCGGGGCATCAGGATAATCCATGAAGACTTTGCCGAGCCCCTTTTTGTAAAGGCGGATATGAACTGCCTCGAGCAGGTGCTGGTGAATTTTATCAACAATGCCATCGATGCCATCGACGATCGGGAGGGAAGTATCTGGCTCAGGTCCTGGCTTGTTGATAACCATGTGCATGTTTCCATAGAAGATACCGGACCTGGGATCCCCGATGAGATCGTGACAAAGATATTTGATCCGTTTTTCACCACAAAATCAAAGGACAAGGGTACCGGGCTGGGGTTGAGCATATGCTACGGCATTATCTCGGATCATAAGGGATCGATATCTCTTGAAAATACTGCAAACGGTGCTGTGGCAAGTATCCGGATCCCCGCTATGATAAGCGCAGAAGAAGATCTCGTGTCTGAAGCGGCCGAAGAGACTGCATCGAAGATAATCTTTGACGAGAACAAACGCTCACCCATTATGGTTGTAGAGGATGAAGAAGACCTTCTGGATCTCATGGTCGATTCCTTGAGTCCTTATTACGATGTCATGACATTCAATGACGGCAGAAAGGCATATGATCATCTTGACGAATATGCGTGGGAGCTTATCATTTCTGATCTGAGGATGCCGGTAATGGATGGCATGGAGCTGTATCATGAAGTGATAAAGAAACAGCCAGGGTTGAAAAAGAGGTTTATGTTCATTACAGGAGACACCTATGACTTCGAGGTGAAGGAATTTCTTGAGAATACCGGGGTGGTTTTCCTGAGAAAACCATTCAGGATAAAAGAGTTAAGGGATGTGGTTTACAAACAGATTAACTACCGGTAGTGTTTTTTTAAGGCATGAATGTTGACATGGAAAAGAAAAGAATACTCGTAGTTGATGATGAAGAGATCGTACGATATTCACTTGTGAATATTCTCAAGACCCATGGATATGAGGTCGACGGTGTTTCTTCCGCAGAGGCCGCGCTCAAGATCATCTATGATAAGACCTTTCATCTTGTCCTTACTGACCTTGTCCTGGAAGGCATGGGCGGGCTGGAACTGTTGGAAAACGTCAAGGTTATTTCACCGCGCACCCTTGTAATGGTTATTACCGGATACGGTTCCATAAAGACTGCCGTGACTGCACTCAGGCTGGGGGTCTATGATTATCTTCTCAAGCCCTGCGATGAGAATGAGTTGATACTGCGGGTGCGCCGGGCACTGGAGATGCAAAGCTATGGGAAGGAGCAGAAACGTATTCAGGAGGTAGGGGCCATAGCAAAGACGACAGTGACCCTTTCCGACAGGATCAATACACCCCTGAATATTATCCTTGGAAATATCGAAATGCTTCAGATACTGCCTGATCTGGAGAAAAACAAGAAGATACAGAAAACATTCAAGACAATGGAAGAACAGATATTCAGGATAAAAGAGGTTATGGACAAGCTTGCAAAACTCACCACCGCAGAGACTAAAAAGTATACGGCTTTGCGTGATTATGAGATTATCGACCTCACAAGTGCGGGGGGAAATGATAAACAATAGAAACATACTCGTCGTTGACGATTCAGATGATCTGACGCATGTGATCGCCGAATTCTTAAGCATATACGGCTACCATGTGATCACTGCAAGTGACGGATGCGATGCGTTAGAGTGGATGGAGAAAAAGGATGTTCATGCCGTTGTGA